>JAGQZV010000009.1 GCA_020435295.1 Bdellovibrionales bacterium | reverse complement strand
TGAGATCTGGGTACCGCTCTACGACCACCATGAGTCGGGAAAGAGCAGAGCTCAACGCGTCCTGGGCTTGCTGGAATTTTCCAAAGCTTCCAGCGTTGGAGAGATCTTTAACCTCTACCTTTGTTTGAGTCGCCTTTGCACGGGCTTCGATCACTGCCTCTAAGGTTTCTTTCTCATGCTTAGCGTAGCCTTTTACTACTGAAACCAAATTGGGGATCAGATCGGATCGCCTTTGGTATTGATTCTCTACTTCCGCCCAAGAGGCTTTTACATCCTCATCAAGGC
The DNA here is from genome assembly GCA_020435295.1 of Bdellovibrionales bacterium. Lineage (GTDB taxonomy): Bacteria > Bdellovibrionota > FAC87 > UBA2466 > JACKAF01 > JACKAF01. The sequence goes on along the minus strand of JAGQZV010000009.1, from coordinate 38,552 downwards.
CTTGCAGTGCGTTGTACCCGCATCCGCTAAAAACGGTTAAAGACAGTACAAAAGTAAGTAGAACAGCTTTCCGCGTAAAACCAGATAAATTCATCCCTAGACCTCTTTCAGAGTAAAAACAGTATAACACTATTTACCTTAGCTAAATGAGTCAAACGGGAGCTTCAATTAGTAATCGCGCACAATAAGAAAGACATTTCCGATTTTCGGGATGACTTTCCAGCCTAGGGTAGGAGAGGTTGCGGGCTCGGGAGTGTGAATTTGGTCTTTTCTGACTATCCCGAGACGAACTAGCGTTTCGAGCAGGCCCTTCATGGACGGGCCGGCGTTAAGGCAACCTTGAGTTGGGTTAAATAGGCTGTCTTCTTGAGCCACCGCAGCCGACTTTTTCCCCATTATTTCGGGGTTGGTGTGGATCCGCAGATAAGATCGTCCCAACTTATACGCCAATGGCCATTCATGTATCCAATAATCTTTTCTTGCGGATTCCGGGACAAGTCCATCGAGGACTGGCGAGTTAAGTTCGTAGACGTAAGAATTGACTGGCGGCATGTTCGCGTCCAAATCGATTCGGGGTTCATTTCCAAAAACGGGATCTGCCGTGAACATCGTGCCCCATAGGTAATAGATGCCTTGCGGAGTGTCGCCGCCAAAAAGGATCCGCTGGCTCAAGTCGCCGTTGCGATTGGAACGTCCGAGAACGGGGTAGCGTAGGCGCTTGCCACTTTTTGGATCGTTAACCCATTTTCCTTTGTGGCGGATCTCAAGGTGACAAACCGCCTTGCGGTCCTTAGGGCACAGAACGTAGAGCACGGTAAATCTCTTGTCCGTCGGGTAGGCGAGGAGTTCCTTAATGGGGGTTTCCCGTGTCGTGACATCGTGGAGTGTTTCGAGGTTTTTGAGATCCATGAGGCCGAAGTGGCGCGACTCATCTTGTTTTTTCCAATACACAACAGGTACGAGTTTTGGCTTCTGGATAGAGTTCCCTACCCCGAAGATTTTTCCTAGGCTTTTGAACAAGTTGCCTTCTTCCGAGAACTGTAACGAGAACTCTGCGGCTTCTTGTGGCTCGTATTGAACACAATCCCCGGAGTGGATCTTGTTCAAAACTAAGTTCACCGATGGCCCAGAATTCCTAGCGTGAATGGGCAGTGGTGTTGTGGAGGATACTAATGCGTGCAGTTGTTTTACTGACTCTGGGCCGTCTACATTGGTGGAGACAATGATTCGGATATCCGCCTCTTTATCGGCGCATGCCTTATGCGGAGTGGCAAGTGAAGAAGTCCCTAGGAACAAACTAAGAAGTAGCAAGCGGTAGGTGTGGGGCATGTACACACTTTACCAAAGCCGGGGCTTTCTGGGATCTCCGTACGGCATGCCTGTGGTCCGCCCGTGCGCAGGACAACATGAGGATCATTACGATGAACAAGACCGCCCAGAGAAAGATGATCGCTTTGATATTTAATGTAGAGCCGGAGCCCTTCATTTCACTGCCCTCAAAACACGATGCTCGGCGACCCCACGGCTCTCCGAGTGCCCAGTGGTTCGCTTTGCACAAACATTGCCAATGCCCCGCCGCGAAGCGATTCAGGGCGAAATTGAGCGATTCCAGGGGGTTAGAAAAATGCCCCTTGGGCGCTATATGATGGAAATTTCATGGTGCGGTGTATTTTTGCTACCACTTGCGACCCTACAATAGAGGGGTGGGGTCGTTTTGGCGTTCAATTATTGAAGGGTGCCGCAAGGCATCAATTTCGGCTCGGGCTGCTTGGTGGGCGGTGTTTCTCGCCCTCTTGCTGCCCGTGGTGGGCTTTGCGCCTAGCTATGATCGGCACCCACGCTACCTCTTAAGTCCGCCCCCCTCGCTCCCGATGATCCAATGGAGGGGGACCGTTAGCTGTGAGGAGCCAGGTGCGCAGTCTTGTACGCTTGTTTTTACGCGTGAAGATGGAGAGGAATTTTCCGTAGTAGATAACGCATTGCTCCTTAGCCGCGTGACCGGAGCAGCAGGGAAACTCGCTGTACGGGTAACGGGAAAGAAAACCCCCAAGTTCCTCTTTTGGGGAAACTTACTCGTGGTTGAGAACTTCGACGTTCTGGACTAACTTCCAATGGGTTTACGTAAACAACTATGGCTAGACTGAAGAAGAAGCCCCGCAAAAAAAACGTGCGGAAGAAGAAACGGCGCAAGAAGAAGCGCAAGAAAGTCAGAGTGCGACGCGTCCGCGGCCGCGCCCGTGTGAAAAGGAAAAAGCCTAAGAAAAAGAAACGACTGAAAAAGAAGAGAGTCAAGAAGAAGAAGAAACTGAAACGCCGTAAGCCCGCCAGGAAAAAAAAGAAGAAAAAAAAGAAAAAGAAAAAAACCAAACCACGAAAAATAGAAGCTTTTAATTTTCCTCCTGGACGCCGCTTCTCCAGAAAATATGAAGTGATCTCACAGTTGGGGGCCGGGTGGGAAGCCGAAGTCTACCTGATCCGGGAGATAGAGACTGGTATTCTGCGTGCGGCAAAGATATTTTTCCCCCATCGCAATCCGCGCAACAAGGTTCTAAAGTTTTACGCAAAAAAACTCCATAAGCTGCGCGAGTGCCCGGTTCTGATTCAGTACCACACGATGGAGAGTTTTTATCATTACGGCTCTCTCGTGACGGCACTTATATCAGAATATGTAGAAGGTGAGCTGCTTGCCAGTTTCCTAAAGCGGCAAAAGGGCCAGCGCATGCACTATTTTCAGGCGCTGCACCTGCTACATGCTCTGGCGCGAGGGATGGAGCAGATACATCAGGCGCGTGAGTACCATGGAGATTTGCATTCGGAGAACGTTATTATTAGGCGCCAAGGCTTGGGTTTCGATCTGAAGATTTTGGATTTTTTCCACTGGGCAGCCCCTCGCCCCGAGAATATTCGTGACGATGTGGTGGCGATGATCCGGGTGTTTCATGAGACTTTGGGCGGAAAGCGTGCGTACTCAAAAGTTCCGCCTCAGGTGAAAGAGATCATTTGTGGTCTGAAGATTGGGCTAATTTGGAAGAAATTTCCAACGGCCGGGCATCTCCGACGATATTTGGAAACGATGGTTTGGTAGCACAGGCTCATGCTATTCTGGAAAACAAAAGACCTCGTCAAGAAAGTCTACCTTGATGACGAGATGCATGTAGGTGAGGTCATCCAGCTCCCTTTTGGCCAGATAGCCGTTTACTCTACGCGATCCCCTGAGAAAAGTCCGAAGCACCAGAACGAAGACGCCGCAGGGTTGTTTTCGTATGGCGATGGTACGGTAGTTTTAGCGGTAGCAGACGGGGTAGGCGGACTTCCCAAGGGATCACAGGCGTCTGAAGTGGCGATGCAAGCGCTTGATGAGGCACTCGACAAGGGGCAAAAGAGCGGTCTGCAGGTGCGAGATGCCATCCTGAATGGAATAGAGGAGGCGAATACCCGAATCCTCAGCTTGGGCCAAGGCTCGGCCACGACGATTTCCATTGCGGAGGTCAGCCAAGATCAAATCCGTCCGTACCATGTTGGTGATTCGCTGATTCTTCTTTTCGGGCTCAAAGGCAAAACGAAGTGGCAAACTGTACCTCATTCTCCTGTTGGTTATTTGGTTGAGGGGGGAGCGATGGACGAACGTGAAGCTCTGTCCGATCCAGACTCCAACTTGATATCCAACATGCTTGGATCGCAGGAGATGCGTATTGAAATTGGACCCAGCCTGAAACTCGGACAGAGAGACACGTTGCTTCTTGCAACGGATGGGCTTTCCGACAATTTCTTGACCGAGGAAATAATAGAGCGTGCCCGCAAGGGCAACCTCGAGAATGTTATGAACCAACTATCTTCCGATGTGCATCAGCGGATGATCGCCGAAACGGGAACTCACCCGTCTAAACCTGACGATTGCACTTTTATCCTTTTCAGGCCACAGGCAGCCTGATCGATCGTATCCGCAGAGCATTTCCAATTACAGAGACTGAGCTGAGGCTCATTGCTACGCTTGCAAATACTGGGCTCAGAAGTAATCCAAAGGCAGGGTAGAGGATGCCAGAAGCGATCGGCACGCCTAGTGAGTTGTAGAAAAAAGCGAAAAACAAGTTTTGTCGAATATTGCCTAGGGTTTTCTGACTAAGCACATAGGCCTGGGCGAGATGGAAGAGGTCATTTCGCATCAGTGCAACTCCCGCACTTTCAAGCGCTATGGAGGAGCCCGCACCCATGGCGATTCCGACTTGGGCAATACTTAAAGCCGGCGCATCGTTGATGCCGTCTCCTGCCATGGCCACAGTTTCTCCAGCCTCCTTTAGTTTTTTGACTAGGGCGCTTTTTTCCTCGGGCAGTAGAGGGGCGTAGATCTCCGCAATGCCAACTTCTTTCGCAATAGCTTCGGCTGATTCGCGGCGATCTCCGCTTGCCATAATGACTCTCAGCCCTCTCTTCCTAAACTCTTCCACTGCCTGCTTGGAACTCGGTCTAAGTGAATCGCGGATACTTAGGCGAGCAACCACCTGATTGTTCACGGCCACATAGACATGACTAGTACCAGGACCTGAGTCTCCAAACTTCTCTGCCGCGGGAAGCTCTGACCCATGTTCTTGGATCGACGTTTCACTGCCAACGAAAATGCTCTCGCCATTCACTATGCCGGAGATGCCCTTGCCGGTTTCCGACTGGAACTTTTCACAAGCTTGCAGCTCTAGCCCGCGATCGATCGCTTCTTTGACGATGGCTTTCGAGATTGGGTGCGCACTTTGTTGCTCCAGTGAAGCAGCCAGGCGCAAAACAGAGCTCTCATCGTAATTTGCGACGCACTCTATGTTGTGTACAGACGGGTTGCCCTCGGTAAGCGTGCCTGTCTTGTCAACGATTAGTACCGTGGTTTTGGCTAGGCCTTCGAGGCTTTCAGCATTTTTGAATAGAATTCCGTTCGCAGCACCCTTGCCCGTAGCGACCATGACAGACATAGGCGTGGCGAGCCCAAGTGCGCACGGGCAAGCCACTATGAGTACTGCCACTGCATTTACCAGGGCGTGTGATAGATGAGGCTCCGGTCCAACAGCGTACCAAATGACGAAGGTCAAAATTGCAATCCCAACAACCGCTGGTACAAAGTATTCGGAAACCTGATCGGCAATCCGCTGAATTGGAGCGCGGCTGCGCTGTGCCTCCCCAACGAGCTTAACAATCTTTGAAAGAGTGGTGTCCTTTCCAACACGAGTGGCCTTGAAGATCAAAACCCCTTGCTGGTTCAACGTTCCCGCGGTCACAGCGTCGCCGAGGCTCTTGTTAATCGGGAGAGGTTCGCCTGTTAACATGGATTCATCAACTGAACTGCTGCCCTCTTGAACTACGCCATCGACAGGGACTTTCTCACCGGGCCGTACCTTCACGAGATCGTTTACTTTCACCTGGCAGATGTGCACGTCCTTGTACTGGCCGTCGCGAAGGATGTGCGCTGTCTCCGGTGCCAGCTTCAGAAGCTGCTTGAGCGAGTCAGAGGTTTTCTCCCGCGCCCTTAGTTCGAGGAGTTGTCCAATTAGAGACAGAACCGTGATCATTGCGGCCGCTTCAAAATACACCGCTGCGCCTTCAACAGATCGCGGGAACACAGTTACCCACGCACTGTAGAAGTACGCCGTTAACACTCCCAAACTGATGAGCGTAAACATGTTCGGGCGAAGATGGTGTAAGGAATGGTATGCGCGTTCAATAAAAGGGAAGCCCGCCCAAAATACGATAGGTGTGCTTAGTACCCACTGGATCCACCAGCTGGATGTGTCGGCACTTCCCATGTGGCGCATCGCCAGTACCATCAATGCTATGGTGATGGGGAGCGAAACCCAAAACCGTCGTAGGAAGGAAAGGTATTCTTCATTTGGCCCTGCCTTTGTACTTACCTCAACGGGCTCCAGTGCCATCCCACATTTCGGGCAGCTGCCCTGCCGGTCGGTAATCACCTCTGGATGCATGGGACAAGTGTATTTAGCCATTTGCGGAGAACTCGGAAAATGCTTGTTTCGCATTCTTGATGAAACCCCGGACTAGCAGTTCGTCCTTCCTCCCATTTTCATCCTCCACACCAGTGTGTACATCTACGCCAGCCGGTTGCACAGCGGCGATGGCAGAGGCGACGTTGTCGGCCCGCAATCCACCCGCCAAAATAACGGGTTTTTTTGTCATTTTTACGACTCGTCGGCTCTCGTTCCAGTCGTGTGCGATGCCCGTGGCACCGCATCGATTGCTCGCGGGGTCAAAGGTGTCGGTAATAAACGCGTCGACAAAAGGATCGTACTTGTACACGATCTCATCGGGGCTGAATTTCCCAATCACAACACTTTTGATGAGATAGAACCTGCCGCCCTGTTTCAGTTTTTCAACCTCGCTAGGAGGGATGTCTCCATGGAGTTGGATGCGTACCATGCCGACTTTATTAGCCAGTGCTTGTACTTCAACTGCCGTTCGTAGATAGGTGATGAGCACTGGAGTAGTGCATTTGGGTAGTTTGTTTGCAATAGTTGCCGCTTCAGCTTCGTTTAGTTCTTCAGTGGAGATGCCGGGCCCCAAAGGAAAACCCAAGTGGTCGGCCCCAGAAAAAGAAAGCATCAAGGCTTCCGTAAGATCGCAGACCCCTGCGATCTGTATGCGGGGGTGGTTCATTCTGGAAGCATAACCGAAATGGCTGTGTGGATAAAGTTTAGCGTGGCTTACGCAAAGCACCGCCGCCCTGCCGCAAACCCCTCTCCCGTTGCCCCAGACCGCGGGGTCGGCGTGCTGTTGGAAGCCGCTCGCCGACGGAATCAAAAAAGCTTGATGAGAAAGCTCGCGTTGTTTGTTGGTTGGACGTGAGACCACGGATGACAGGTGCGCCCATTTCGCGAGCCGGAGTGGAGCCCGGAGCGTTCGCATTAGCTGAAATGGTACTGGTCGGAGCCGTTGCTTGAGGCGATTTGTCAGCTTTGCTCTTGTTGCAGCCGCCACAGGCCATTGCGCTGGACTGAACCCAAAGTAGTAGGGCTAGGCTAAGAACGATAAACTTCATGGAATCCCCCCTCTGCCCCCTTAAAGGTGCAACTGGAGTGCCACGGTGCAGGCTCGTTTTTTCACTGTCCTTGCCGGGAATACGCCGATCCCATAAGCGGCTGTCTGGAAAAGGGGAATTCTTCGTGAATACGCCGCCAGCTTGATTTGTGGGGCCGAGCCGCCTACAACCACTTTGTGGCAGTATCGCGGTCCGAATTGGAACAACTCCTCAACCTGGAAGGTTTGGAATTCTTGGGGATTTGTTCCCCTAAGACGCCGGACGCGTTTGAGCAGTTTGAACGTTGGTTAGGAGAGGGACGCCATGGGGAGATGCGGTTTTTGGAGCGCCACACGGAGTTGCGTGCGGAGCCGGCTCGGTTACTACCCGGATCGCGTACAGCAATATTGTTTGCACTGGGTTACGATCAGCGGGAGAAGCTTCCGGTTGCGGGCCCGGTGGTGGCGCAATACGCGCGGATCCGCGACTACCACAAGCTCTTGCGGCAAAGTGGGGAACGAATCGCTCTAACTCTTAAAACCCACTACCCTGGTGCAGAAGCGCGGGTGTTTGTAGACTCCGCCCCTATTTTGGAACGAGCGCTGGCCGCCCAGACCGAACGCGGTTTCATTGGAAAAAACACCTGCTACATCCATCCGGAGCTGGGGAGTTTTGTTCTTTTGGCGGGCATTCTTACTTCGATCGATTTCGAAAAGGACATCCCCAGCCGAATCAATCCCGGTGTGCATCTGCCCGAAGGAGGGTGTGGGGCGTGTCGGGAGTGTCAGAAGATTTGTCCCACCGGCGCATTGGACACGGATTACTCTATAGACTCGCGCCGGTGTTTGGCCTACTGGACAATCGAACATCGGGGGACCATTCCTGAGCAGTACTGGCCATGGTTGAGCACCTACTATTTCGGTTGCGACTTGTGCCAGCTCGCTTGTCCGTACAATCTGAAAAAAGACAAAGGGTATTTGCCAAGTCATATTCCGGTACGCCAGTACCCGGATCTTTTTGCGACCGCTACGATGGATCAGAGTACCTATGAATACCACTTTGGTGGCACCCCTCTTACGCGCGCCAAGCGCGAGGGACTGCGCCGCAACGCGCTCATTGCGATGGCAGTCATAGAACACTCACAGTTGCAAGCTGCGTTGGAGATATGTGAAATGGATGGGGCGCCCGTGCTGAAGGAAACGGTACGGCAGATTGTAAAGTGGAGAGAAAAGCATGCGAGTTAGACAAGCGACCGCTGAAGATCGAGATGCACTGGTGGATCTGTTTGTCATCTTGAACCAGGAATCCGCCTTCCTGGCATTTGAGCCGGGGGAGTGTGAAAGGCAGCGAAAAAATTTGCACGCTATGATGGAAGGCAATTTGCGCCAGGAGCAGTCTCTGGTACTCGTGGCGGAGGAGAACGGTAGAGCAGTGGGACTATTGATAGCCACCGGCAGTTTGATGCAAAGACGCCGTCTCAGTGTTCATCTGATCGTCGGCATTCTCCAGGCCTACACGGGCAAGGGCTTAGGGCAGGACCTTATGGCGTCTTTGTTTGAATGGGCAGAAAAACGTGGGTTGCGTCGTTTGGAGCTTACCGTTATGGCGCACAACGCGCGCGCCTTGGCTCTTTACAAGAAATGCGGATTTGAAGTGGAGGGGAAGAAGCGCGACTCGCTCCGCGTGGGAGATGCATTTGTAGACGAATTCTACATGGCTAAACTTCTTCCGCTAAGGGAGGGCACCGCAGCGCCCTCCCCCGGGAATTGACGGACTATTGCACCGTGAGCAACGAAGCGATCAAAGCCTCCGCTTCGGCGTTTACGATGAAATACTCGGGATTTTTGTAAGTGGCGGGAGACTGTTTGCTGCTATAGGCCAGGATGGTCTTTCCCGCTTCCTTATATTGTTGCAGCAAGTATCTCGCTTCCAGGACTTGCGGTACTTTTGCTAGGTTTTCGGCCTGGTCCAGTGCATACGAAAGAAACTCCACTACGTCTGCTTCCGTCAGCTTAGGCGCCGTTTTCCCTTTTTCCAAAAAAGCCCAACCGACTATCTGGTCTTCGAAGAGCAAGGGGTGCTGTTTTAAGATCTGCATCTTCGATGAAAACTTGCTCCTACCGTAGGCATTCAGAAGGGCATTCAGTTTTTTTGCGATTAGGGTTCCGGGGTGGAGCGAAACGAAAGAGCTTGTGTATCTTGACGTATTCTCAAAAAGGAGAACCAGATCTTCAATGTACTCTAGTGCAAGCGGTGTCTCTTCAAACTTCACGCTTAGAATGAAGTCCAGAAAATCGTCGCCAAAGGCACTGGTGTTTTGGTATTTCTTGCCATAATTGATAGCGGCGTAGGCCTCATTGAGAAGAGATGCTTTTTCGTCCTCACTGAGTTCCTCAGCTGAATAGCTACCGTACTTCTTTTTTGCATTCAGCGTACCGCTAAGTCCCAGGACAGAAACAGTTTCGCGATGCACTTTTGGAAAAAAAGGCAGGATCCCTGACTTGGTTTGGTAGCTGAAGTGTTGTTCCGCCGAAAAAGAATAGACATTGCCCAGCCGTTGCGCCGCGAGCATTTTCGCTTCAGCGAGACTCCCCTCGTAAATGGATTGGCCAAAAGGGAGCCGATCTCCTTCTTGAACGCTAACTCCGTAGTATGGATCGAGCTCAGTGCAGCCAGATCCTCGAAGCGAGAGCACTTCCACGCTTTCGTGCGTACCCGATCGCCCCGGCGCCCGCCCTATCGGTGGTTTGTGATAGGGCACGGCGCTCAACACTTTGTACTTCCCTTCGCAGTCGAGTTTGAGGTCCTTAGCAGAAATCGTTTTTGCATCCGCTACGCCTGGGCTACTCACGGTTAAAGCTGCCAGACTGATCAGTATCGTTTTTTTCATGGACTCCCTCCGAACTTTTCCGGCCCCCACGGCAACGGATGCTTTAAGAGATACTGGCTCTAGCTATTTTAGAAAAATTAATAGATTTGAAGGCGGTATTAGAAAAAGTAAAAGTCGGAGTCGATGCTCTTGCGCACTCGCATGCGAGCGAAAAAAGCACTCATCATTGCTGAGCATTCGTCTCCAAGTATGCCCCCGTGGATGGTGCAAAAACGGTGGTCGTAAGTTCCATCATTGATGAGAGGTTGCACGCGCCGCAGCCCCGCGCCTCGCGGATCTTCGCATCCAAAATAAAGATGATCGACGCGCGCCCAGAGCAGCGCGCCTGTGCACATGAGGCAAGGTTCTGTGGTTACCACGAGGGACGTGCCGGGCTCGCAGCGCCAGCGCCCGAAACGCAAATTATAATCTTCTAGGGCGATAATTTCAGCGTGCGAAGTGGTTCGCTCGCTGCGGAGGCGCTCGTTGGTACCCTTGCCTAGGACCAGGTTATTGCGCACGAGAAGGGCGGCAACGGGCACTTCGCCGTACAAAGAGGCAGCCTCATCGGCCAGCGCGTACGCCTGCTTCATCCAGAATTCCGGGTTCTCTAGCGACATGTCTCCCGATAGCATGTCCTCGCCACGGAATCCAGCTTAGAACTCGGATGCGATGACCGAGTAGTCCTGCACCTTTTTCTGGGCGTCAAAAGTCAGAATGATGTCGTAGCTTGAACTCGACGAAGAGGTGAAGGACTCATCGCCTCCGTATAGGGTGATCCCCCCTGCGAAACGCTGGTGCTCTCTGTCGAACGGTTGTCGCGTGTACGTCCAAACCGGGTTTGTTTGGGCGTTTTGAGAGGTGATGCTAGGGGCTCCCAGCAAACGCATGACCTCGTCCTGCGTGGTTTTCCCACGTAGGATCTTGGTCTTGAAGTTTCCAAGAGTGATTTGCTTGCCCGTTGAACGGGGAGTGGAACTACAGCCGCCCAACCCCCATCCGACAAGGAGAATAAACAATAAAATCCGCATGCTTCCTCGCTTTCTTCATCCTAAGCATGCCACGCGGACTAGGCCAGTCTTTTGTGGCCATACATGTAGGATCAGCGCTCACGAAAAGCCTCTTCTTTTGCCATACATTTTTCTTGGCAGGCAGCATCTAACTCAGACAGCGTCCTATTCAGATTTAATCTTACCTTGCTCTAGCCAGCCGATCCTTTAGCGTTCTCGTGCAGCTCCTCCAAAAGAGCAGATTTTCTTTCTTCTGACGCGAACGAGGCCAGAAACGCATTCTCGAGTAGCTGAAGGATCTCTGCCCGGTCTAGTTTCAGCGCCTCGGCAGTTTGTTGGAAGTTTTCCTGTAAGTATCCGCCAAAGTAGGCTGGATCGTCGGAGTTTACCGTTGCGCGCAAGCCCCTCTGGAGCAAGTGCTTCAAATTGTGATCCTCGAGTCGGTCAAAAACTCGTAGCTTTAGGTTTGAAAGCGGGCAAACAGTTAACGGGATTTGCTCGGACACCAACCTGGCCGTGAGCTCAGGATCCTCGAGGCAACGAACTCCGTGATCAATTCGCTTAACTTGAAGCAGATCGAGTGCTTCCCAGATGTACTGCGGTGGCCCTTCCTCTCCCGCGTGTGCAACCGCAAGAAAACCCTCGCCGCGGGCTACGTCGAAAACGCGCTTAAACTTGCTCGGAGGGTGCCCCACTTCCGAGGAGTCCAAGCCTACGGCGATAATCCAATCCTTAAACGGCAACGCCTGCTTTAATGTTGCTTCGGCCGCCTCACACGAGAGGTGGCGCAAAAAGCACAAGATAAGTTCGCAACTCATTCCGTAGTTTTGGGATGCTTGCACTAGAGCGGCACGGATCCCGCGAATGACCACCTCAAACGGAATGCCCCTATCCGTATGGGTCTGCGGATCAAAAAAGATTTCAACGTGGCGAACACTTTCGCTGTGGACCTTCTCAAGGTAAGACCTTGTCAGGTCAAAAAAATCTTCTTCATCGCGAAGGACGTCTGCCCCCCTGTAGTAAATATCGAGAAAGGACTGCAAATCCGAAAAATCATATGCTTTTCGTAGCGCCTCAATGGACGGGTACGGAAGTTTCACTCCGTGCTTGGCGGCTTTCTGAAAGACCATTTCAGGTTCAAGGCTTCCCTCAATGTGGAGGTGGAGTTCAGCTTTAGGGAGTTTCAATAGCCAGTCGGCAGTGGGTGAGTGCATTGGGTTGCTCCTGTCGTTGACGCAAAAACATGTCCCGAAAACTGAGCGCTATAACGACGACAAATAACATCATGGTGCCCATCGTTTTAGCTGCGCAAACTGGATTGCCGGGATCCCAGAGTGTCCGCGGCCAGAGATCTGTAAAGCTAATGGTGATAAGAAACGAGCACCCCACGAGGAATACGCGTCCTAGCTTTCGCCAAGATCCCGGTCCCAGCCAGCGTTGCATGAGAAGGACGTAAAGAGGAGCTACGATTACGAAGGTGGGCGACTCCGTCCTAGGATTCCAAAGGGTGATGCCCAGCAGGGCAGTACTCACCCACATCACCCAATCCGGATCTTCTTTCTTGGTTACGACGGGCATTGCCATGAAGCCGGCTGTTAGAAAAAGTACCGACCAGCGCAAAAAGGCGCCTAGAATCGGAAAACCCAACCGTTCCATGAGGGACTGAATGTCGGCAATGCCTTGCGAGTGAATGTCTTTTGCGAGGAGTTGTATCCAATCGAGGTGAAACTGCAGATTTGTTTCGAATCCGATAAAGAGACCAGGAATCAAGAACGCACCCGTAAGCGTCAAGACTGAGTAGAAAAGGTAGTTCCGACGCATCTGAAGCCCCAAAACACCCAAGAGCGGCAAAGGAATTACCTTGAAGTTAGTGGCAAGCGACAGAATATTTGCCGCTCGTGTGTAAGCATGTTGTTTATAAGCCGCCACTCCTAAAAATATCATCCCACACAGAAGGCCGTTAATCTGCTGATGAACTAAAGAAATATTGAGTTCAAAAGATGCAACCAAGATGGCAAACCAAATCCACGGGGAAGTTTTGCGATCGAGGCGAATCCAGGAACAAACGCCCATCCAAAAGAAAAGGGTATTTATCCACACCCAGAGCAAGGCATGTACTTTGTTGGGTAGCCACGTCATCGGTGTGTAACCCAGTGCCAGAAGCGGCGAGTACTTAAACCAGTCTGTTTCCAACCATTCGGTGTTGTGTAGGCGTTCTTTGTAGGGAGAGACGCCGGAAAGGAGGTGGTCGGAAGCTAAAGAGTATGTCCGGCTAACAATTAGAAGGCCAGTCTTGTACGTTTTGGGAGCGACGCAAGCAAACGTCACTATGGTCAAGAGCAGGACCTGCACCCAGTAACGTTTAGTCATGATTTCTCACCTTGGGGGGGATAGTAGTAGGATCTTGACGAGTGTGCCATACTAAAAAACATTAGAGGATTAATGGCCGACCGTGTTGTCATTCTCGGTGGAGGGTTTGCAGGCCTGGCGGTTGCCGGGAGCTTGAAGCGATCTCCAGTCGAAATTTTGATCGTCGATAGGCAGAACCACCACCTTTTTCAACCCCTACTGTATCAGGTGGCTACGGGCGGGCTCGCGCCGGAGGACATTGCGGTTCCTATCCGTCATGTTTTTCGCGCACAAAAAAACGTGAAGGTCTTGCAAGCGGAAGTGCAGCAGATCGATCGCCGGGCGAAGAGGGTGCAAACGAGCGTGGGGCAGGTCCCCTATGACGTGCTCGTTGTAGCGACGGGTTCAGAGTACAACTATTTTGGGAAAGATGATTGGAAGAAAGAAGCACTTTCGCTTAAGGCAATCGGCGATGCGACTCGCATGCGTGACCAGGTACTCCGTGCTTTTGAGGCGGCTGAATTTGAAAGTGATAGCGCCCGTCGCAGACAACTGCTGACGTTTGTCATCGTGGGGGCTGGTCCCACGGGTGTCGAGCTGGCGGGAGCACTTGCCGAGCTTTCTCACAAAGCCATACGGGACGAATTTCGCAACTTTGATCCGGCTAGTACGGAGATCCTTTTGGTGGAGGCTGGCTCGCGGATACTGGCGCCATTCTCGGAAGAATTATCGCGAAAGGCGGAACGTGCTTTGCACCGGTTGGGAGTTAAGGTGATTACGGGAACGGCCGTGAAAGCGCTTGATGGATCTGGCGTGCTTTTGGGTGAGAGAAAAATAGAAGCGGCCACTGTGTTTTGGGCCGCCGGTGTGCGAGCAACGTCGATTGCCACGGGCTTGGGGGCGGAAACGGATTCTTTCGGGAGAGTAAAAGTAAGTTCTGATCTGAGTCTAGCAATGGATCCGAGCGTGTTTGTGATCGGAGACGCCGCGTGCGTTTTGGGCGCGGATGGGAAGCCTTTGCCAGCGGTAGCTCCGGTTGCAAAACAGCAGGGCCAGCACGTCGGGCGGGTTATCCAGTCGCGTTTGGCTGGGATGCTCGCCCCTAAGTTTCAGTACGTAGACAAGGGGAATTTGGCTACCGTTGGGCGTCGTTACGCAGTTGCTGAAGTTTTGGGATTGCACCTAGCGGGTCTCATCGCGTGGTGGATTTGGGTCGTAGTGCACATCTTTTACTTGATCGACTTCAAGAATCGCATTTTAGTGATGACACAATGGATCTGGTACTATGTGACTTTTCACCGCGGCCGACGAGTCATTTCTGACGTGCGCCGGCGCAGCGAAAAATCAAGCTAGTAAGGCGGAGCGCCTTTAGAACCGGATGCCTATCGATGCGTAGAAACGGTGGCTTTCCGGATCGTAGAAATTCTGATTACCGGTGTTCAAACCGTCGTTCGGCAGAGAGTTTCCGCGAAGCCAACCGGCCTGCAAGGACAGGCTGTCGGAAATCAGAAAATCTAGATACGCTCCAAAGTTTGAAAGTGTAGACGCAGGTGGCGCTACCGAGCGGTCGTCATACTGCTCGTAGAATTGCCCACCAATGCGATCCCAACCGACCAATTTAATTGTATTGGGTACGACATGGAATTCTGCCTTGGTGATGGCTCCCACCGCTACCAATGGTGAGGGAACGCGATCCGGACCCGAAACAAAGCGATTGAAGTGGTACTGGACGTACGGTGTGACCGACAGCTCCAGGGTTTCCGTTATCTTCTTGCTCGCCGTCAGCGCCACACTGGGGCGGGTGATGGTTTGCCGATCTCCGGACTGTTCGGACACCGGGAGCGTCACACCCGCAGTCACTTTGAGTGTGGTTCCTAACGGACCCGTCATGGCCTGCGATCGCCAGAAAAAGACTGTGTCGTCGAGCAGTAATTCTTTCTCACCGACCGGGGCGATTTCATAAAGCTTTTTTGCTGTCTGGAGAATGCCGATTTCTGCACCGTTTTCAAAAAAGTAACTGGCCTGAAGTTGCATCTCGGTGAAGGTTCGATCCGATGCCTGCGTGCCGAATTTGTGCCCGGCACCCACAAAAAAGGACATCCCCGTCTTTGGCACAGAAGCTTCCATTGAACTGCTCCCTACGATGGGCATTGGGGCAAATTCAAGCTTCCTCGGATGGGCGTTTTTCAGCACCGCGGGGGCCGGTACCAAAGGACTGGGTCGTCGGACGACGTTTACCGCCGAATCGGATTTTTTCGACGCTTGTCCATCGGCCGGATTTTCAACCTTTGCAGCCTGGATCGGCGTGCTGCTTGGAGCGGCATCCGCGTGAGGCTGTGCGGCCGGTGCCTGGCTTTCGACGGCTGGCGCCTCTGCTTTGGGCTCCTGCTTGGATCGCGTGCACGCGGTCCAGAAAGAGAGGGCCGGGACCAGCATCAAAATAGCTAGCTTTTGAGTGACAGAGTATTTCATGACAGTGCTCCTCTTATTGCTGTGCACAGTTTGCCTACTCTTCCGAAGAAGGAGCTTCCGCCGACTCTTGGTTACCGTCTCCGACTTTCTTGCGTAGCTCTTCGAGTTGTTTCTTAAGATCGTCAGTAGATGTCTGAATCGTCTTCAAAGCGGCTTCGACTTTTTCCTCTTGGGCTTTGGCGGCACCTTCAAGTTGCTTCGTTACATTTTCCTTAATGCCGTCGACTTCCATTCCCTTCGTGTCTACTTTCTTGGACAGAGCTTCCAGGGATGCAGCCAGTTCTTTCTTGGCGGCTTCGATGGCTGCAGCGATCTTCGTCTCGTTTTCTTTCTGAAGCGCTTCAACAGTAACCTTGTCATCATCCGACGCTTTCTTTTTTAGATCTTCAAGCTTTTTGTCCATGTCCTTGCTGATCAAGGTTTTCAACTCATCCATTTTCTTACCGAAGTCTGCGGTAAGGGAAGCGACAAGTGCGGCCTCGCTATCTTTGTTTTCTTTGCGAAGAGTCTTCGCGAGCTCATCCAATTTGGTTTGAACGTCGGCGAGAATCTTAGCTTCAAGCTTAGCGCGTTCCTTCGCCGCATCTTCCTTAACTGATTTTTCGAGTGCGGTGAGCTTGTCAGCGAAGTCCTTTTCGATTGCTGTTAACTTTTGGCTTACTTCTTTAAATCCCTTTTCTGTTCGCGCGCTCAGATCACTGATGGATTTTTCAAGAGCGACTTTCATTGCGTCGATCTTGCCATCCAGCGTAGTCACACGAGCGGACACCGCGTCGACCGCATCATCTGTGCCATTCGCGCGGGCGAGTAGGATGGACTGCAGAGTGTTGTGCTTGCGAATATCGACCTTCGAAATCAGCATGTCGTTGCCGACTTCGATGTGGCAATTCTTGGAGAGATCCATGCGCATGAAGCTATTGCCTACACAAAGCGAATCTAAGCGCATCAATTTTTCTTCGTCCGTTTGGTCCGCGATATCTGTGATTACCCCAACCGGAACGTTCTCGGCCGAAATGGAAGAGTCGCCGGCCATCAGAAGCGTGGAATACTCATCGCCAATTTGGATCCAACCGCTCCACAATTTGAGCGAGGCGATGGGGGCAGCCGCGAGGGCGTTGTTGTCCGGGCAATTGGGCGCGGAGATTTCAAGTACCATGTCTTTGGTCTCCGTCATCTCGACAAGCATCATGCAGTGGTCGGGTGAGATTTCGCGGCCTACCATATAGTTACGGAAGTCCTCACCGACCGAGACGGTCCCTATCCGCTTCCCGCGAGGCGGGAGCGGGCGCTTCTTGGCGCAGGCAGAAAGAAGAACGCTAAGGACGAGAATGCCCATAACCAACTGAAACTTCATGTGTTTCCTCCAAAAAAGTCGGCCTAAAAACAAGATTTACTGCTACGAACGAGAGAAAATTTATGAAATCGTGTTTTAAGGGTTTTGATGCGTGGTGTCAAGGAGCAATAATTGTCAGTGCGAGGAGAAATGCGCGCCCGGAAGGAGTCGAACCTCCGACCTACAGATTCGTAGTCTGCCGCTCTAACCAGCTGAGCTACGGGCGCCCATAAGAACCAATAGAAGCGCCCCATAATAAATGAAACCTCTTGGAGATCAACCATATTTCGGGAGCCATCTTGGCGCGGCCACAGTGCTAGGCGGATTTCGGAAACCCTACAAATAGGGTTCCAGGTAGTGGGTGACTGGGCTCCACCGGTGGCTATCATGTGCGGCGTAGAGATCATACTCCTCATGCCGCTTGCTGCCGGGCTTTCTAGGGTGCTCCGCTTGGTGGACCGGTTTTGCCAAAGCATCGGCGCCGTTCTCAACAATCTCTTCTGCCAACTGACGCTCATCAGCATCCAAGCCGATGCACTCCCATGAGTAAACAGCTACACTTCCCAGTTTAGTGCCCATAACCTTGGCCTCCATCTTAGCTTTCGCTTTCAAGTTTTGGCTTTCTCTTTCAAGAGAGAAGCAAGAGTAGTGCCACTGTTTTTTGGACTTAACGCGCCCAAGTTGAAACAGAATGAAATAGTTTTGGAACAAATCGGTACGGGCGACCGTCTTTCAATATAGAGGCGGCATTGAAGCGCTTCGGAGAGAGGTATGACATGGGCGGAAAACATTTTCTTGAACTACTTAAACAACTTATCCAAAACTCCTTGTTTCGTAGCATTTCGTTACATCCCATCTCCATCCAGTCCGCTTCTCTTGTTATGTCAGGCACGAAAGACAACTCTGCGGACTGGCACACAAGTTGCTCCTCCAAGTAACAGTGCCTGACTGGATCGCTAAAACGCGAAAGTTAAAGGTTTGGGAAGAAATCTGGGTAAAACCGGTTTTCTTCCCAAACTTCTCCAAATCGGAAAAATACCGAACATCAACAACGTTAACCACGAGCAAAAAAAAGGGGGAACTCATGTCTATACGTTTTGCATTTCACCAACTCGATCCATCACCGGCTTTGTGTGAGTACACGGAAGCGAAACTCCTTGGGGTTGTTGAGAAGTACACAAAAAAAGCCCCTATGATTCACGTAACGTTCTCGCGTCGAAGGCGCGATAGCGTTGCCCACTGTGATGTAGTAGGTGCCTATGGGACAGATCTCCATGCAGAGGTTAAGGCGCCAAGTCTCTACGGCGCGGTCAACCAAATGGCGGAGAAATTGAGACGCCAACTTAAAAGGCACAAAGACAAGGTAAAACACCATAAGACGCATGCAAAGCAGCGCGCGGACCGTTTGCAGTCTGAAGCCGAGCACCACAATTTGGTTTTTGTGGGAGAAAAAGCGGCCGTGCTGCATTAGCGCAAGCCCGAGTCACAGTAGGGTCTGCTGCACATAGGCGTGCACATCTTTGCTTCTTAGGATGGAGTTGTGGCCCGTCTGTGGGAACACTTTGACGGTTGAAACTCGAATAAGGGTTTCCGCAATAGCGCTGGAGGGAGTGACAAGGCCATCGCCAAAATACTTGGCCATCAATGAGTCTTCCTCTTTGGACAAATTTCCAACGAGTATATGATAGTGCACGCCCTGTACCGGTGGTATCGGCGTGTGCTTATCGTAGTTGAGAATGGCCGGCTCCCCGTACTTCCAGTCTTCGTCCACCATGGCACCTTGCCGCAGATCTTTAATTCCGTTGCTTCTTTGTTCGATAAGCGTCCCGATCCTCCCAGTATAAAACCGCCCGATTGTTTTTAGGACCACTGCCGACATATGATTGAGTTGGGCGAGCGCGGCGCCATAGTTGGGAACAGCAATGAGAAAAATCGTCTTAACTTTACTTACCCAGCTGCAGTGAGAGAGTTTTCCGTAATGGCACGCACTGCGAATTACGAGTCCTCCCATTGAGTGCCCGAGCAACACAATCTTGCGTGGAGTGTGGCGATGAACAAGTTCTTCCATTAGCGCGCTCAAAGATTTTCCATTTTCAGAAATATGGCGGCCCGTATTGTAGCGGACATGAAGAACGGAGTAGCGTGTCCCAAGCTTTGGTGCAAAGCCATTCCAAATCGCTTCGTCAGCCATTAATCCGTGTATGTAGATAACCCAATCGCGTTCTGGAACGTCGAGATCTCTTATTGGGATGTCTTTTCGGTTTCGGCGAAAGGCCATTGTGATGGCGAGTCGGCTGTTTTGGGATTCCAGTTTGTCACCCACTAGGCCGTTAAGAACTGCATTGAGTCGAGATGGAAGCGGAGCGAGCACGACTACCATGATAGCCGACTTTTGGTGTCTTGCTGAATAAATCGCATTAATTGTATTATTGGTTCATACACCATGACTCCAAAGCACCCCACCGGAAGACAGAAGGCCGTACAAAGCGAGCGTCTCTTTCTGCGGGGGGCCCAAACCCGTTGGAGAGAGTTCTTACGAGCCATTCGCATTTTTCTTGAGTTGCTGAAAGGTTTTAGAAAGCTTCACTTTGTCGGACCCTGTGTCACGGTTTTCGGTTCAGCAAGACTCCGGGATGGGAACACCTTTTACGAAATGGGCCGCCAGCTTGGCGCTGAACTCGCGCGTTCGGGCTTTACCGTAATCACGGGAGGCGGTCCGGGTTTGATGGAGGCCGCCAACCGCGGGGCCCAAGAAGCGGGAGGACTGTCGGTAGGGTGCAATATTGTCCTACCAGAGGAGCAACGCCCCAACGCGTATTTGGACCTGTGCATGGAGTTTAGGCATTTCTTTATTCGGAAATTGATGCTGATCAAGTACTCCTACGCGTTTGTGGCACTACCGGGTGGGTATGGAACTCTAGACGAGTTATTTGAGATCGCCACGCTCGTGCAAACTGGGAAGGTTCGCGGCTTTCCTGTGATCCTTATGGGCACAGACTATTGGACACCGATGTTGGAGTTCATGGAAGCAAGATTGGTGGCAATGGGAACGATCTCGGAGCGGGATTTCAGCCGCTTTATTGTAAGTGATTCGCCCAGCGAAGTTGCGGCGCTGGTAAAACGGGCAGGTCTTCGCAAGTTTGGACTTAGTTACGGAGCGCGTGTGCGGCGCAAGTGGTTCTTCTTCGAGCGCTAGTGATGACGTATACTTTATCAATGAACAAGCGAATTGGGTCGGTAGACGCCTTTCGGGCTTTGGCCATTATAAAGATGTTGCTTTGTCATTTTGTCCTCTACCTTTCTGCGGATCGCGAACCAAATTCGTGGATCGTCCTTTCTCTCTGTGGTCCCTACGCGAGCTTCGGTGCACAGTTTTTTACTTTTACGGTTGGGCTTAGTTTCTACTTCAGTGATAAAAAGCATTGGGCTGATGGCCGTTCACACGGATTTAAGCACCACATGCGACGTGCCGGTCTCATCTTCTTAATAGGGATTATTTTTTCCATTCTAGCGTGGTCATTTGATGGAGCGCTCGACTGGGATATCCTTACCTTGATTGCTTTTTCCATCTTTGTTCTCGCGCTGGTCAGAAAGCTACCTTCATCTTTCATTTTGCTTCTTGCAGTTAGCGTAATCTTGGCGGCCCCCTTCTTAAGGGGGATCGCTGACTTTGATTCCTACTGGAGACATGAAACTTTCGAATACGCGGCCAGGTGGGATGGACTCCACGACCTCGTGGGGTTCTTGGTCACCGGCTATTTCCCAGTTTTTCCGTGGCTGTTTTTCCCGCTGAGCGGCTATCTGGTGGCTCGGGGCATATTTGAGGAAAGTGGGCGCGGCACGATTTGGGCGCGTGGTCTATTTGTGTTGGGGCTCGTATTAGTTGTTCTGGGGCCCTTGCTGCAGCTGCTCGGAAATAGCGCGAATTTTAATCTTCGCGGATCCTTCTACCCACTTTCTACCTTTCGTTTATTAGCATCGATTGGGCTTTGTTTGCTGGTCTTTGTTTGCTTTCACTTCGTGTTTGATATTCGCGGCAGGCACGTGCCTCAATATTTCGAATCGATGAGCCGATCGTCTTTGACGCTTTACCTGGCCCATCACTTCCTGATTCTCTGGCCGTTATGGATTATTGGGGCGCTAGACGAAGACGTCGCGAAATATTTCCAAAAGAGCATGGAACCCTACCTAGCGCTTCTTCTGGGTCTCGCTTTTTTACTTCTGTGGATCCCTATCTCCAAAGCCTGGAAGGCCCGCGGTTACCGATTCGGTGCGGAGTGGGCGCTAAAGTACCTAACCTAGCGCCGCTGAAGCGAAAAACGTCTATTCTTGGCTAACCATTATTGTCTCTAGTGTGTATTCCGACTGTGTGCAAGCACGCCAACCTGGCATGCAGGCTGCACCCCAGTGGGCGGTCCCGTGGCACTTCCGAAGGATTTGTGTTAAGTACGGGGGCGCGAAAGTAGGGACAGTTGAGGCGTTATCATTCGACATTGTGCAGCTTTTTGGTCTATCTGCTGCTCGCGTCGGTGGCGCGCGCGAACTCAATCTGCGGGGAATATTTTTCTGCGATTGTAGATTCCCCCCATCTTTCCGATGTCGCGCGAACCGAGTACCGCAACGCACAGACCTTCTGGAATGCGCGTGGCAAGAGCCTCACGTTGGACAACGCTGTAGAAATGATGGCCCAAACGCCATCGCTGCGATCACCAGAAGCTAAGTTGGCTCTGCTGGAAGTATTGCTGCGCGAGAGGGGACTGCTTGCGGAAGTTCCTCCTGAACAAGCTGCGGTTCAGCGCTACTGGTTGCGCCAACGCCTGCGTTTTGTTTCCGACGGCGATGCGCCTATTTCCAAGCACGATCTGGCGCGAGAGCTTCTGGAGCTAACTGAAGGTTTGGCAGTGGCGCAAAGTGCTTGGGTCACGAGATACTCGGGGGTGCGTACGGGAGTGGCAAGCTACAGCGACCGCATTCTTGAGGCTATGTCCCGTGCGGATCGGTTGGTGTACGGGCTCGTACAAACGCTTGCTGAAAAAGATGGCATAAACTTGTTGGAAAGTTTGGCGGACCAACCGAGAGCGCCACGGCCGTGGCGCGATCGGGCGATGGCTTGGGTACCGTTTTGGAGTATCGTTTCCGCTCATCGCTTTAACCGCCTAGACTACGGCCGCTGTGATTTGACGTCCCAAGGTGTTCTTCCTTATCTAGAAGCGGCTTATAGGCCGAGTTTGCGGCGGCAGCTCGCCTGGATGCATGCGCGCCGAGGCGTCGGAGTGGCCGCTGCGGGCCTAACTTTGGCGGTAGCCGGACTAAGCTACGCTGCCTTTAGTGATGCAGAAGTCGAAATGCGCGCTCGAATTGAAGCGAACCAGCCGGCCGCCGATCGTGCGCGCGCTGCTGTCCCCGCGCAGCAGGAGTTTGCGAACAGCATTCGCTATCTCAATACACTCGATGATGGCGATTACCGCATATTGCACGATCGGTTGGAGCCACTCAAACGGGCATGGCAACTGGAGCCGGGCGATGAGCTACGAATGGGATTGGAGCAACAAATGGTGCGTATTGTAGAAGAGTTTAAAAAGGAGCGGGCAAATGAGTAGGTTTGTCTCTTTAGTTTTTCTTTCCTTGTTAGCCGTTACTCACCCGGTATTCGCCGGCGTAGACGAGCTGAAAAAGCTGGTGGACGAGTCTTTGGCAACGGACGTTCTTGACGAGCGTCAAGCTGGCTGGATCGCCCAAATCGAGAATTACGGGGCCGTGACGCCGGTGGATCAGTGGCGCGTGAAGTACATGAAATCCCATTGGCGGTACTGGATGGTGGATCGTCTAGTGAAGCACGCAAAGCCGAGTACGCTGGGGGCTGTGGCCACCACGTTGGATAAGCTTCGATACAACCTAAGTCCTAAATATATGGATCAACTGCTCAGTGTGTATGAGGCGACTGAGGTTGACGCGCAGACAGAGGAAACCCTGGCCAAGGTAATCGCTACACACGGAGACCCTATACGCTCTCATTTTTACCTTTCAAAAATACAGACTCCTTTGACGCGGCAGAGGGCGGACAAGTTAGCAGGACCCGATAGGCCGTTAAACATTTCCCCGATGGATCCGTCCGTCCAATGGCAGCACACGGGTTGGCTCGGACAAGACTCCCAAAGTTTGGACGAATACGAACATGAAGACGGACGGGTAACAATTCGGGGCGTGAGCTTCCAAGCGGGAGACGTTGTGGTTATTGATCACAACAAGTTTGAAGACGGCCTGAACATTGCGATGAGTATCCCTCGATCGCAGGCCACGCACTCTGGCGTAGTTGTGTTCGTTCACCACGACGGGAAGGTATATCCGGCGGTATTTGAGATCAACGTTGGCCTCCGGCTGGTACCATTGCAAACATATGTTTCGCCCGCTTTTTCGAGCCATGTTGAAGTATTGCGATCGGATCGTAGAAAGCAAGCCAGCGAAGACGAGGAAAAACAGCTAAGCGATTTGGCCCTCCGCATGCTGGACCGCCAGATGGGATATGACTTTAACGCGATACCTGTTCCCAAAGGTGGCTATGATGAAATGTTAAAAAAAGGCCAACTCTGCGTGATGTGCTCATCACTCGTCGATGTTGTCGAGAAAAGCTGTGGTGTAGACCATGAGATCCCGATGAGTCTGGTGGCGCCTGGAGTAGTTCCTAATTTGCACGCGGTGGGTTTGGAGAAACTCGCCAAACAACGTTGCTACCTATCTCCTACCGACCTTTTGTTAACAAAGTCTTTGCGGCATGTGGGTACGATAGACAATGGTTTTCTGAGTAATGTGTTGCGGGAGTTTGTGATGGGGGGAGAGGACGTTAACGTTTCGATGGGGTACCTCATTTCCAAAAAAGACATGGATGTTCAAAAAATTCTCGATTCTAATCCTCTTGCAACGACCGTGTACTTGGCGATGGATGCCGTGGATCCCGATCGAGCGGATCATGACAAAAAGGGAGTTGTTTCGAGTGCGGGTCGTTGGATGATCCGAAACACGGGTCGTGCGGCACTTAATTCGCTCATTGGGCTAAACGAGAGGACTCGAATCCACGCGCCTCCGTATTTGT
Organism: Bdellovibrionales bacterium; assembly: GCA_020435295.1. Lineage (GTDB taxonomy): Bacteria > Bdellovibrionota > FAC87 > UBA2466 > JACKAF01 > JACKAF01. The sequence continues at coordinate 14,420 of JAGQZV010000009.1, read as the reverse complement.
TGCCAGTGATGATGACCCTTGGCTCGGGTTCCCGGGAAAGCGTCAGCTATCTCGGTTCGACGCTTCCCTCGGGTTTCCCAGAGCGGGAAGCCATTCCTGCGAAAGGTGAGCCTCAGGTGGAATTTGAGCCGCTCTTTAGAGTGCTCGGTAGCCAAAAAGCATTTGATATCCAAGAGGCGGAAGCGAACTCAGAGGTCCGGCGCGCTATTCAGGCCGCACTTTCAAAAGCGGGGGTTCTTGGGTGGTTCAAGGATCGCTAAGCAAAATACCATAGCGCGCCCACGCCTCCAGACGTGTCAGGCCTGGGAATAGTCGCGAGCCTAACAATGACAAAATGGTCTAGCGGCCCGAGAAGGTAGTGCCGTACCCATCGGAGTACGTCGCCCCGCGTGTGATGCTGGGGTTTAGGATGATGACTCCGTGAGAGTGGAAGTACTTCTGGCTAAGCCACATGTTTACTGCGCCCTGTGGGCTCGAGGCTCCTGACCATGTTTGATAGCCGTGACCGGGATAATTGTGGCGTCCGCCGAGGCGGTTGTTTTCCCGTGAAACGTTAGCAAACCCGCTATCCCATTGGATGGGGGCAATACCGCGTGCTGCGCGAACTTGGTTGATGGCGTCGAGGCCCGCATCGCCTGAGGTTGCGCCGATTTCGGCAACCTCACGGGTTTCTACCTTAGCCGTCTCTTGGCCGCGGCTAAGGAGCGTGGTTTTTTCTGCAGCGGGATCCAGAGTTGCGGGTACTACGAACTTTGTTGCGGTATCTCCAGTCTTTACGTAGAGAACTACGTTCGGTGTAACGCTGTGATACGCCCGTACGCGGTAAAGGTAGCGATCCCCGCTTTCCACGCCTTCAAAGAAATCTGAGCGATACTACAAGAATGGTAAGAAGTTTCGTCACTATTGAGTCTCCCTTATAAAACAACGACAAAAACCATCTGATGCGGTAAGTCAAATACTATTCGGAGTTGGTGGCTTCTTGCAGAAGATTTGCAGGGCAGGAGTTTCCAAACCAATGGAAGTTGCGGTGCTTAAAGAGGTACTTAAGCACACTTCTGGTAGCGTAGTTTAGAAAATAGAAGGCGGCCGTGGTCAACCCTAGTTGTTCGTGTTTGCGCAGCACGATCCAAAACTCTTTGGCTGCGCGAAACTTGTTAGCTGAAATTGAGGTGGGCAAGCGCCGCAATCGTCCCAGATCTTGATCAAGTAGGTGAGCGCTGATGTTTTGCTTTGCGAAATAAAGCCACAATAAGAAGTCCTCATTGTATCCACTGTAAAAGGCGAAATCCCCAACTTTTTCACGGTCCAACATTACGGTGAACACCGGGATTTGATTTTGTTTTAGTAGGTCTTGGTACTTAAGTTCTGCCGGGTGCGACCTTACTATGGCTCCCACGCTTCGACCATCTGAACCCAACGCCCGGTACGCGGTAAAAGTAAGCGCAAAGTCGTTTTCCTGCATAAAGGCCAATTGTTCCTCGAGTTTCCTCGGAAGCCAAAAATCATCACTGTCTAAGAAGGCAACGTAGCGCGCCGATACGTGGCGAAGAGCCGCGTTGCGTGCGTTGCCTACTCCCCCGTTTAGAGCCAGAGTGACCAACCGGATGCGGTCATCGGTGGCGGCAAAGCGCGCCACCACGTCACTCGTGTTGTCGGTAGATCCGTCGTTGACGACGATCAACTCCCAATCGGAATGAGTTTGATCCAGCACGCTGCGAATGGCATCAGAAATATAGGCGGCGCTGTTGTACGCCGGCATGACGATAGAAATTTTTTCGGCCAGAGCACTTACGGAGCCAAGTAAAGCAAATAGGAGTACGACCCCGAAGTGCCCCACCCCATAGCCTAACTGTCGCATGTGCTACCTGTTGTTTCCCTGTAGCCTAGGTCGAAAAGAAACGGCAAGCGAAAAGGGTATGGCGGAGAGGAGTGGATTCGACCCCGCAGCGAAGCGGAGGGAACGAATCACATTAGAGCTGGCGGAGAGGAGTGGATTCGAACCACCGGTAGGGGGTTAACCCTACAGCGGTTTAGCAAACCGCCGCCTTCAGCCACTCGGCCACCTCTCCTAATGGGGAGCCATCCTATTTCGAATGCAGGAGAAAAGCAACCAAACGGGGGTTGGATCAGCCTTCTGTATCTGTGGATTGCGCGGCTGGGGGAGTACCGCCAGGCAGAAGCGCCAGCGGATTTCCGGCCAGATTGTTACGGATGAACAAGATCCCCGCGAAAAAGAATACGATGGCGATGAGGAAATTTATCCCATTGCTAAAGTAATGGACCGGCGCACCGGGGTCTTGTTTTCTGGCGTCCATCACACCCTTAATGGTGCGGTACGTGATATAGGGCCCAGAAACCACAAGTGCGGCGCCCAAAACAATCAGGATGATATTGCCCGTCGTGACCGGATAGTCCATAGGGGCAAACTCTAAACCCTTTAGCCTCTCTTGTCGACGCTCAACTCTCGGTCAAACGGGGGTCTCCATGGTACACTTTTCTCGTGGTTTCAAAACTATTCATCTTCGACACGCACCCAATCCAGTACCGTTCCCCCGTTTTTAGGGCCCTCGCGGCCAAGGTTCCGGGCCTGCGGGTGTTTTTCTTCAACGAGAACTTCAACGGCCGCAAGTGGTGGTTCAACGAGGTGGGTAAAATACCCGCCCAGAATTGGAACCTGGAGCTAAAAGCCGGCTTTTCGAGCGAGGTACTCCACTCACACGGGGGCCTCGTGGGCTTCACGCGAAGAGTATCCGGACTTCTTGGGCGCGAGCGTCCCTCGGCAGTTCTCATCTACGGGTGGTACCTCCCCGAGCACTGGATTCTTTGGACGCTCTGCCGTTTGCGTGGCATCCCTCTAATCTTTGTGGGGGAAACTTTTTCTCAAGGGGCGTCTCGGTGGCGGGCGCGCCTGAAACGGATCCTGCACCCCATCTTCTTTAGTGGTGTCCGGCAGTTTATTTCGATCGGTAAGAAAACCTACGATTTTTATCGCTCCTTCAATATAGCAGGTTCACAAATCACCCAGGCCCGATACTGTGTCGATACTTCATTTTTTAGCCTGACGCCGGACAAATCCATTGGTGCACGGGTGGAGATGCGCACCGAGCTGGGGATACCGCAAGATGCTTTTGTCCTCTTGTTTGTCGGCCGGCTGTTTGAACGTAAGCGACCGTGGGACATGATCGCGCTGTATAGGCGCCTTAAGCAGTACCAAAATCTGCATGTTGTTTTCGTGGGGAATGGTCCGCTTGAGAAAGACCTTGCGGATCTCACGGGCGAGGGAGAGCGGATTCATTTTGCTGGCTTTAGGGACCAAGCTGAAACGCGCGCTATGTACCACGCTAGTGATCTGCTCGTTGTGCCTTCTGAGTTTGAAACGTGGGGGCTTGTTATCAACGAGGCCTTTGCGAGTGGGTTGCCTGCGCTCGTTACGGACACCTGTGGAGCGGCCAACGACTTGGTGATTCCGGGAAAAACGGGGTTTGTCTATCCTGTGGGCAACATGGAAATTGCAGCGGCCCTAATTTCTCCCTACATCGAACGCCCGGCGTTGGCGGAACGTCTCGGCGAAAACGCGCGCGAACGAGTGGCCCGAGAATATAATGTCGCTCAGTTTGCTAAGGCCACTGAGCAAGCTTTTCAGAGTTCTACGACTTACTAAGTTTCAGAAGAATAGTGGTTCCGTTTTCCGAAAGCTCCGTCGTTCCGCCGTGTATCTCGACGATAAACCTGCATATGGCAAGCGAAAGGCCCAAATCCTTGTGATGGTTTAGGTTGTTTTGGGATCCGGAGGTGAGTGAAACAAAAGCTTCCTCAGAAAGAGGTGGGCCGCCTCGTGATACAGCGAAACTGTAATAGCTCCCTTTGTCCTCAATATGGATACGAATTTTGTCTTGCTCCGGGGCGAACGCTATTGTGTTGAGAAAGAGTCGCTTGAGCGCTTGGCGCATCTTGTCTTTGTCGCAGTGAATGATGGCACCGGTCGGCGCCTTGAGTGCTACGCTTAGATTTTTCGTATTGAACTGCTTGGCCATTTCTTTAGCAAGGGCCTTAGTTTCCTCACCTAAATCGAATGCTTCCGTACTAAGGGATCTTTCCGACTCCAACTTGGTGTAGAGGAGTACCTCCTCAATTATTTGAGAAAACCGTTTTGTGGCTCCATCCAGAGAATTCACAGCTTTTTGAATATCGTTCGGAAATGAGTCTTGGTTCTCTCTCAAAAGATCTACAAAAGAAGTCAAGACCGTCAACGGCGTGTTGAGTTCGTGACTAACCAGAGAGAGAAAGCGCGCTTTTGCCCGATCCAAAACACGGAGGCTTTCAAGCGCTGCCTTAAGTTCTTCGTTGCTTTTGCTTAGCGCTCGGTTTTTTTGCTCGACCTCTTTTTTGAGCTGATAGGATTCCGCTGCCTGTCGTAGCGTGATCTTAAAATCGTTTGGATCCCAGGGCTTTCCCACATACTGGTAGATCTGGCCGCGATTGATAGCTCCTACAACGGCGTCCATGTCGCTATAGCCGGTGAGCAGGATGCGGGTTGTGGCAGGGGCAATCTGTTTCACCTTTTCCAGAAGTTCGACCCCAGTCATTTCCGGCATTCTTTGATCGCTTACGATAACGGAAAACTCCTGTTGCTGTACGCGTTTGAGTGCCTCGAATGGCGAGGTCTCCAAGGTGACATCGTAGTCAGTACGCAGCAATCGCCGGAGAGCCTCTAGGTTGTCTTTTTCGTCATCTACTATGAGGATGGGTTCCATGCCGTCTTTACAGGTTGCTCAAATTGGGGTTCTGTTGAAAAACTGGTTTTTATGAAAGTGCGCTAGGTTCAATGATATTTGGTCCGGGCGCATTATTCAAGGCACAGGAGGCGGTAGGTCATGGAATCCAAGAGCATCGACACAGTCCTTAAGGAAACTCGTTCGTTTGCGCCCTCACCAAGTTTTGCGCAGCAAGCCAATCTTAGTGCTGCCGATTACGAGCGACTATGGAAGGACGCGCAGGCCGAACCCGTTCGTTTTTGGGAGCACGCGGCCAAGAACATCGACTGGTTTGAACCCTGGACCAAAGCCCTCTCTTGGGAAGAGCCCTTTGCGAAGTGGTTTTTGGGGGGAAAGACCAATGCGGCTTATAACTGTCTGGATCGGCACGTTGCAAACGGGCGCAAAGACAAAACCGCAATACTTTGGGAGGGTGAAGAAGGCGAGGTTCGAAAGCTAAGCTATGGGCAACTGCTGGATCGAGTGTCTCAGCTTGCCAACGGCATGCAAAAGGACTTGGGCCTTAAGGCCGGCGATACGGTCGCCGTTTATATGCCGATGATTCCCGAGGCCGTCGTAACGATGCTGGCCTGTGCGCGGGTAGGGGTTACCCACAGTGTGATTTTTGCCGGCTTTAGTAGCAGCGCGATTCATGACCGCGTATTGGATGCAGATTGCAAAGCGGTTTTCACCGCAGATTATGGCAAGCGGCGGGGGAAGAAGCTGGAGCTGCAGCCCATTGTCGAGGAAGGGCTGAAGGGCGTGGACTGTGTCCAGCATGTCGTAGTTTTTCGCAATGAGAAAAACTCCCCGCTGGGATCTCGGGGCGTTGAGTGGCAGGCGCTCGTGGACAAGCAATCCACTAAGCACGAGGCCGTGTCTCTCGATGCGGAACACCCACTTTATTTTCTCTATACGAGTGGCACCACTGGGAAACCCAAAGGGATCGTGCACTCGACGGGCGGTTACATGGTGAGCGTTACCCAGACCGCTAAATGGGTGTTTGATTTGAAAGAAGACGACATCTACTGGTGCACTGCAGACATTGGTTGGGTGACAGGACACAGCTACGTCGTTTACGGAATCTTGTCCAACGGTGCCACGGCGCTGCTCTACGAAGGGGCCCCTAACTATCCCGATTGGGGCCGTTTCTGGAGTATCATCGACAAACACAAAGTATCGATCCTCTACACGGCGCCAACCGCAATCCGTGCATTCATGCGCGCGGGCGAGTCTATTCCCAGAAAATATAAACTTGATAGCTTGCGCCTGCTCGGGACCGTGGGTGAACCCATCAACCCGGAGGCATGGATTTGGTATCACAATGAGATTGGCCACGGGAAGTGCCCTATCGTCGATACATGGTGGCAAACCGAAACCGGGGCCATCATGATTACTCCTTTGCCCGGGGTAACTGCCACTAAACCCGGCTCCGCGACACGGCCGTTTCCAGGAATCGTGGCCGATATTGTTGATGAAAACGGCAAAAGTTGTGCTCCCAACGAAGGTGGGTATTTGGTCATCCGCCACCCGTGGCCATCCATGGTGCGAAACATTCACAAAAACCCCGACCGTTTTAAAGATCAGTACTGGAGTCGTTTTCCAGGTTTGTACTTTGCGGGGGATGGTGCTCACAAAGATGAGAACGGATACTTTTGGATTAAAGGTCGGGTGGATGACGTCATCAACGTTTCAGGCCACCGTTTGGGAACAATGGAGATCGAAAGTGCGTTGGTAAGTCATCCGGCTGTCGCCGAAGCGGCAGTGGTCGGACGACCGGACGAACTCAAGGGGCAAGCGATCACTGCTTTTGTTATCCCGAAAGAGAGTGCGGACCTTTCGAATTTGGCGGCACTCTCCAAAGAACTGTCCCAACATGTGGTGAGTGAAATCGGAGCGCTGGCCCGGCCAGAGGAAATCAAGTTTACGCGGACGCTCCCAAAGACTCGCAGTGGCAAAATCATGCGTCGGCTGTTAAAAGATTTGGCCGCCGGCAAACAGGCATCCGGTGACACCACAACTTTAGAGAATCCGGATTTGGTGCAACTGATTCAGTAAGGTTAATCTTCGCCGTACTCAGGGAGCGATCCCAAAGCGGGAAATTGTCTGCGCATGCCGCGAAGAACGGAATCGCGTATTTCTGAGTCATTCCGAACCAGAAGAAGACTGCGTTGCAGACTCGTGTCTCCACTTTGTTGTGGGGCTGTCATGGCGCTGCGGATACCGCGCGCAAAAAGATGGCGAGCGAGAGTCATACGCTCTTCGCGGTTAAGGAGCTCTTGGGCTTTGAGAAGCAGCGCTTCGAAGTCAGCCTCACTAGTTTCTTTAGAAAGTAAGTTATCCCAAAGATCCCGACGATCGGCCGTGTTAGGTTCAGGTAGTGGTGGAATCGCGTCGTTTGTTACTTCGGGAAAAATTTGTAGCCCTCGCGTGATGGCGGCAGCTACTTGCGGGTTTAAGTACGGTCGCACACCCGCGAGCCAATTCAGGACGCGGTTCTCCGAGGGAGGGACTGCGCCCTCAGCAAGCGTGAGGGTTTGCGGATCATCGTGACCGTTTGGATCGCGGCGGAGCCACTGCACCGCCTGTGCGATAGAACGCGCGCAGCCAACCGCCCATTCCCACCGGGTGGGCGCACCCAAGGCGGGACGCGGAATCAGGGTCGCGAATAGAATTGGAAAAAAAACGTACCGTGCCCACGCGTGCATCCTGCCCTCCAAACCAATTACTACCGGTTAGATCGGGATGCTGCCGCATGTCAACTGGCGTACTATGCGAGCAGGGTCTCCACGAACGATACGGCTACCCATACAAAGATAAGTGCCACCCAAAAGCGTCTACGTATTCCAACAGTCCACATAAGAAAACCTCTATCGGGCAAGGGTATCGCAAGTGGCGTGCCGGGCCGCCCAGGCATGGCGTGGCAAGGCAACGGCAAAAAGGGCCAAAAACGGGCGATCGTTTGCCTAGATGATGGGCAGGGGCGCGTTGACGGGTGCCAATCGTCGGGGGTACTTAGGTACCGTTTGATGGAAGCGAGCACGCAAATTCTGAAAAGTCCCCAGATAGAAGACTACTTTGTCGTTCTCGGACAAGCTTCATCCGGTAAAGAGTACTACGCTCAGTACGGCGAGCAGCTTACCGAGTGGTACGAGAGCGGTAAGGTCATCGTAGTTCCCGAGGTGGCTTTGCCGTGGGATCAGGAGTTTCTATGGTCTGTCGCGTACCCACAGACTCGTTTCTTCTCAAAAATGGCCCAACCCGATCTTCTGGCCCCCCTACACCCAAGTCCTAGGGAACGCGCGGTTAGGTTTGCGCGGCATGTACGTGAGCGCCTTGCGGGAAGGGAGGCGTTTCCTGCCCGCCACCCGCTACACCATGTGTTTGCCGGGGATATGAAAAAGGCGCGCCGTTACCAGGAAATGATTCGTAAGACCAACGACGCCTTAGAGACCTTCATGCGCGAGATGTTTCCTCGCTACCGGATTGTAAGCGGACCGCAGATAAGCTGGCGCTTTTCGGAAACGCGTGTGCAGGATCTTCATTTGGATGCGTACAAACGCAAAGATGACAACTGGACGTTACGTGCGCTTGTGAATGCCGATCATGTGCCACGTGTGTGGTGCACGTCTCATTCGCTAGAAACGTTGGCGGATCGCTATTATCGCAAACTCGAAATGCAAAAGCTAAGTCACCTTCCGCCCGATGAGTTTAACCGGCACTTTAGCAACCGGTTGTTTGGCGGGATCCCAAACTCCGGAAAGGACGGTTTCCCTCGCCACATCTGCCATTTTGGGCCCGGGAGCTTGTGGCTTGCTAAAACCCGCCTGATTCCGCACCAGATATTTTTTGGGCGGCGTATGATATCGGTAGGTTTTGAAGTGGATCCGTCGTCGATGGGCGCCCCAGAGCTTAGTTTTAGGAGTCGCATGCAGCGAATTCACGCGAAGTACCAATGATCGAAGCTACACAAAAACAACTGGGTTGGATTTCAAAAAATGCCTATAAGAGCCGGCTAATGAAAATCCCGTATTTTGAGGTACGGGTGGCGGGAAAGCGCTTGCGGTATGTGGACGGCGGCAACGTCATTAGCCGGTCCCGAGTGCTGACTCTGTTAGAGAAAGAACCGACCACGGTAGCTTGGCTTGAAAGCTTCGCACCGGGTGACGTTTTTGTAGATATTGGCGCGAACGTCGGGATGTACAGTCTCTATGCGGCCGTTGTGAGTGGTGCGAGGGTGTTTAGCTTCGAGCCGGAATCTCAGAACTACGCCGAGCTCAATAAGAACATTTTCGTAAATGGGGCTCACGACAAAGTCTCGGCGTACTGTGTTGCTGTGAGTGATTCTGACGAGGTTAATTTTCTCAACCTTAGCACCTTTGCGACGGCCTACGCGCACCACGATTTTAAGGAAAATACCTGGAAGGGCGACCGCCAGTTGGGTGAGGATACGTATTCACGGGCCAGCCGTCTACAGCAAGGTTCGGTTTCGTTTACACTCGACAGTCTCATTCAGCTGGGAGGGATTCCACAGCCGCAGCATATCAAAGTGGATGTGGATGGCATTGAGCATAAGGTGTTCAAGGGAATGCAGAAGACGCTACAATCCGATCGCCTGAAGACTGTGCTTTTTGAAATTGATAACGCCATTCCCGAAAGCCGAGCGATTGTGCCTCGAATGCTTGAACTTGGCTGGAAGTTTTCACAGGATCAGGTGCGTATTAACCAACATGAGATTGTCGAATTCGCAACTGTCGAAAAACGCATGAAAAATGGAAAAGGCGGCCAGAACTTTGTTTTTTTCAAGGACGAAGTTTACCAACAGTTTTTCGAAACCTACCTAAGGAGTTACACGCCTCCCAACCCGCCTGCGCCGTTGGGATTGGCCAAATGGCCCCACAAGGCCTCACGTCTTCTCCGCCGCCTCAAATGGATGCGTCTAAACGCCTAAGGAATTGAAAACAATCCACAGCCGTGTGACAAAAGGAACGTGGTACCTAGCGGCCGAGGAATTTTCCTAAGCGTTTCATGGCTTCTTCGATGCGGGGCACGTCTACAGTGAGAGCGAGACGGAAAAAGCCTTCGCCCTCCGGCCCGAAACCTACGCCCGGTGTGCAGACGACACCCTGTTCCTCAATGAGTTTTTTGCAGAAGTCCATGGAAGATTGGCCGTTTGGAACACTGGCCCACACGTAAAACGTTGCGTGGTTAGGAAGGTACTCGATTCCGAGTTTATCCAAACCGGCAAGAGCTACTTTGCGTCGGGCGGCATACATTTGACGCCCTTCCGATGCGATCGCGTCCTCGTTGTCCAGTGCAAACACAGCGGCTTCCTGGGTGGCGGGGAATGGGCCCGAATCGATGTTGGTTTTTACCTTGAGCAGAGCCTGAACCAGAGTTTTATTGCCGACGGCGAAGGCGATTCGCCAACCCGTCATATTGAAGGTCTTAGAAAGTGTGTGAAACTCGATTACCAAGTCCTTGGCGCCGGGAATTTCTAGTGCGCTGATGGGTTTTTTGTTCTCATCGAAATAAATTTCGCTGTAGGCATTGTCGAAGGCGACAAAACAACGGTGTTCACGAGCCATGCCAAGGATCTGCTCTAAGGTGTCCCTTGAGATGATCGCTGACGTTGGGTTATGCGGATAATTTAGAATTAAGTATTTGGGTTTGTGCCGTTCCAATTGAACTTTAAGGTGGGCAAGATCCGGGACGAACTGCTTATCAAAAGTCAGTGGAATGGCAATGGGATTGCCGCCCGCCATGCTGATTGTCGTCGCGTACATCGGAAATCCGGGTGTCGGGTAAAGAATGTTGTCCCCGGGATCGCAAAAGGCCAGCGGAAGGTGCGCGATACCCTCTTTGGATCCCACCAGGGCTACCACTTCAGAATTCGGATCGACATCCACCCCAAAACGCCTTTGCATAAAGCGAGCCGCCGCTTCCCGAAAAGCCTTAGTGCCATCATAGGGCGAATATTGGTGATTGGGTTGCTTTTCGATGGCCGCCCGCATTTTTTCCACAACGGCCGGCGGCGTGGCTTTGTCAGGATCGCCTATCGCCAGACTGATGAGATCCGTTCCTTTTGCACGGGCCTGCTCTTTAATCTTGTTGATTTCGCTGAAAATGTAAGCGGGCATCTCGTCGATGCGTTTAGCTACCTTGATGAAGTCACTCATTGTCTTTGTTCCTTGTGCCTAGAGCGTCGGCCATCTTGTATAGGCCGGCTTTCTTTTGTTTCACCAAAAAAGCGGCGGCAACTAATGCACCTTCCGCGAAAACTCGACGGTCCAGCGCTTCGTGGCGGATCTCTATGGTTTCATCGGCCGCCGCAAATTTGAGTGTGTGTACGCCGCGAATGCCGCCCGCACGCACTGACTGGACTGGAACTTCTCCATAACCTCTGCCCCGCAGAACCTCAAGCAAGCTTTTTGCAGTGCCACTCGGAGCGTCCTTCTTGTGAATGTGGTGTTCCTCGCTCAGATTGAGATCAAACTTCAGACCCTCGGGTAGCTTCTCAAGCCAATGGAGAAAGAGATTCATTCCGGGACTTGTATTGGGAGCGAGCATAACCGGAAAGCGTTCCGCATACGCGTGTATTTTGGCAAGCTGACTTTCTGTAAAACCTGTCGTGGCGATGACAATCGGAGTTTCAATTCGATCCAAAAAAGCGACTGTGGCTTGTGGTGTGCTGAAATCAATCCACACATGCACCGGTTCGCGTGGAGGTTCCTCTAGGGTACGGACGGGAATGCCCTCAATGGATTTCAGTTTGCCGGATCCGGAAAGGGCATCTGCGAGTTCAAAACTGTTTCCACCGTAGCTAAAACCGTCCTGCAACAGACCTGCGATCTGTAATCCCATTCTTCCCGAAGCGCCCAATATGCCAACTTTATAGATCATGGGAGGAGTTCCAGGCTGCGGAGGTTGCTCTCGATCGCGCGCTGGGTTTCTGGCCGCACTCCCACCAAGGGCAAGCGAAGGTTTGCTGCCATTCCGCGCCTTAGTTGAAGACCGAATTTCACGGGCGCGGGGTTCGTTTCTCGGAACAGAGTTTCCACCATCGTGTGAATCTTGATCTGCTGGCGGAACGCCTCTTCCAGATTTCCCTCGCTAGCGCGTTCGTAGATGGAAACAAAATGCTCCGGTAGTAGATTCGCTGAAGCAGAAATGATACCCGATCCTCCGAGCGCCATGATGGTGCTCAACGCATGATCATCGCCTGCAAGTAGTGAGCGTTCCGAAAGGTTTGCTTTCTCCGCAATTGAAAGCCACTGGTCCAGGTTTCCTGTTGATTCCTTTACTCCCACGATGTGTGGGTGCTCAAAGAGTTCCGCCACAAGTGTGGGTGGGATGTTTACGCTCGTGCGCCCCGGGATGTTGTAGAGCACCAATGGGAACTGGGTCTTGTTCGCAATTTCAAGGAAATGCGCGCGCAAGCCCTCAGTTGTCGGTTTGTTGTAGTATGGACTTACGACCAAAGCCGCGTCGCACCCAAGGTCCTTGGCTTCGGCCACCAGCTGGATGACACTACTAGTGGAGTTTCCTCCGCATCCCGCGATGACTTTGAGCCCCTTCTTGTCGGCAATTTTTTTGTGCAAACTAATGGTCTTTTGCCGTTCTTCGCGGCTAAGGGTTGGGCTCTCGCCGGTGGTTCCACAGGGGACCAGACCGTGTACCCCTCGCTCGACTAGGAATTCCAAGTGGCCTTGCATGGCCTCGTAGTCCAAGTGGCCTTCGCCAGAAAACGGAGAAACCGTCGCTACGTAAACGCCGTTGAACTTCATCTTACTTCTCCCGTCCAAAAAGTTCTCTCGTCTCAAACGTATTGATGTCCTCACCTATCCAGCTTGACTCCATCACAAAGGCCGCTGGTCCACGAAGCATAACGGAGTTGGTGCCCTCGCCTGAATCCACTTCAAGTCGCCCACCGGGGACTTCGACTTTGACTGGGAATCGCTGGTTGTAAAGTTGGGCATACACGATGCTACCCGCAGCTACACCCGTTCCGCACGCATAGGTTTCTGTTTCTACGCCGCGCTCGAAAGACGTACAGAGGATGGAGCCGTCTTCTTTTCTCTGGAAAAACGTAATATTCGAACCTGCCGGACCAAAGGCGGCATGGTGGACTAGCGCTTTTCCCACTTTTTGAATGGGGTACTTGCCGATGTCTTCTACTTCTATGACGGCATGCGGAACTCCGGTGTTAACCGAATACACGCGTACTGGCATATCATCTACCTTCAAGACTTTTTCATCATACTCAATAGCGGTTCCGCCCTGGACCTTAAGACTTACTTCGACTTGGCCGCTTCCCAGAGATCGGCCGCGCAGGACGCCCACCGCAGTTTCGAGGCTTACCCATTGTTTATCGGGGAAATAACGTTCGGAAAGGAAAAGAACCGCGCAGCGTGCAGCGTTCCCGCACATTTCTGCGATAGACCCGTCGCAGTTGTAAAAAGTCCATTTGGCATCGCTGTTTTTGCCGCGCTCGATAATGGCAAGTCCATCCGCACCGATTCCAAAGTGTCGGTCGCAAATGGCGGGGATTGCCTTTCTATCAAAGGCCGGAGCCGGGCGATCCATGGCGTCGATGAACAAGAAATCATTCCCACAACCATGCATTTTTAAGAACGGAGAATTCACGGCGATTCCTTTTCCGCCCCGATGCTATCAGGGGCATTTTTCTGGGCTTTGGCCGCGGCCTCCCGTTTGACGTCGACGTAGGGGCGCGGAGGCGTTTTCACGCCGCAGCTGCAGCACAAATAAGCGACTGAAATCAAAACAAAAAAGAACCGAGGGCGCTTCACCGCCCGAACGTAGCACACTGCCCGCATCCGGTCTAGGTGCGGATTTTACTATTTAATATTAGGTACTTAGATTGGCTCCGCCAAGACGTGCGCGACCTTGTCAACGCCTTCCATCAGCTCGTTTTCGCCTATCGTGAGCGGGGGAGCGATGCGAATGACGGTGTCGTGAGTTTCTTTACACAGGACGCCGCGTTCAGCGAGTTTCTCGCAGTAAGGTCGCGCCGAACCCTTGAGCTCGATTCCAATGAGCAAACCACGTCCCCTGATTTCTTTCACTTGTGGAAAAGGGTGCTCGCTCAATCGCGCCATCGCTTTCTTTCCCAAGTCCGCAGAGCGCGCGCTGAGTTTTTCTTCGCGCAAGGTGCGCAATGCGGCTCGTCCAACAGCACAGGCGAGTGGGTTGCCCCCGAAGGTCGAACCATGTTCACCAGGTTTGATCACGTCCATCACCGGCTTCGGTGCTACCACAGCCGACAGTGGCAAGAGGCCGCCCCCCAGAGACTTCCCCAAAATCAGGACGTCAGGCTTTGCGGCGTCGTGCTCAAAACAGAAGTCTTTACCCGTGCGCCCGAGTCCAGTCTGGATTTCGTCGAACATGAGTAAGACATTGTTCTGGGTGCACAGTTCGCGTACCTTCGCCAGATACCCTGGTTCAGGGATTAGAATGCCAGCTTCTGCTTGGATCGGCTCCATCAGGACTGCGATGGTGTTCGCATCGATTTGTCGTTCCAGCGCCGTAGCGTCTCCATAGTCGATGACAGAGAATCCGGGAGTAAACGGTCCAAAGCCGTCGCGGTAAAGACTTTCGGTAGAGAAAGAAACCACCGTAATGGTTCGCCCGTGGAAGTTGTTTTTC
>JAGQZV010000098.1 GCA_020435295.1 Bdellovibrionales bacterium | reverse complement strand
GTACAGATTTCGCAGTCGCTCGCTACCACACCGACGGCAGCCTAGACACAGCCTTTAGCTCAGACGGTCTTGCCACCTACGATCTCGCCGGCGGTACCGACGTGGCCCGCTCCATCATCATCGACACCAATGGCAAGTACGTTCTTGCGGGCACTGCCGGCAGCGATTTTGGGATGATCCGCATCGAAACAAGTGGCGCCTTGGATACCTCCTTTAGCGGTGATGGGATTTTCACGATCGATTTCAACACCACAACGGAAACCGGTTATGACGTCACCCTGCAAACTGATGGAAAGTTTGTTGTTGTGGGCCAAACGGTTTTGGACTTTGGTATTGTACGTGTCCAACCTAGCGGCGTTCTCGATACGGACTTCGCCTACGGCGGAAAGCTCTCCATCGACATCGGTGGGGGAACGACCGATGAAGCCCGAGCAGTAAAGATCGACTCCCAGCAACGCATCGTAGTCATCGGAATCGGCGGTAGCGTGGACTTCGCCGCTATCAGACTGCTTCCGTAGTGTCCTTTCCTTCAAAGCTGGACTCCCCACTCATCTTCTGTTTAGAATGGCGACATACACATTGGAGCGGGCATGGGAATTGAACTACATCACTCAATTAGTGCGGATAAACCTTGGTTCAAGAGCTACCAAAAAGGCGTTCCAGCCGAAGTCGATACGTCTCTTTTTTACTCTCTTCCTGAGTTTCTTGAACACGTTTTCCACACCTTTGCAACGCGTCCAGCTTTTCACAACATGGGAAAGACGCTGACCTACACAGAACTCGACGAGCTCAGCGAACAATTTGCCTCGTACTTGCAAAATGATCTGAAACTCCAAAAAGGCGACCGCGTGGCACTCATGATGCCCAACCTACTCCAATACCCAGTCGCGTTGTTCGGGGTCTTGCGAGCAGGGCTCATTGCCGTAAACTGCAACCCGCTCTACACGCCCCGCGAGTTGGAATACCAACTCAAAGACTCTGGCGCCACCGCCATTCTTGTAGTGGCAAACTTTGCTAAAACGGTGGAAGAGGCTCTACCTAAAACGGACGTAAAACACGTTCTTGTCACCGAACTGGGAGACATGCTTGGTTTTCCAAAAAAGCAGCTCGTAAACGCGGTGGTGAAACACGTAAAAAAAATGGTCCCCTCTTATCAGCTACCAAACGCCGTCTCTTTTTTAGGGGCACTAGAAGCGGGTATGCACTCAACGCTAAAACGACCCGCGCTCACGCACGAAGACATTGCTTTTCTCCAGTACACCGGAGGCACCACTGGGATAGCCAAAGGGGCGGTGTTAACACACGGAAATATTGTGGCGAACATGCTTCAAGCAAAAGCGTGGGTGAAATTCTTGCTTCATGACGGAGAAGAAATCGTAATCACGCCGCTGCCGCTTTACCACATCTTTTCGTTAACAGCGAACTGCCTCTTATTCAGTGCTGTTGGGGCGCTAAACGTGCTCATCACCAACCCGCGCGACATCGGCGGGTTTATCAAAGAAATGAAAAAGTGGAAGTTTTCGGCTATCACGGGCCTAAACACACTTTTCAATGCGCTACTTCACCACAAGAATTTCAAAACAGTCGATTTTTCCAGACTAAAAATCACGCTCGGGGGCGGCATGGCCATCCAACGCCCCGTCGCAGAACGTTGGAAAGAAGTCACAAAGGTCCCGCTCATCGAAGCTTACGGCCTTACGGAAACTTCACCCGCCGCCTGCATCAACCCAATGACTCTAACGGAGTACAACGGTTTCATTGGCCTTCCCATCCCGTCTACGGAAGTCAAGATAGTTGACGACAACGGGAGCGAAGTAGCATTGGGGGAGCCGGGTGAAATTTGCATCAGGGGACCGCAAGTGATGCAGGGATACTGGAACAAGCCCGAAGAAACCGAGAAGGTCATGACCCCCGACGGGTACTTCCGCACAGGTGACATCGGGACTATGAATGAGGAGGGTTATTTTAAGATCGTCGATCGCAAGAAAGACATGATTCTTGTTTCAGGGTTCAACGTGTACCCCAACGAAATCGAAGAAGTCGCGGTCATGCACCCTAAGGTTCTAGAGGCGGCTGCTATCGCTGTGCCGGATGAAAAAAGCGGGGAAGTACCAAAACTTTTTATTGTTAAGAAAGAGGAGTCGCTGACCGAGCAGGAAATCATTGATTTCTGCCGAAAGAACCTTACCGCGTACAAGGTACCCAAACACGTAGAGTTTAGAAACGATCTACCCAAAACCAACGTCGGCAAAATCTTGCGTAAAGCATTGCGATAAGACGCAGGCTTACTATCTCGCCAGCCCCGCCAACCAGCTTTTGAAAGCTTGCGGCGGCATCGCGCCAGAGGAACGGGCGAGTTCCTTCCCTTTGGAAAAAGCTATGAGGCTCGGAATCCCGCGGATATTGAAACGGGCCGAACTATGCGGATTCGCATCGGTGTCGAGTTTAGCAAATACAAACCTCCCACCGAGCTCGCGAGCCACGTCCGCAAATATGGGCGCAAAGGCTTTGCAGGGGCCGCACCAGTCGGCCCAAAAATCCACCACAACAGGAATCGGAGAGCCCGAGGTGAGAGAGGCCATCGTCTTGTCGGTAACCGTGACCACCCCGGCGTGTATCGGCAATTTCTCCTTGCATTTCGCACAGATAGGCGTTCTGCCCTGAGCGGTGGCAAGATTCACGCGGTTGACCGCTTGGCACTTCTCGCAGGCGGCAAAGCTCTCCATAACAGACTCCTTTCATTCTTAGAATGGGGACGAAAGTCAGGCCGACAAGGGGCCTCGTCCGGCACCACGCTAAACTTCGCCCCATTGAGTCTTTTACGCCAAAATGCTAGGTTGCCCAAAACTTTGCTAGGAACCACGGATGAAGAAGTCCTGGATAGTGGTAGTGGGGGCATGGTTTGCGATTATCTCCTTTGCGACGGACACCGCCGGACAACCTGTTATGGCGCCCACGTGCGGTTGGTCAGTCGCGCATTTCAATATTTTCAAACCAGCAGAAGTCGTTGCGGCGTGGAAGACCACCGGTTTTGTAAAGCGCATGCTCGAAGCGCAGACACTGCAGGAATTAGAGCGCGAAGTAACCGGCACCCCCGCACAGTTTCAGTACGATATGAATAAGGCCGTAGAGTTACTGCGGTCCCTGCGGTCCATCGAAATGGACTTTCCCATTATCGCATATGAGGGAAACTCCCCGCGTAGAATTGGATTTGAAAAAAGAAACCCGATGGATACACCGGACATGGTGCACCTAATCGCGCAAATATCCCTCCGTGGGGTTTTCCGTTCACGCGAAAGCATCACCCACTATCAGAATCGGGGCTTCGATGCGGTTTCTTACGAGATTACCCACTTCGATAACAGCCGTTCGGTGCTCGTAAGCTACGTGATTGCGCAGAAAGATTGGTTTGCGCCATTTGGTTGTGACGGCGTCAAACCCCGCCACGCAGTGAACTACGTCTTGATTTCCAACGGCATAGATGAGCCCGAAACTTGTGCACACCTGGAGTATGGCGATTTGCAAGAACATCCGGCGCCAGCAACTACCCCCGACGCCCTGACCTTGCGCGGGGAGATTCTCACTTTTCCAGATATTTTCCTGTCGCGCCGCGAATTGTTCCCAGTAGCAGAAGATGCCGTAGAAGATCCGATCGAAGAGTAGAGCCAATGTTTACGCTGCCTGGGTAGAAGTCGGCGGGGCCTTCACCTTATCGCTAGCCTCCGCAGCGTAGCTGCTATACGGAGTTTCGACCAAAACCGGGTTTCGATTCTGGTCATAATAGCCTTTCACCTTGTACACCTGAATGGCATCGGTCTTCCCCTTAACCGACGCTCCCCCGCACGCTTCGCACACAAACATGGTGTGGACACGTTCGTAAACAGACTTCGAAATAAGAAGATCAGTCCCGAAGGTCTTGGTCATCGACTCAATCCGCGATGCCGTATTCACGCTATCCCCAATCACCGTGTACTCCATGCGTGACTCAGATCCGATATTTCCGGCCGTCACAGGCCCAACGTTTAGCCCCATCCCCATATACAAGGGTGGCTCGTTTCTCCCTTTGCGGCGTTCATTGAGTTGGGAAAGTGCTTGGCGCATTGCTAAGCTAGCGGATACCGCACGTGCTGTATCTTGATCTCCACAAAGCGGAACACCCCAGGTTGCCATGATGGCATCGCCCACGTACTTGTCCACCACTCCTTTGAACTGCTGAATCACGCCCACCATGGCTTCCATATACTCATTGAGAAGCTCTACAACCTTTTCCGGAGCAAGACTCTCGCTCAGCGAAGTAAAGCCACGAATGTCACTAAAAAAGATCGTGGCGTCCATGCGTTCGCCGCCAAGTTTCACTTCTCCGGAAAGAATTTTTGCAGCAATTTCTTCGCTGTGAAATTTATTGAACGTATCCCGCAAACGCTCGCGCTCGGCGAGACCAGCCGCCATATCATTGAAGGCTAACGACAAGTACCCAACCTCATCTTTTGTCTTGGGCTTTAGCGCTAGATTGAAATCTCCCGAGGCTATCTGATTGGCCGCTCCAACCAAGGCGTAAATTGGAGAGGTTAGACTTTCAGAAAAGAGGTAGCCTACGGCTAGCGCGAGACATAAGATCAACACGCCCACCAAGAGGGAACGATACTCCACGCGCTTTGCTGCCTCAAACGCCTTGGCTTCCGGTATCTCAGTCACGACCCCTAGTCCGGCAAATCCCACAGACCGAAATGCACCGAGCATGGGCTCTTGCGTGTCGGGAACTTCATATCGAATTTGGCCGTTGTTAAATTGCCCCCGTAAAAATTCTTGTACAATCCCCAGGGCAGACACGTTTTGCGCAATTCGAGAGGCTTCCGGGTGGGCGATGAGATTTCCCCGTCTATCAACCATATAACGCGTTGATAAGTCATCGTCAGAAACGGTATTCAGAAGTGGCTTTAGATCGTACACTGACACTAAGAAGTGGCTAAAACCGCTCTCCTGTTTTACGAAAGGAACTCCCACCGCGAGGAAGAATTCTCCTTCCGCGTTAAGTGTCGTTATCTGAGCTTCCCCTTGTGCAACCTGTTGCAGTGAGAAGTTTCCACCTTGCGCCAACTTTTCCTTCAGCCAATTGGGCTCACCCTGTAGAAGCTTAGAAACGCTACCACCCGCTAGCTGGTTTACCACCTGATTTGTTGTGCTGCTGTAAATACCCACGTAAAAGATGTCGTTTCCTAGGAGTTCAGTCTCAGGGCTCGAATTGGCAGTGCCCTGCTGCCACAATCTTCGTCCAATAAGTTGGGATCGTTTGGATTGGTTTTCAAAATACTCGCGTGTCTGGAGCGCTGTAGAGGAGGCGGAGTCGGCGTTCATCTGCTGGATGAGGGCCGTGTTGTCCTCAATGAACAGTCGAGTCGCGAGAAACACAACACTCGCCGTGGACACCAACAGCAATAACCCAATCAAGGTTGAAATCTTGGATCCGATCCCAAATCCCATTTTGAATTTCTTCGACACGCTCTTGCCTCCGTAAAACTTTTCGGAGGCAAAGCTAAAGAGCTAAAATCCTTTCTAAAAATCTCTGAAGGCTAATAAATAATTTACCGATGAATTCGGAGACATGATCCCGAATTCACAAAGTCGATTCTGGCGACGGTTATTGGTGCTGGGAACGTGTGTCGCCGGTGCAGGTGCGTCTGGCTATTTCCTTTATGTTGATCTCACGGGTAACGCGCTGCACGAACAAGAATCAGCCATTGCTCGTGTTACCCGACGCATTTCAAAAGTCAGAAAAAAGGCAAAAGCAAGTTTTCTTTGGCAGAGCGTCAACGAAGGGACTGGGCTGCAGCGCAAAGATTCGCTGCAAGTGGGGGAAGCCAGTGCCGCCACGGTTAAGCTGAAGAATGACACGCTGCTAGAGATTGGCGAACACAGTCTGGTAATCATCGACGATGTACCCCCGTTAGAAATGCAGTTTGTAAAAGGAAGTTTCTTGGTAAGAGGTCAAAAGGAAGACTTTCGAATTCACGCTGAGGAGAACAAAGCTCCCGTCATAGAAAAGATCCCGGTCCGCCTGCTGTCACCCGCCTCTTACCAAGATATCTTTGTACAATCTGGAGAAGCCAATGTTGTCTTTGAGTGGCTGGAATTAGGCACCGGAGATTCTGCACTGCAGCCGCAGTTGCAGGTTTCAAGAACCGACAGGTTCAACGCAAATTCCACCCAAACGTTCTCACTGCAAAAAGAACAAAGCCTGTACCGCGCCAAACTTAGGCCCGGGCGCTATTTCTGGCGCTTGGTTTCACCCCGGCTGCAAAACCCGGAGGTTCGGGAGTTTAAGATCCAGACAGCCCGCTCCCTAAATCCCGTCTACCCTCAAAAAGACCAGATAATTCAGCAGTGGACATCTAATAGAGAGGTGGAATTCCGCTGGGTGTCCTCCCGTTACGCATTCCCCGATAGCCCACGCTTGCAGATCGCGACCACTGACAATTTTGAAGGGCAGTCACTCAGGGTGGACGAAGCCATTTCCGCTGAACGCGGCAGAACCTTGGTCAATCTAGAGCCTGCCACCTACTATTGGCGGCTCACCGTGCCCTACCCTCAATTCTTGGTGAGTTCGCCGGTTCGAACCCTCAGGGTGGAGTCCGTCCAAGCCATGCCGCTTGCGCTCGGAGCTCCGGAGCAAGGCGCCGAACTTCCCCTCGCGGAGGTTTCCGCTTTCAGATGGCAATTTCCCGTGGATAACACTCTTTTCGAGTTTGAAGTAGAACAGGTGCGCGAAGAAAAGACCATCGCCTCAATCGAGAAAAAGAGATTGAGCGGCTTGACCCTTAGTTGGCGCCCCCCCCACACCGGAAGCTTTCGCTGGCGCGTGGCCGCCCTACACCAGGGTCAAACGGCGACCGCGTCGGACTGGCGTTACTTTAGCGTACTCGATCACCGTCCCATCGGATTAGTCGCGCCCGACAACAAAAAGTCGCTTGGTTACTGGAAAGAACTCCCGGAATTCTCCCTAGAGTGGGAAAACAGCAAAACTGAAAAAAGCCAGCGCTACCACGTAAGGGTGGGAAAATCTCCATTGCTCCAGGAGGCGTCTCGCTCGTATACTCCAGAAAAGCCCTTTTTAAGAAGTAGCGATCTTCAGCTCGCCGACGGAAAGTACTACTGGAACGTCGTGCTGGAAGCGGCTACAGGGGAGCCGATTCGAGTGAGCGAAACCAGAACCTTTTCGATTGGCCTTCACCCCTTGCTACAAGCGCCCAAGGCGCTATTTCCGAAGAACTTGCAAACGGTAAACGTGGTGCGATCACAAGGCGATCCGGCACTGGAGTGGGAACCGGTGCCATCCGCGACCCAATACGAAGTCCGTCTTCTAGATAAAGGGGGCCGCGAGCTAGCTAGCGCCACAACCGAGGAGACTCGATTCCCGTTGAAAGCCATCAAACAAGGGGAATACCGCTGGACGGTGCGAGCGATCGATCCGTTAGATAGGGGCGGGATCCCCCTTCCCCACAAACAATTTAAGATTACATATGGAGATCCATTAAAGGCCCCAGAGATTTTGGGATCCAAAGTGGAATGAGATGACAAGAACGCTCCACATTCTGGTACTTTCTTGCGCGGTATGGGTGGCCCCCACACTTTTTGCAAAAACCGCAACCATCGAATGGAAATCATTCGACCTAGCAACGAAATACCACCTCCAGATCCGAAGAGCGGGCGATACCATCGTAGATACCACGCTTGAAAAAACAGTCACCAAGTGGTCCGGAAATTTGGAACCGGGCACCTACCAGTACAGAATACGTGTTTATGACCGCGTGGGACGCCCCGGCAAATGGTCCGATACCTTTGCCATGGTAGTAAAACCCGATGCCCCCAAACCTTCACTGGTCGAAAATGCCGAAATGTACCCGGACGCCGACGGAAATATCGTGCTGTCGTGGGAACGAGTTCCCAATGTGGAAGAGTACCGCGTTGTGATCCTCCGCAACGCCAAACCGGTATACAAGAAAACAGTGAATGACACCCGCGCTATCATTGGGAAGATTCCGCCCGGAGAATACGCTTGGCAAGTGCAGGGACTGCTACCGGGTACTAAAGAGCAGCGCGGTCCAGCTTCCACAAACGTCACGTCAGGCGATCTCAGCACCCCACGACGCTTCGCCGTACAAAAGTACCTCTATATCCCACGTGCCCGTTTTGGCATCTTTTCTGCTTCGGGCCCGTACAATTACCGGATTCAAAACCCCAACGAAGGCAGGATCTCCGCCTTCGGAATGACCGCTGGAGCCAGTGGCGATCTTTGGTTAAGCCAGCGCATGTTTTTAGACGGTGTCTTCGAAAGTCAGTTCGTCCAAGTCGAAGGGAGCGTTACCCACCTCGCCGACAGACGCCTGCACGTAAACTACGCCCCGCTGCGCGCAACGGGAGACGCCCGCTGGGAATTTAGTGTCGGACTTGGGCCTCGTTTTAAGGAATACATGCGTGTACTCTCATCGGCTGGCACCTACAACGGAAGAGACCGGCACACGCTACTTTCCGCAGACACTCAGCTTCGGCTGCGGCATTTCTTGACCCGTACTCTCACGATGGGGTTGGAATTTAACTACCTCTTTGGGATGTTTCTCATTGGAGAAGGAGGCGGCATCGTCGTCACGAACCCGTCTAAGCTTGTGGGTAATTTCTCGACCAGGCTGTCCGGTCAACTCCTACTCTCTGACCGGTGGGAAATTGAACTAGCCCTTTTTCTCGAGCGTAACGCCCTAACATTTTCTGGTGGCTCCATCAGTGGCTCGCAGGCCATGGACAATTTCCTACTGCGAGGCTACGCGCACCTTAATTTCCGATTCTAGTCAGCGCGACTTCATCGCCCGTGCTATTTCACGCTTTACGTCTTTCTCTTTCTTCGAAGCCCGTTTGTCGTGGCTTTTTTTACCTTTGCCTAATCCCAACTCGACCTTGGCCCGCCCCTCTTTGAAATACATCTTTAACGGTACGAGACTGTAGCCACGAACTTCAAGTTTCCCCCAGAGTTTTTCCAGCTCCTCACGGTGAAGAAGAAGTTTGCGAGTACGTGTAGGCTCGTGGTTCTCCCGATTTCCCATGGAGTACGGATCGATGTGCGCGTTGAGCAAGAACAACTCGCCTTCGTTAAAAACGGCATAGGCATCTCTCAAGTTCGCGTTGCCATTCCGCAGTGCTTTCACTTCGGTACCTTTAAGCACGATGCCCGCCTCTACTTTTTCCTCAATCGTATAGTTGTGGAAGGCTTTGCGGTTATCGCAGATAATCTTGATGCCGGTTTGAGACTTCACTTGCGACGCTTTTTCCTCGCGGGCTTGATGGGAGTAAATTCTTCCGCACTGGTAACAATTCCCATCGATACAACGATCTTAAAAGCATCTTGTACGGACATCTTCAGGGGTATCAATTCGTCTTCCGCCACTAGAATGTAAAAGCCTGAAGTGGGGTTCGGTGTACAGGGGACAAAAATATTCACCATCTTTTTTTTAAAATCGGTGGTTAGTTTTGGATCCGGTGTCCCCGTACGAAATCCCACCGAGTAGACCCCCCTGCTCGGAAACTGCACCAATACGGCCTCATTGAATCTATCCTGTTGATTGCCGAAAACGGTTTCCAAGAACTGCTTAATCCCGCCGTACAGACCTCCCACAACAGGAAATTTTTTGAAAAGGTGATCAAATTTAGAGATAAACCAATTACCGATAAAATTGGTGGCGAGTATCCCAACGCTCAAAACTAACAACAGCGCAAGTAAAGCACCCAAGCCACGAAAATCAAACGGAAGCAAGCCCGCGGGTAAGTACTGGCGCATCGTACTGTCGACCGTTTGCACAAACCAACGGGCAATATCTACCGTCGCGAGTAACGGCACTAGTACCAAAACACCGGTTATAAAAGCTGTGCGCAAGCGCTTCATGTGGTGACCCCGTGGAGTGGCGTGTTATCAATTAGACGCGTCTGGCCTATCTTAACCGCTAAAAAGAAATGTGGGGAGAGAATCTTGGAAAGCAGCACCTCCGGGCCTTCCGGTCGCAAGGTAAACTCCGAGCACACATGGAGATAGTCGACCGAGATATCTCCAAGTAGGCGCCTAGCGCCTTCGATGACGTCTCTCACTACCGCGTCGGGTCCAAAACTATGCACAGCTTTGATGGCTTCTGGTATCCGACTCGCCAGACGTCGCTCAACCGGACTCAAATAGCGGTTGCGAGAGCTCATCGCCAAGCCATCCGCCTCGCGCACAATGGGCCCTCGTACAATGTCTAGGGGCAAGTTCAAGTCCTCCACCATTTGTTCAATCACGCGAAGCTGTTGAAAGTCTTTTTCGCCAAATACGGCAAACTGTGCACTGGTAACTTGGAAAAGCTTCAGGCAAACAGTCGTCACCCCTTCAAAGTGGCCCGCCCTGGACGCGCCACACAGAGAGTCCGTCAGCCCGGAAACATGTACCTTCGTGGAAAAGCCGCGAGGATAAAACTCCGTCGCCTCGGGCGCAAAAAGAAGATCGACTCCCTTCTCTCTAAGTAAAGAAACGTCCGCATCGAAAGTGCGCGGGTATTTAGCCAGATCCTCACCTTGGGCAAACTGTAACGGATTCACAAAAATACTAACAACGACCCGTTTGGCAACCGAGCGGGCGATCTCCACAAGGCTGAGATGCCCCGCGTGCAAGGCCCCCATTGTTGGCACTAGTGCAACAGGTGCGCCCCACTCACGAGTGATTTTTTGAACTTCGGCCGGAGATTGAAGTATCTGCATCAGCTAAACGAGTGCTCGGGATCGGGGAAGCGCCCGCCCCGCACCTCCGTCGCATAGTCGGAAACCGCACTTCGAACCATCTGCCCAAGTTGGGCGTAGGCTTTCACGAAGCGCGGCTGAAACTCTGGGTTGAGCCCAAGCAAATCCTGACTTACCAAAACCTGTCCGTCACAATCAGCCCCAGCCCCAATACCAATGGTCGGGATGCTCAAGCGCTCGGTGATTTGCTTTCCTAACGGCGCCGGGATCGCTTCCAACACCACCGCGTACGCCCCTGCATCTTCCAAAGCCAGCGCATCTTGGAGAATAGCTTGCTGCGCCTTCTCCGTTTTTCCCTGGACCTTGTACCCGCCATAGGCGTTCACGCTTTGGGGAGTGAGGCCCACATGCCCAAGGACCGGGATGCCTACGTCCACCAAACGTTCCACGATGGGAGCAATCGAGATCCCCCCTTCTAGTTTCACGGCTTCCGCCCCCCCATCCGCCATGAGTCTACCGGCATTGCGAACGGCGTCCTCAAATCCGGACTGGTAGCTCATAAACGGCATGTCGGCGACAACATGAGCGTGGGTAACCGCTTCGCTGACCGCTCGCGTGTGGTAGACCATGTCTTCTATTTTTACGGACAACGTGTTGGGCTTTCCCTGAATTACCATTCCTAGAGAATCTCCCACGAGAACCAAGTCCACTAACTCGTCTATCAACCGAGCAAAGGTATAGTCATAAGCAGTGATCGCAACAATTCGGTTGGCCCCAGCTCGCACTTTGCGAACGCGGATACTGGCGGCGGTCTCTTTCTTGTGCGGGTTTACGGCACTCACCCGAACTCCTCCTTAAAAAGTCCCTTCCAACTGCGCCCCTATGAAATACGCGTGTCCATTAAGCGTATAACCCGGTGCCCCAATATACCGAGCCTCGTTCTTCTTTACCTCTCTTTTGTTGAGAAGATGAAACTGCCCAAAAATTCCAAGTCTTAGAGGAAAAGGCAGCCAAGACCGGTCGCCCAGATTGTAGTCCATCGCCGCCCCGAGCACGTGCGTCCCGCTGTCCAGAAGGTTCGCCGATCCACCCGCGGCTTCATCAGTTAAAGGGGACGGGCGAAACTGGTAGCCAATCCCGGCCTCCCAAAAACGAGTCAGCGACACTTTTGCCGATGCGCGCGGGCTCAAGGTATTTCGGAAGGGAAGTGCTGTAGTCTGCGTCTGCACCCGTGTTCCCCCGCGTTTTTCCGCCGTCACGAGAAAAAAAGACGGTTCAAAGGCCGACCACAGTTCCCACACCGCGCCCACACTAAAGTTTAAACTCCCTAGGCGTTGCTGGTAGTCTAATTCAAAGCGATGGGGTTCATAAAAAAGAGAGGTTTGCAGTTGGAACGGCAAATCGAGTGTTCTTGCCCCCTCGGCAACTTCCACGCGTCCGGTAATACGCTCGACAAACTGCGGGTTTGCTGCCTGCCGATACACAAGACTGGCTCCCGCTCCCTCCCAGCGACTGAACAGACCGAGGATCGCCGAACTATTCAAACTGACCGTCATGTCCATACGCCCGGTCGGGTTGTCGGCGAGCAAAACAGCGTCTATAGCACCAGCCGCAGAGATGTAAAAGGACAGCCCTGCCCCGAAATACAGTACGTTTGGCAGGATCTCCGCCCCCGCGCTCACCACGGCCTTTAGTTGGTCGTTCACAGCCCCATAGTGCAAAGATTGAAACGCATACGGGGTCAACGACTGGAGTTGGCGAATCTTCCCGGCTGGCCCCGAGAGTGCGACTCCGAGT
>JAGQZV010000097.1 GCA_020435295.1 Bdellovibrionales bacterium | reverse complement strand
AATAACGCTTAGCATCAACGCGTAAGCTTCTGAAAACTGAGATTTATCGCTAACTTGTGGGGAATGTGGTACCCTTTATCATATCTTTTGAGGGTTGACCGACAACCTGGGGCGCCTGCGCCGTCAACGAAGAAGGAGCGAATTATGGCTGAAGAAACCGCCTACTGTGTGAAGTGCCGTCAGAAAACGACCATCAAGAACGGTCAAGAAACGAAAATGAAAAACGGCCGTCCTGCTCTCAAAGGTGTTTGCTCCGTCTGCGGCACGGGTGTTTACAAAATTCTTTCCACCAAGAAATAAAATCTACTGCGATTCTTTGGGAAGGCTCTCGTACTGACAAGTACGATTTCGGCCGGTGTTCTTTGCGTAGTATAGGGCTTTGTCTGCCTTAGTAACCATGAATTTCATGGAAGACTCAGGATCTAGACCTTTGCGCCACTTTTCATTAAAAGTGGCAGTCCCAAAGCTCATCGTGACGGGAATCGTCTTTCCTTCGAAAACAAACTCCGTCTTAGCGATCCGCTCCCGGAACCTTTCTGCAAAAATACATGCCCCGGCAACATTCGTATTGTTGAGCACCGCCATAAATTCTTCACCGCCGACCCGGCCCACCAAGTCCGATCCACGCACCTCAGCCCGGAGCATCTCCGATACCTTAGTCAGAATGTAGTCGCCAGTCTGGTGCCCGAAGGTGTCATTGATTTTCTTGAAGTGATCAATATCCATCATCACGAGAGCGAATGTATTACTATTGCGCAATGCGGTCTTCACCACTCGAAGCAGCGAATCTTCGGTGAAAGACTTATTATATAAGCCCGTCAGCCCGTCTGTAATGGACTCCGCTTTTCGCTCCAGATACTTCTTCTGAAGCTCATCCTCCGCTGTGACGTTACGAAGTGTCAGCATCGCACCCATAATTTCACCAGTCTTGGTGAACAGTGGTACTCCCGCCAATATCAATCGCAAATTAGGAAACGCCCGCGATGAGCCTTCAAGTTCGTCCAAGCGGATGGGACGCTGAGACGTCACAATTTGCTTGGCCGGGCATTGATGCGGGCAGATCTCTAGCTTAACAAGATCGCAAAAAGTACCGACTTTGAATACCTTTCGATAGGTGTAGCCACAAAGATCTGAGAAAGCGATGTTGAAGTCCACCACATTGCTAAGGATATCCACGACGCAATAAGCATCCAGAAAGATCTCCGTCAGCCCCCGGTTTTCCTCTACCCACGTTTTGAGTTCTTGGGCAAACGGTCTGCTATCAGCCTGCTTTTTAGGCTGCAAAGGCGAAGTATTGTTGCTCATCTCCGTCAATCTCCATCTTGCCAACCTTACAATTCTTACAAGGCACCTTAGTGGGCGCCTCTCTGGCTCCCTTCACCAAATCCAAGAAGACCCGATCTTCTGCATCACAATGCGAGCACGCATAAGGTACGTAGATCGAAAACACCTGCGCATGCCCCTTGAAGCTAGGCACCATATTCATTTGGTGTACTATCGCCGGAGAGCAGTGGCGGAAAGTGATCGGCTGGTTTTTGTGATCGCGCATGAAGTTCACCCAGTTTCTCACTCCACAAGAATTCACACCAACTATTCCGCGCATATCAAAAACCAGTGGCTGGTCTTTGCGTACCTCATCAAACCGTGCATCTTCATCCAGATTTCCCGAGATGTAGATCACCTCACGACCGTCCTCAAACTTCTTTTTCAGATTGAACTTATTATCTAATAGCATTCCTACGCCCCCCGCTTGAAAAAATTAAACGAGAAGATGGAGGGGTGTGCGATTCTGCGCCCGGCGATCCAGCAAGAAACTACCGTCCGTTTCCCAGGATAAAGATCGACTCTAAAATGAGTGACCAAATCGAACACCATGTACAGGCCTAATCCAGAGCCTTGTTCGTCCTCTACGATCTGATTGTCCTGATTGTAATAGCACCTATAAAAGGCGCTACCGATATCCTCCAGCGAGAGCCGCCCTCCCTGATCCTCAACTGAAATGAAAATGCCTTCTTGAGAAGCTCCATACCGAACTTTGAGTGCTTCACCGTCTTCTAGCTTGACCGAGCTGTCTCGGCGATACTTGTGCGAACCATCCGCATTAGCGTAAGCATGATAAATGCCGTTTGTGATCAACTCCTCCAGCACGCACTCCACTTTTTCGGAATAGCCTCGGCGTGAAAAAATCCCCATATCCACCGTCGCACGCTTTATCAACTTGTAGCGCTCTCCGCTAGAGCCTAGAGAAACTTCACGACAGTTAGTCACCAGCTGCCACGGATGAGGCTCTGGATTTTTTTCGTTTAGTAATGCACTGGTGAACCGAGCCATCTCATCGCGGTATCCCATTGTCGTAGAATGGATGTGAGTCCCACCGTCCGCGATCATTTGGGCTGCTTCCTTTTTCGAAAAAAGCCCGCAAATCAGTTGGTCATTCGCGTTCGGATCAAATTTGGGAGCGGTACTCATTTTGCCCTCCCGAACGTGAAGTAGTGCTTGGGATGGCCATCAAGCTCCATTTGTGGGGACTGACACTGGTCGCACTGGATGGTTTCTTCCACGGACCCAAATTTCTCCGCGGTCACAAGTACAAGCTTTTCGGCGTCGCAATTGTCGCAAACGTACGGAACATAAACCGAATACACCGTAGCAGTTCCCAAAAAACTAGGAATCATGTTCATTTGTTTAACGATAAGTGGTGGGCATTCAATATAGTAGATGGTCCGATCTGACATTGTCTTGATAAAGTTTACCCAGTTGCGCACCCCGCACGAATTGATAGAAGTAACGCCCTTCCAGTTGATGATTACCTCGCCCGTTTCGTTGGCGATTTGATTGAAGATGGCATCCTCGTCGATATCTCCTTGGAGATAGAACACAACTCGGCCTTCGTGCTCCGCCCGGACGATCTTAAATCTGTCATTCGTTATATTCACGTGCGTTCAAAGTAGTTAAATGAAAAATTGTCCTCGTTTGGGACTCTTTTTCGGTTAATCCAGCATGAAACCACTGTCTTCTTTCCTGGCCAAACATCTATCCTTAAATGCGTTGCCTGATCGAAGGACATATACAATCCAAGGCCAGCCCCATTATCCTTTTGTTGAATTTGATTCAACCCTCGCTGGTAGCAACGGTAAAATGCCTCTTGAATGTCCTCGAAAGTCAAACTTCCTCCCGAGTCCTCCACGCTGACGTATACTCCGTTGGGCGCTACCTTCGTACCGACCTTTATATATTCGCTCGGCTGGAGCTGTGGCTTTTCGAATCGATTGAACTTTCTTTCGCCATTCTTCAGCCTTAAACCGTGATAAATCGCATTACTTATGAGCTCTTCAAGCACCGTCCCCACCACATCCTTCAAGGTAGAGTGCCCATCGGTCCCCAGCAAACCGACAAGTTCACGCAAAACTTTGTGCCTATCCTCTGCAGACCGAACTTCTACAAACTGAGCCTCTTGGCGCCGCTCCCACGGATAGCTAAAGTCCAGCCCGCGTTCGCTTCCCCCCTCGGTTATCGCTACCAAGGGATCGTGCGCCCCTAAGTTCGACGAATGCACGTGCCGCGCTCCCGCGACAATCTTTTCCGCTGCCTCCGGCTTCGAAAATAGTCCATACGCCGTGAGCGTCTTTTTCTTTTTGAGCGCGCCAAACACGGCTACCCCACCTTCTTAGGAAGGGGAGGTGCCCCCTTTTTAGTCAACTTGCCCAACCACTTGAGCAAAACGAAAGTAATGTCGTCTTCTTGCTCGGCCCCGCCCATGTGGTTGCCCACAGCCGCGACCAGCTCTTGCTTGATCTGGTGGAGCGCTCGCTCTCCCCCGGCGGAAAAGATCTTTCTCAACTGCCGCTCACCCCACTCTTTTCCCTGACGGTTCCGGGCTTCGGTGATCCCATCCGTAAATAACATCAGCGTATCACCGGGGTTCAGCTGAAATTTCACCGTCTTAAACTCGGCCTCTGGAGAGAACCCCAGACGTTCGCCGCGCGCAAAAAGGATCTCAGCTTTCCTAGATCCCTTATCGGATACTGTCCCATCCGAGCTTGAGGAACTTGCCCGGAGCACCATGGGCGACTCATGGCCCGCGTTACAAACACCCAGTTCGCCGGTATCCAGGTTGAGCTGAATAATGCACATAGTCATCAGTAGCTTACCCTGGCAGCTATTGTGCAAAATGAAGTTCAATGCGGCCGTCACCTGCTCCGGCTCCAGCGGGTGAGCGTGGTAAACGGTGTTGAGTGTCGAGAAGCAACTCTTGGCGATCGCTGTCACAAGCGCGGCCGGGGCCCCGTGCCCCGTCGCATCCCCAATAATGATCGTTAGGGTCCGACCGGTCAGGTAAGCGTCCCAAAAATCCCCGCCCAAGTCGGTGGCGGGAACCAAATGGGAATCCACCTCGACGTCCTCGCTCGCAATGTGCGGGATCGTCAATAACGTAGACTGTACTAAGCGCGCAGTCTTCAGCTCCCCTTCCAGCCGCGCCTTTTTCGCGGTTTCAAATATCAAATCTGATAGGCGTGATGACATCCACTCGAAACTCTCAGCCACGCTCTGTAGCTCATCGTTGGACTTAACATTCAAACTCAGATTGAGATTTCCTTTTCCAATCTCCTCCGCCGCGCTTTGAAGCTTCGTAATGTTGACCGTAAGCCGATTTGTGAAAATGATGCTCGCAATAATAGAAAGGCAAAGCAGAATTCCCATGATCAGCAAGCTCTGAGAAGCAAGATGATACAAGGCGACGTACGCTTGTCGCTTTTGAACCTGCGAAATAAAAAAGACCTCCGGAAATCCCGACTCGCCGATGTTGCAGAGGTAGTCTTCTCCATTTACGGCAACTTCCAAACTTTCGCGAGGGAAAGTCGCCGACTTCAACCGAGCTACGAGCGGATGCGGAAAAGCTTGGTTGGAATATTGAATCAGCGTATCCAAATCCGGATGTCCGAGAAGCTTGCCATCTGAACGAATTAAAAACACCTCGGCAACACCCGATTTTTTCAGGACGTTTCGAATGAAATCTTGCACGAAATCGACGACAATAACGACACCTGAGGAGTTTCTGTCGATGTACTTCCCACTAAAGAGTACAGTCAGCACTCCCGTCTTAACGGGCTTACCTCCCACATCCAGCGCCACCGATCGATTGAGCAGCTCAAAGCTTTGTTTATTCTTTAATAACTGCAACGGCGGCGGTAGTTTTGAATCCAAAACTTGTGAAAAATTTGGAGGAAGCGATAACTTTGCAAGCAGTTCCCGGTTGTTGTAGGCGCGAATGGACTCGAAGTTACCTTGGGCATTTTCCCGGTAAAACTTCACTCCAATGACTTCACTTTTCAGTGAGTCTGGAAGCCCAGCGTAGGTGTCGGACTCGTTGGTGGAATTGTCGACGCGATTATACACACGTGGGATGAGCGACTGCACCGACTCCAAACGATTCTGAATCCCGTAACGAACTTCCGCGGTGGCCGCCTTCAGCAAGCTCAGGTTCAGATCCATGATGAACATGCGCTTGTCTTCGGAGAAAGTTTGGAAGGCATAGAAAAAGAACACACTGAGACACGTCAGCATGATCGAGAAAAGCACCGCCAAGAATTTATACTTGATGGGTACTGGAGCTTTTTGTGTTTCCGGTCCGCTCACGCGTACGATAGCCCTCCGAACACCTCATCGGATAAAATCGTTTAAATCTTTAATTTCATAAGAAAAGTTGGCGTGATCGCGGGGCAAAGTTTCGGGGCTAACCGCCCCGGATTAGGCGACGGATATTTTTGATATGGCGGACGAGAATGATCCCACAAATACCTAGAAGCATTAAAGAAAATGGCTGTTCGGGTCGCTGCCAGAGGACATAGACGAGTGCCGCCACCACGCCGCCCAGCGATCCGACCGCACTAATGCGGGTGATCAGGAGCAAAGCCACGTAGACGGCTGCTAAAACCAAGGCCAAAATCGGATCAAACGCGGCCACGCAGCCAAATCCAGTGGCCACCCCTTTCCCGCCTCTGAAGCCGAGGTAGAGGCTAAAGCAGTGGCCTAGAACCAGGCACAGGCCCACGACCATGGGTGTCCAAGCCAGACCTGGGAAGTAATGGCGGGTAAGATAGATCGGGACAAAGCCCTTGAAGAAATCAGCGACCAGGGTCACCGCTCCGGCGTACCACCCAAACACCCGGGTGACGTTGGTAGCCCCAATGTTTCCGCTTCCCATCTCGCGGACATCGATGTGGTACTTGCGACGAGAAAGCACTACCCCAGTCGGAAAACTCCCGATGAGGTACCCGCCCACGCCGAGCAAAATATGAGTTGCGGTCACGTCCATCCGGCTGGCGAGACTAACATTTTTTTTGCGCCGGTGTCACCGAAATGGGGAGATGTTTGCCTTCAACGCGTCGATGGTCTATCAAGAAGGTTCCCGAACGATGGGCGGTTAGCTCAGTTGGATAGAGCACGTGGCTTCGAACCACGGGGTCAGGGGTTCGAATCCCTTACCGCCCGATTTTCTCCCCGAACTAACACATGCTCCATGCACACGCGCACTTCATTGAGGCGGTACTGAAAGTCGCGAAAAAGAACCTCGCCATTATCGCGTTCCGTCCAGCTGTAGTATTTGGTTTTACCGTTGTCGTGTAGCACCATATCAAACTGACTGCCACCCGATACCTCTCTACGGAAAAAATGCGTAGACGCTTTGTCGACGAAAATATAACCAGGATTGCAAGCCCCTCCGGGTTCGCAGTAAGGGAGCATCAGGTAGCCAAAGTTGCCATCCACCATAGCAGCGTCGTTTTCGGGCTTCGGGGGTGCGCCCCCGGCGGAACGAATCGTGTAAACTCCCGAGTTCGCCAAAAAGAAACTCTCGTAGTCGATCTCCATTCCAGGTGAAGCGGTCTGCCCCACTACGAGTTCGCTCCGCTCGCAACCGTCACCGTCCACGCAGACCTCAGTGCGGATCTCGAGAAAACCCGGGCGCCGCACGTATTCGATCTGCGACGATCCTCGACCGTCTCGGTACCGCTGGGTAACTTTGTCTGTATCCTCGGCAATCTCAGTCCCGGCCGACGGCGTGAGAACATTCATCGAATGAGCGGGCTGCGAGGCTAAGGCCAAACCCGTTACGAACACCCCCATCACGTTCCCATCCGAAACGATCTGAACATAACCCGAGGCCATGCTGTCGCCGTCATAGGCCAGGATAGGGTACTCCCCGCGGAGCCCATCCAGTCCAGTCTCTGCCCGAGCGCCGACGCAAATAGCCAAAGCCACTACCACTACAGATACTGCTCGCATATTGCCCCCTTGTTTTTTCGGACCTCTAATTATGATTAAAAACGCTACAAAGCGCGGATGCCACGCTAGAGCGAAAATGCAGGTTACAGGTGTTAAGGCAGAGAACCCCGAAGGGAACGAGTCACCTTTGAAAGTGAGCCGCGTTGGACTCGACCCCGAAGGGAACGAGTCACCTTTGAAAGTGAGCCGCGTTGGACTCGAACCAACGGCCCCCTCCTTAAAAGGGAGGTGCTCTACCGACTGAGCTAGCGGCCCATTGCATCAATAATCAGCGCAAAGAGTCTATATAGCCGGTCATCGACGAACTTTCAATCCCGTGTCACGGATATCCGTGGAAGTTCTCCTACCCTGATCAACGGCATTCTGGCGGCTATGCTAAAATGATTCCATGCCCTTTCCGCAACGCTGTACGCTCGCCGTCATTTTCTGCGCCGCATTACTCAGTACATCCTGCATCCGGAGGCAATTCGATTCCCTCCCGCCGATGTACATCAACCTCTATTCGGGAATCGCCGACGTCGCGTATCTCGGGGAGCACGAAAGCCAGGTGCTCGGCAGAAAATGGCGCTTCAAGGAAGTCGCAGTGCCGTCGGACGCGCTGGCCACAGCGCTAGGCGTGGAAAAGATCGTAGAAATGCCAGAAATTGGCGTGAAAGTTTACTTCAGACGACAGCTCGTCACCCTCATCGAGATTCAAGATCCCTTCCCTGGTTACTTGCTCGGTCGCAACGATCCGCTGTTTAGCTTTTCGCTCGCCCGACAGGATTCGTGGCGGGAGGATTTAATTCGCCAATTAGGTAAACCGGTACAGGAAGCCACCGGCGGTAGATTGGGATCCCACGCACTTTTTTACCGGTGGGGCGACATCGCTTTCAATCGAATGGGCCCCAATCAAGTAGCGCTGTATCGACTTCCAGACGTCATTCCCTATCGCGAAAAGAACTTCGGTCGTGTCATCAAATTCTTTACCGGTCAGTGAACGACGATAGGTGCCCACTCCTTAAGCGTTCCGAAACTATCGTAATATAGGTGCAGAACATCGAAAAACTCATACGGCGAGACGTCCGGTCCCATCGCAGTATTGCGTCGGTAGATCTCAGGAACGGGCTTGTTACGTTCGCTCGCCGTCCGATACTCACAGCGCTCCAGTCCGTCCTTGTCGGGCGCACAATTGACGGGGCTACCGAGCAAAGCATTGAGCTCCGCTTTTTTCCCCTTGTTCAGGTAGGGCTCAATGGTCGAGCGGTAGCGGGACACCCGGGGGTGTGCACAGTGACTGAGGGTGAGCAACAAGCCCACGAGTAGTAGTTGACGCATAAGGGTAGTATAGCATTATCGCCGAAACTGGAGCAGCCCCCTTCTTTTAAAGGACCACCTATGCTAGGAAGAAGCCGTATGCTGAGAACGCTGATCATTGTCGCCCTTCTGGTGCTGTTTAGTGCGTGTGCGTCGGTCCCCCCCGAAGTCCTGCTTGCCGAACGCCCGTCGCGTGCCGTTTTCTTGCGCCCCGCTAGCCTGCCTGGCGTCCCCGTCGATGTAATGGATCGGGATCTCACTAGGGAAGTCTGGTCCGAGGGTTTTAGAACTGTCGTAACGCCGCTCACGGTACCGCTGATCGCTCGGATTGCGGCGCTAGAGTGCCGGCAGCGGCAGTGCAACTCCGATGAAACTCGTCGCCTCATTGTGCGACTCACCGACGCGTTTGCATCCAACCGTTCGTGCTTTTACCTGGTGGTGAGCGAAATCACTGGAGAAAAGCAACATCGCCACACGTACTCGCTGAGCTACCACAACGAAGGCCAGTCGCCGCTGACTGCGACGCGCCTACAAGCGGACCTCAGGGATAGTTCGTATTACCGAGTCCAAAAGCGGCTTCTGGAAGACTATTTGCCGACGAGCTACAGAAGCCAGGTCCGCAATACTCTTGGCTTTGGTTCCTCGACAGCCGACATTGTCTGCGGACCGCGAATCGATTTTAGTACCCCGTTTGTCTTCCACGTAGAACCCAAAGACCAGCCCGGCACTGAGTCCAAACGCCTGGTATGGACGGTCTTGGAGAAGGAATAGACTCCGACGGTCCCGCCCATTAAGCTGGCGTCCAGGGGATTGTCAGATGGACGCACAACGACGCCAACTTCACCGGCTGCTGAAACGCTTCGCGCGCGCTGCCGCGGACACCACGATGGCAGAATTATTGACCGACTCACGCAGAAACGCGATTGAACGCGTCTTGGGCGAACGCACTCGCTCCGTCATTCCGGTCCTTGACCAAATCTACGACACGGGAAATATCAGCGCCGTCTTGCGAAGCGCAGAAAGCTTTGGTTTTTTCGAATGCCACATCGTCGCAGAAATGCGGCGCTTTCGCTCCTCCAAACGTATCACCCAAGGGGCTCATCAATGGATGGAAATTAGCCGCTGGAACGACACGGAGAGCTGCCTGAAGGCACTTTCGGCGAGAGGCTACGCTCTTGCGGCCACGGCGTTTCGGGACTCGCTTCCCATCGAGGCCCTACCCTTCAATCGCCCGCTTGCTTTGATTTTTGGAAATGAAAAAGACGGGGTTTCTCCAACAGCCTTGCGGCTAGCTGACTACAGGTTCCACATTCCGATGTTTGGGTTCACACGCAGCTTCAATGTCTCCGTGGCGGCCGCGCTCGCGTTTCACCTAGCGCACCGACACCGCCTCGCCCTGGGTAAAGGCGGCGATCTTGCGGCTGAGGAAAAAGCACGACTTCGGCGGCGCTACCAAGCCCGATCGAGCCGCCTATTTCGAAGTTACGCCGGGAAACTCCCGCCCGTTTAATTGTCCGGTGACAGTAAGTCGTCGTACACTCGCTCAACGTCGCGATAAAATACGACTCCAGGATAGATGCCCGCATCTCGGTGTTTGCCAAGCGAGTGGGTCTGGAAAGTCAGTTCGTCGAGCTCCGACAGAGCTCCACTAATGATGTGATCGACGCCGTTAATCGATCCGTCAGACTGGCGCAGGATGAGAACCACTCGGGCCTTCATCAGGCGCTTCAGACGGTCGTAAAACTCCTTACCACGCAGGATTTTCAACCATTTTCGGTCCCCCTGATTGCGGGAGGAGGGTCTGAAGAAGCCACGGTATTGCTGCTCCTGGTCCACGTAGTACCAATTGTGCTCAATCCCTTCTTTGTGCTGGTCGAAACAAAAAAGCAGCCCCTTGTCGGATGTTTTACGCTTCGGAGACACCAGCAGGCAGGTGCTTACGTCAGTAGAAAGATACAACTTTGCAATCTGAACAAACAATTGCCCAAACTGTCGAGTCCTTCCGCGAACACGCTCATCCAAAACGTGGGCAAAGTCTGAATGCCAATACTGTCCATTGTTGTAGCTCCAACCGCCGCCCATGCCTCCACCTATGCCAAAAAACTTCGGCGACGCGTCCCAGCCACTTTCATTTCGCTGGGTCGTCGTGCGTTGTTGCCCCTCGGATGTCTTTAGTGACGTCAAATCCTCGCGGAAATATTCGGCCATGGCCTGAAACATATCCATCTCGTCAAATTTTTTCTCAACGGTCGGCGGGCCATTGATAAACTCCAATACCTCCATGCCAACGTACCCAAAGGGTTGTTTCTCCTTTGTGGCCAGACATTGTTTGGCTATGTCGTCAGCGTAGAAGTAGCGGCAGAAACAACCGATCAAGGGCGCAAACGCCCGATAAATCCCGTGCGGAGATCGGAGTTGATGACGTAACGCCTCTTCTTGCTTACTCACAGGCTTAGCGTTCTTTTCGTTCAACGGATAAAAGAGATCCTTGCGGCCCAGGCGATTGACGAGCAGTCGGTACAAGTCTTTGTCGAGTTCTCTTGGCCACCGCTTTTCCCAATCCGCGACAGACAACGGAACATTGGCGACGTTTTTCGGAATTCCTGCCGCCGAGGCAATAAAGTAATCCGTTGGGCTATAGGCCAGGTTAGTATCCGGATCCACCGGGTCCTGACGCCGCGGTTTGAGAAGAGCGTAATTTTCGGGAACGCTAGTTGGAAGCAAACTCTGGACCTTCGCCCCGGAAAATTTCAACTCCTTCAAAGTGCCGCCGTTTGCGGTCACCAGATTCCTTTCAAGAGTTGCAAAAAGAGAGGGGTCCTCACTCGTTATATCGCTAACACTGACGTCTTTCATGTCGCCGTCGACAGCCGCAAAAGGAAACACGCCGACGAACGGAGTTACGGATCGACTCTCTATCGATCGAACTTCCAAGAAAACCTGTGTAAAAGTTTCAAGTAGCGGCCCCTCACTAAAATCATAAGCAAACCCGACAGGAATATCTATCTCACCCCACTGCCCCACCACCGCTTTTGTTTCGTATTCGCTCAGAAATCGCAAATGGGCCAGTTTTTCGCTCGACCTCTTCCCAGAAAGTTCCGCCTGACTCATTTCACTAGCAACAAAGGCCACACGAACGGCGAGCTTCATTCCGGGCCAAAGTTTCTCTTCTTGCTGCTGCGGTTCCCCCTGCAAAGTAAAGCTCAAATGGCGCTTCAATTTTGGAGTGAAACGAAATCTGGAAAACTGTTTAAGCGTCAATTGTGCCCACGTATCTATTTCGTAGTCCGCTTTCTGCCCTGGATAAAAGTAGGAGAGCTTTTCCACTCCAAGCCGCAATGCCGGGCCTGTGCTTTTTGTGGAAACGGGTTCACCATGGCGAGCATCCCATTCGAAAAGCTTTCCAGTTTGAAATACGTTCAGATCCTTCTTTAGAGCCACTTTACGATCTGGGGCAGATTTGTCGCGCACGATCAGAAAATAGGAGTTGTATCTTTCGACCTCATCGACCTTATGTTTTAAGATAACGGGCTTAGTTGTACGAAAACACCCGTCGCGTTGCGGATCCCGCTCCTCCAAAACGGAAAATTTGGAGGGATCGGACTCAAATGCCACTTCATAGGTCCCTTGCTGCAAGGGTGTATCGTAAATGTTTTTCAGACAGATGCGAAATACCAAATGGGTTTCTCGTTCATAGGCAGGTTTGTTCGAAGAGGCGATTGGTTTTCGTAGAACTTGAGTTTTATCCTCGTCAAAATAGAAGCCGACAGTAGAGGGATCGAACTGCCCACTCTGAACACTCGCTTCTGCTCCGCTAGTCGCGGCCCGACTGGAGGGCACAACGTGTGGCTTTGTGGCAGGTGTGCACGCCCCCAAGCTAAGAAGAAGAAGGTAAATTGGAGCCTTTTTACAACAAATCATAAGACGTCTCGAATAATAAGAAAGCCTGTTGAAAACGGTTCTGGAAGGGATTGGCGTCGATGGGTTGGGCATTCGTATATCCAAGTTCCACGT
>JAGQZV010000096.1 GCA_020435295.1 Bdellovibrionales bacterium | reverse complement strand
CTTGCCCGAGATGCGTCGCAGACTTTCCTTTTCTCCGCCCTATGATCTAAGGGGAAAAAGAGTACGGGTTCGTTTGCAGGCGAGCTTCGGTGATAAGGTTGTGGATAGTGCGCCTTTTAACCTCAACATTCTGGAAGGGAATATCTTTCTTGAAAAGTATCTGCGCGCGGCGTTGTGGCTGGGGTTGGTCCTGCTTGTACTTTGGTTGGGCTACCGCGTAGCAAGCCATTACCGGACCAAGGTTTGTCCCGATTGCGCGCGGATACAGCGACACACGGATCCTGGCTGCTTGTTCTGCCTGCAGAACCGGGACGCGTTTATCATCGGGAACTTTAACGTTCGTGATAAACGCAAGTTAGGGCATTCGGACTTGGTGCGTCTTGTTTCAGACAGTAGTGAAATTGGTACACACCGACGCAGCGTGGTGCAGCTGATCAAATCTACTCAGAAACGAAGGGCCTGCTATGTTACGATCATCAGAGAAGCGTTGCCGAAGAACCGCTTTGCCTATCGCTTGGTTCGTAACGTTTCGGACAGTTCTGTAACTATCTCAGTAAATAGCAACCCGATTCGGAAAGACCGCTACCTGTCTTCAGGAGATGTATTGCAGATCGACGGGATGGAGATTTCCTTCTACTCGGGTATGGAGGATTCGGATGTGGCGTAAATTGGCTTCTCTTATTTTGATGCTTCTTCTGGCGGCCTGTGCGGGTGTTCCGGTGGTGCCTCCACAGACCTTAAGCAATAGCGATCAACCTGTTCGCGTGGAGTTGCCAGAACGAGGAAAGATTGTGCTCAGTCAGGAACTCAGGAAGAACGTTCTCGGTCTAAATTGTCGGGAGTTTAGCAAGCGGTTTCAAGTAAAGCTGCAACACTCAGCCCACAACACCCGCATTCCCATGCATGCTAGTTGCAAGGTTCGTAAAGATCATCTTGTACTCTATCCGCGGAACTTTCTCGCGGCGGGAGATTACCATGTGACTATCGAGCGGAAACAGGCGTGGCGGTATTTTTATGGTAAACCACAGCTTCTGGTTCGCTACATCAACGCGGATTTCAAGTCCGATTCCGACCAAGTTATGTCGGGTGCTGTTCCCGCATCCAAAGGAAACAAAATCGAAGGCGAAGTGAATTATAGTCAAGGCGATCGTACAGATTGGTACCAAATAGATGGCGAGAACGGGATGGTGTCGCTGACTCTTCTGGGTGAAAATAACGCTAAGGATATAGATGCCACCGTATTTCGATCGGACGGCCCGAAAGCGAAGCCGCTCTTTAAGTTGCATCACGGAAAGGCACTCACCGCCCGACTTGGGAAGAGTGACATTTTCGTTCGCATCCGCGGCAAACGTTACACCGGAGCCGCAAAGTACTCACTACTTCGGCGAGATTTTCCCATCACTCGAGTGGTCTCGGTACCAGTTATAGACAGTTATCGAGTATCTGATTCCACTTCTATGTTGCTCCTAGAGGCAGTAGACGGAATGGCTGTGAAGGATGAGCTGTCCATCAAGGGGAAAAAGATGAACGGGGAGCTGATTTCCTTGGGGCAGTGCTTGGTGACATCTGTCGAGGGCGGGCAAGCCAGCTGCAAACTGCCGCGAGTACCCAAAGTTAACATTGTGGAACTCAGGGCTCAGGTGAAGGTACAGGGTTAGGGAGTACGGAGGTAGTAAAGATGCTTGAATCCGCAATTAGTCAAAGTGCACATATGCCCGTGATGGCGCGTGCTGTGGTAAGAGAAAATAACGATCCTGATAAAAAGGGACGGATCCGCGTGGAGTACCCTTGGTTCCATGGAAACTCAGCTGAAATGCCGTCCGAATGGGCCAGGCTTTGTGTTCCCTATGCCTCCAAAGATAGTGGCGCGTGGTTCTTGCCCGAGGTGGGCGATGAAGTGATGGTGTACTTTGAAAACGGCAACGTCGACTTCCCGATCGTAATGGGCGCGCTCTACAATCCGAAAAATACACCGCCCAGCTCTGGGCGTGCCGGGGATCATAACGACAACAACAAGAACGATCTGAAGTTTATCCGCACGCGCGCCGGCCACATGATTTGCTTTGACGATTCAGATGGCAATAGCGGCATCGTTGTTTCTGACAAAGATAACCGACGGATTGAGCTGAATGGGAAGGATAAGAAAATCACCATCTCGGATGAAAAGGACAACCACATCGAGATAGAAGGCCCCAAGATCTCCATCAAGAACAGCCAGGGCAGCCACTTTACGGTGGATGGGTCGTCCGTAGTGGTGCACTCCAGTAGCGAGATAAAGCTCGGGGAAAGCGCGATGCACGCTCTTATTAAAGGAGACCTGTTCCAAACTCTCTTTAATTCCCATGTCCATGGCACTGCGTGGGGTCCGTCCACTCCGCCCATGGCGCCGATGACCCCGGCTGTTCTCAGCCAGACCGCCAAAACCTGCTAGGGTTCCAAAAGGTGCCTATCTACTTTTGGAACCTGGGGTTCCAAAAGTAGATAGGCACCTTTTGGAACTGTTAAGACAATCGGGATACTGTTTAGAACCCCGACAGTTTGGTGGGGCCGTCAAATGTATTCACTCAGTATAATTGTGGAATTTGCCGTATACGCTAGGAATACAATATTTTAAGGTACTTAGCCCTGCTAAAATCAGAGGATGCAATTCGGTATCGCCAGGGGGACGGCCATTGTGGCCGTGGCGCTAGGACTGCTCGTAGGAACAGCCAACGCGCGTTCGTTACAGGAGATGGAGCGTGTCGCTCAAAAAGCGCCGAGCCTGTCTGCCTTTCTAGCCAGTGCCCCACTATTAGAGGAATATCGAAAAGCCGTAGAAGCGTACTATGGCGGGGGCCGATTCAATTGCCAAACGTTCGGGGAAGTCATCGATGAGCTGCGCGCCCTGACCAAGCGGGTCCCGGCGGTAGCGGAAAGCATTTGGCGCCCGTGGCACCACAAGAACTCCGTCCTTATTTTGACTCCAGATGGCCACGCCTACAATTTCCGATCTGTACCCAGGAAAATTCATACACTGTGGAGTTACGCCACCGAGAACTATTGCGAGAATGAAGTCTGCACCAATCTTTTTTCTGAAAACCGTAACCGAGGCACCGTGCTACTGGGTCGATGGACGTCTACGATCGCGGGCTCACAGATTCAGCTCGTGGAAAAAGACGGCCGTTATTCCGGGATGGCACTATTGCTCACGCCTTTCAAAAAGGAAGGCAAAACTTTTGGTCTGGTCGATGCCTATGGGGATCGTCGTACGCTTTCAGCACCGTTACGTGTGCTCCACACCCGAAGCGGCAAGTCACTTGAAACCACGCTTTTGGATGCGTGGCTCGAAACAACAAGCGCCGCCAAGCCAGCGTGGCTGGCAGGCTTCTTGGTTCCCGCCGTTTCCTCAAGTACTAAGGGCATAGCGCTTGCGCAGGCATTTTCTCCGCTAAAGTTGCGTCCGCAGATGGATGAAGGGTTTTTGCCGGTAGATCCGCTTGCCGGAATTGTTGGCAAGCACTTGGCAAAGCAGTGTGGTCTATCTGACGCTATCACGGACGCACTCAAACCGTCAGTGAGTAACGGCAAGGGTGGGTTTTTCCAGGTACTCGCAAACGGGGATCCCAGTTTCGGTAAGTTGATCGTCCCGGGTGCTGGCGCCAGTGCGGATATTTTCGGTGGCGAACTTAGCCCCGCGCTTGTTCCCAATAGTGGGGTAGGATCGGCCGGTGTTGTCGCAAAAGGTGCTAGTGGTGCCGGCAGCGGTACGGGCAATGCCACGGGCGGAGCGACGAAATCTAATTTTGCCGCTGACGCACCCGCAAGGGGTTCTGATCGCAATGCGGATTTGTTCTCTGGTAAGAATCTTTTCACCTTTGGAAATGATGGAGGATCGGCCGGTACCGAGTCGAGCTCCGCAAGAGTGTCACCGGAATCTTTCGGATTAGATCCGCTTACGCACAGTGCGGAGGATTTCGCTTCTTCAAACCCTGGAAATTTCTCGGGTGGTAGCAAAAAGGGCACAAATCCCAGTCACTCCAAGAACAATTCTTTTTTGCCGCAAAATTTTGCGAATAACGTGGGTCCCGAGGAAAATCGTAACCCAGCAAGTCTAACGCCGGGAAGTGAGGCTGCCCCTGAAGGCGTTCCTGCGGAGGCCGCCTCGAACCATCGCGGGATAACGGCGTCACCTGGCGAGAACAACTCGCCGACAGCGCCGGAAGCTAAACCGCCTGAGTCGAAGCCAAGGTCTTTTGGAGAAAACGCGGGGAATGCGCTACGAGATGCCGTTGCCCGGGGTATACCCGAAACGGGAAGAGCTGTGGGCGACGCCGCTACAGGGATCGGAGCGAATCCGAATCCGTTCACAGGCGTTGGGGCCGGGGAATCCGTGGCAAAACCCGAAACCCCTCGCCAAGGACCTACCAAGCCTGAGCCAGTGGCGCAAACTCCGCCCGCTCGCGAGAAAGAAAAGATTAAGCAGACGGCGCTACAGGAACTGAAACGGCAGCTTGCCGAAGGTTCGGGCGTCGATCCGCGGGTTTACAAGCGAGCCATCGATGAAGCGGCAGCGCTTTCCAGCGAAGAACGAGAGAAACAAAAGATCGATGAGGACTTGGGGCGCGCATTGGAAACAGATAGTACCGATAAACGACAAGTTCTCTTGGAGACTTTGGGTAAAGTGACCGATTCTAAATCT
Source organism: Bdellovibrionales bacterium (assembly GCA_020435295.1). Taxonomy (GTDB): domain Bacteria; phylum Bdellovibrionota; class FAC87; order UBA2466; family JACKAF01; genus JACKAF01. The sequence goes on along the minus strand of JAGQZV010000096.1, from coordinate 8,062 downwards.
GTTCAACTGGCGGCGAGCATTGCCGATCGCGCACTCATTTTGCAAGGTGAGGGGTGTGCTAAGGCGAAACAAAAGGACGGTAATGAGTGAGGCGTGGTGTTCTAATTTTGGCATTCTTGATAGGGCTTAGCGCCGTTGAGGGTGCTACACCGGAAGTCTGTGAGCCCATTACGATGGAGTTTCGGGGATCGGGTTGGGTGACTCAGTCAAGCTTTGCGATCTCCGTGGTAAATGACTACATAACGGGTCACCCGGTCGTTGACCAGTTGGCTAGGCAGGCCGCGGGAGCATTTTGGGGACAAATGGGGACGGCCCTTTACGATTGGGCGAAGAAAGGACTCGATGGATTGGAGTCTTTTCTAAGGCACCCGGAATATCTTCCCGACAGTACCGATCCGCAGCGAGTCGTCTTTCGCGGTTGCGCAGTAAAACAGTCCGTGGGCGGCCGCATAGTTACCGTGCCCGGTCGCGGCACTTACTTTAGCGTCGATGAAAATGAGCAGTCCGGATCCGATGACAAACGGCTCCGCGTCGTGCGCCACGAAGTTGCGATTAGTACCATAGACAAAAATGGAGAGGGAATGGCGCTTCGATTCATCAAGATTGGGAATCAGCTCAGACCCGTTCCAATCGAGTCCGCTTCCCTGCGTTGTGAGCATTGTGAACGCTGCGCAAAGGCGGCACGTGGGGTGAGTTCCATTGGAACATTCGGTGCCGGCGGCATGGGCGCCGAAACGTTGCCGCATATCCCGCGCGGGACGACTGGTCCGGTGGCTGATTCGCAGCTTGCGCACACCGAACGTTCTGCCAAACAAGAACGTCCTTTGGCCGAATAAAAAAAAGCCGCACACCCAATGCGGCGCGCGGCTTTCTTAAAGAATCACCTAAATACTAGGCAGCTTTTAGGCTGGCGGATTTTTCTCCGGTGGCCCAGCGACGATTCAAGCGCTTGTAGGTACGTAGCGTTTGGCCGTAGTTGCGGTTTGCGTTGGTCGCGTGCTTGCGAACTTGTTTATTCACAAAGTTGTAGTAGCTGCGGTGCAAGTGCGCGCCGAGGAACTTCTTGAACCAGTTTGTGGGATAGTTCTTTCCAACCTTAAAACGCTTACCAAAGCGGCTCACTTCTCTTTTCATCAGCGTAAAGAATTGGTTGGCTTCCGTGCTGTGCACGAAATTTCCACAGAACAGCTGCGTGCTGCCGTAGAAAAAGCCCACTTCGTAGCCGTGGCCCGCAGTCTTCAAATAGCTGCGGCAGGTCGTCTTTCCGTTACGGTAGTTCTTTGTTTTCATCTATTGAGTCTCCTTAAGGTTTCTGGTGCGTGAATCGGAAGGGCGGGCTGCGATAATTAGGGGAAAATATTGGCTTTTTTTTCAAACTCGTGTACATATAAGTAATTGAATTTATTAGTGATTCTAGGGGTTCGTGGGCGCTGCTCCGGCCTGGGCCGGCCCGGCCGTCATGGAACGGCGCTACTTTCTTAGATTTTCGGAGTCTCCTATTCTATTGAAACAAAGTTATGGGGGAAAAATGAACCGACGCTTGCGGCTTTTTGCCGTTTTGGGGGCTTTACTCCTACTCACTGGTACTGCACTTCGTCTCAGCGCATTTGGAGGCAACGATCCGGAGCCGCTTTACTTGGTGGTCTCGCACCACCCGCATGATTTGGACGCGTTGGCCGCCGTTACGTTGCCGTACTTGGACGAGGGGCGTTTGAAAGTAGTCCGACTGCGCAAAGAGTTCGGGGAACTCACTCCCGCACTCCAAAGTCTGCTGCGTCGGGTTCGACCCTCTGAGCTGAAGAGTTATAGGCCAGAAATTTCCACCCGTTCGCTCAAGCGTCGCGCGGACGTGGAAGAGGTTTTGAAAAAAATTTCCAAGACCACCTACCAGGATTACCTCACCTTTATGGCGTCTTTCGAAGACCGAGATGCAGCCGGTTTGGATCGCAAAGAGAACTCCGGCAACGAGCGAGCAGTGAAGTGGCTACAGGAGGAATTTGAGAAACTCAGTTATCAAACGTCGCTTCATTGTTACAAAGCCCGCCGGTACGCGGAAGAATGCAACGTGGTTGCTATGCGGCCAGGCCGCGAGCTACCAAATGAGTGGGTGGTAGTGGTTGGGCACTTGGATGACGTCGGTCACCACCAAGCCGGGGCCGATGACAACGCCAGCGGTGCCGTAGCTCTATTGGAAATGGCGCGCGTACTTAATGAACAGCCTACGGCTAGGACACTCGTTTTCCTCGCCGCCAACGGGGAGGAAACGGGCCTGGTGGGCAGCAAGGCCTATGTAAAGTCCCTAAGCGAGTCCGGCGATCTCGCTAAAGTGAAATATTCGATCAACATGGACATGATCGGTTACAACGAAGACGGCGTCATAGATATCGAGACGAATAATGAATTTGAGCCCGAAGCCCAGTGGTATTCTACCCAAGTAAAAACGTATACGCGGTTGACTCCCAATATCACTATGCCTGCTTGGGGAAGCGATCACGTCCCGTTCTTGAATCAGAAGATTCCAACGATTTTGACGATCGAGCACTGGGATACCAAGACCCCCTGCTACCACCAATCGTGTGACAAACTGAATACCGTGGCCTGGGATTATGCGATGGAAATCGTGAAGCTCAATGTTGCGGTGAGCTTACTAAAAGCTGGCTTGATTTAGTGCAGGTGTTCGGTTCCCGGGGTCGACCACTGCCGAGCCAGCATTTCGGCAACGGATCGAACAGCAGTTAAGAGTTTCTGACTTTTGAAATACTCCGCCTTTTCACTGGCGCAGTTGAGTACGCCAAATTGCTCACCGTGCGCTTCCAGTGGCACAATCACAAGACTTCGGAATTTCGGACGCTCGTGCTTTTTTTCAATCAATATTCCTTTGCCTGTTTTGGCGCAGGTGCCAACCGGGGGGACGTCAAAGGGGGCGATTTCTCTCGGCTTTTCTCCCGCCCACGCCAGCAAACGGGCCACACGTTCTTCCTCATCTCTTTCGTAGACGCTCATCGCGTCAGCGCCGAGTTCCTCTCGCAAGGCTTCTATATGGGCCCGAATGTAGGCCAAAAAGTGTTCGGACAACGCCGCCTCCGTGGGGCTCAAGCTACCATGCCCGGCCCTCCCTTGTCTTTAATTTTTGGGTTTTAAGACCGGCGGGGGCGGTGTAGGTTTCTATATTCTAGGAGAGGGAATGTTACGGGCAGAAATTATCGGTGTAGGTTCTTATGTGCCAGAGCGAGTGCTTACGAACTTTGACATGGAAAAGTTTCTGGATACTTCCGACGAATGGATACGCAAGCGCACCGGCATCGAACAACGTCATTGGGCGGCGGTGGGACAAAGCACCTCGGACTTGGCGCTGCAGGCATCGCAGGACGCGTTGAAGAGTGCTGGCCTTTCGGCCACAGATCTCGACATGATCATTTTTGCAACGCTGACGCCGGATCATTTTTTTCCCGGCACGGGGTGCTTTCTTCAAGAAAAATTAGGAGTCGCGGGGATTGCGACGCTGGATATTCGCCAGCAATGCACAGGGTTCCTCTATGGCCTATCGATCGCGGATCACTTCATACGGTGTGGTACCTATAAGAAGATCTTGCTTGTCGGTTCGGAAGTGCATTCCAGCGGGTTAGATCGTACGACGCGAGGGCGGGATGTGACCGTGCTCTTCGGGGATGGTTCCGGAGCGGTTATCCTTTCTGCGAAAGAAGTGCGCAACCCCGAAAAGGACTCTTTTGTGCTTGGTGGCGAGTTGCACGCGGATGGAAGGGGGGCCAAGGAGCTGTGGGTCCCGGCTCCTGGATCTGCACTCGGCCGTGCGGATCGCGTCGATCACGAGGTGCTCGAAGCTGGGTTGCACTACCCGCAAATGAACGGGAAGAAAGTCTTTATCGCTGCAGTTACGAAGATGGCTGAGTCCTTGACGAATTGCCTAGAAGAGCACGGCGTGACCGTCCAGGATGTGGATCGGTTTTTCTTTCATCAGGCGAATTTGCGCATTAATGACGCGGTTGCCGAGCAACTTAGTATTCCTCGTGAGAAGGTATTCAACACCATTCAGAAGTTCGGAAATACGACAGCTGCTACCATCCCTCTTGGCATGCATGAAGCGCTTAAGGCCGGGGAATTGAAAAAGGGAATGCTCGTGGCGCTTGCGGCTTTCGGGAGCGGCTATACGTGGGGCGCCTCGCTTCTGCGCTACTAATTATTTTAGAAACTTTTCTAGTGCGGCCTGGATGGCCCCGGCTATGCGGGCTTGGGTGGCTGGGCTGCTCAGATACTCTTCGTCGTCTTCATCAACGATAAGCCCGAGTTCGACGAGCACCGTTGGGGCCGTCGCGTTTTTTAGGACGGCGAGTTCGTTGTATTCGTAGATGCCGAGTGTGGGCTCAAGAAGTTTACGGTTTTCCCCTTCTATTTTTTCGGCGTGGTGGAGAGTGGGTTTCCTACCGAGGGCCACAAATTCGTGTCCGATGAGTTCGGCCAAGGTTCTAGATCGGTCAGCCTGTGCGCCCACGGTGCTTACAAATAGTGAGAATCCGCCGGCTGGCTCCCGAGTTACCCAACCTCCGTTTGCGCGCTTCTCGAGGTAGACCTCCTGCATGGAGTCGTGGTGAATAGAAAGCACAACCTGTGGTTTGAGCGCACGGATTCTATCCACTCTCTCGCGCAACGAAAGGTTTTCATCGGGTTCGCGGGAAAGCGCGGCCTCAAAAACCCGTCTACTTTGGAGCAAGTTCTTAAGCTTTTCGCTGAAAGCATCATTGTACAAAACTTCGTCTTTTCCCGTCGTACTCCTTACACCCGGAGACTCCGGGGAATGCCCCGGATCGATCACGACTTTGGGCCGGTGGAAGGCGGCACACGGATCCGGGCGATCCGGATGGGACGTGAACCAAAGAAAATCTGCAGGTTTATGGCTGTAGTCTTCCGCTTTGGCGGACGGGTTCTCTACCTCCGTGAACTGAACGGTGGCAATTTTCTTTTTTGGAAAAGCCTTGTGCAGGTAAAAGGGTACCCCGTTGTCATCTCGGGTGTGGCCAGCACCGGCAAGTAAAAGCGCTTTTTCCTGGCTACCCATTTGGTAGGCCATGAAGAGATCCTTATACTTTTGAACTTCCACCATCTCTGCGAGCGCGATCTGCGGCAACTGGCCGCAGTGAGAGTATTCAAGGATCTTACTCAGTTCGGTATCCCACTTGGAACGTTTTTCCAGTGCTCCAAACCTGCGTAGTGTTTTTGCGGAAAGAGGGCCTTGTTTGCCAGCTCGCACTTGCTTGAGCGTGTCGGCATCGATCGCTCCCGCGACAAGCGTACCCTTGGTTTGCTTCAACGCTACGAAAACCGGTTCAAAAAGAGAGTAGTCCGGCCAGCCACTTTTCCCCCAGTGCAGTTGCTTTTCTAATTCCGCGACTGGGCTGGCATTTGCCAGCCTCGCTTGTTCCGCATTCAGGTGTTCGAGCACTACGGTCGGAGGTTTCAGTTGCTTAATGATCTCTGCTTGGTGTTGGTGGTGGGCGGCGTTGTCGTGGGTTTCTCCGAGCAGTATGTAATCGTACTGCCGTAGAGTCGCGTAAAAAACTTCCTCGGAGAGAAACTGCTGGCGGTGCACGTCCCAAATCTTTCCAGAAAGTTCGGGGTTTCCTACTTGGTGTTGGCAGCTACTCAATAGAAGAGCGCCGAGTAGAAAGAACCAAAATTGGAATGGAAATGTCTGAGCCATTTACAAAGTTGCTTTTATTATAGTCGCTTGGTCTAAACGTATGAAATTCTTTAAGAAAGGATCTAAGCTCTTAGAATCCCTAAGAAAACTTAGACACCCGCGGGGCAAATGCCGTGCGTGGATGTGGCGGCAGGGATTTTGCTTTTCTTTGAAGGACGAAGTCCGGTTTTTATCCAGCCAGGAGCACTAGAGGGGTCTCATGGGCGCAGAACGCCGCCGTTTTCCGCGTATGGCCTTGCCGGGTACGGTGTACGTACACGACGGGTCGAACATGCACGCCGTCACGTTGGTCGATATCGGCCTGGGTGGGCTTGCGGTGCGAGGCGAACCAAAGTTTCGTCTGGGCGCATCCGTGCGGCTCGTCGTTAAATCGGGCTGGCTTGAACTGCCATTGCAGGCGCGCGGGATTGTGGTTCGTACGGACTATTCGCAGCCGGCTTTTGCCATTCAGTTTACGGTTACCTCCGTCCTTTTCGAGGCAATCTTGTACAGGGCTGCCAAAGCCCACGGAGAGCCCAGCTGGAAATGGGTCGCGGCTTCCTAGTCTAAGTATTTGAAATTACAGAATCTTGTGTCGATTCCTCAGCTATGCTACACTGCGCCGCTGTTGAGCCATGAACGTATCTGAACGCAATAGAGCCCTGTACGCGAAGTTCCTAAACTTCAAGCCCTCGCGTGGAGATGAGCGCCGCCTTCGAATCCTGGAAAAGACTATCGAGCTCATCGGCTCGGGAACTGGAATCGAAGGGACGTCTTTTGAGTCCATAGGGAAGTCTTTAGAAATGTTGCGTGCACACGTGGCGTACTATTATCCCGATCGCGAAGCGCTCATCGAAGCCGCCATCAAGCTGGTAGTTTCTACGGTGCAAAACTACACAGTGGATCACGTTCGCAAGGCTGCTGACGAAGGCTTTGGCAAAGTGGACGGCTTCGTCGACGGAACGTTTGCGTGGGTCCGAGATTTCCCCACTCATCCGCGAGTGATCCTGCTTCTCTATTACTATGCGAGCTTCAACAAATCTTACAAAGATCTGCACGATCGCGTTCGGCGGTTGGGAGCCGAGCGTTTAGCCGCGACAGTGGCGGAAGTTTTGCCAACCAAAAAACGCCGGCAAGCGATGTCCGTGGCCAAATGGATCCAGAGTTTGTTGACAGGGCACTTGGTGGATTATCTGACAACTCACTCGACCGATCTGGAGACCCTTCGAAAGAAGTCCGTTCGTGAGATCCACACGTATCTAAAGACTATTTAAGTCGGCTTACATAACCACCTCCCGAAGGTATGGCGTACCTTTGTGTACCTTTGTGCGGCCGTGGCATCGGAACGTCATGTTTGTTGAAAGCTAGCACCCTATAATTTGTACGAAAAGATAAAAAAGTTATACCATGGTATAAGTTTTTGTTGACCGTTGATTTTCCAAAGCGCAAGAATGGGCGCACTTAACTTGAGGAGGGGTCATGAAACGATCAAATCTTTATTTCGTATTAGGGGTGGTGGTGATGTTGGGTGTGGCACGCGGTTACGCGATGGAGAGCGAGGGAGGCGGCGCCAAAGGCGTGAATATCCGCGTGAACCCATTGGGTCTCGTGCTAGGAAGCCTTTCGGGGGATGTGGACTTTCGAGTATCGGACAAAGTAACGCTGGGCCCGAGTATCGGGTATTTGGCTGCCAACTTTCTTTTCGCCGAACTAACTGGAGTGGGGATTGGCGTACGGGCAAATTATTACTTAACGGGCGATGCCATGAACACCGGTTGGTACGTAGGGCCGAGTGCTGGTCTTTCTATCGTGTCGGTCCGAGCCCTGGGATCTCAAGGATCTCAAGCCGGCATGTACATTGGGAGCGTGATCGGGCGTCAATGGGTTTGGGAGAACGGTCTCAACGTAAATTTGGCTCTTGGGGCTAGCTGGTACAGCAACGGAGATACGATCCGCGCCGACAACGGCGGGACCATCAGCGTGCCGTTCTATTATGGCTTCCAACCTTCGGGTGAAATCTCACTCGGCTACGCGTTCTAAGGAGCGGACATGAAAAAACGTACCATACTAAGTTTGGTAGCACTCGCCGCGCTCTTCAATGCTTGTGCGACGCTTCAGGTGGATAAACCGGCAGTCAGTGCGATAAAAAAAATAGCCATCGTTGGTTTTTCAGTGGAGCAGAAAGAACCGGAAGGGTGGAAGTTTGGCTCTGCGCGAAACGATTTTCCAACTATGGGTTCGGGGCTAGTGCAGGCGGCGCCACACGCGAGCTCCATCTATGCAAACGTTGGGAAGACACTCTCAAAGAAATTCAGGTGGCAGGTCCTTGGTGCTGGCGATCTAAAAAAGAATCCGCAGTACGCCAAG
>JAGQZV010000095.1 GCA_020435295.1 Bdellovibrionales bacterium | reverse complement strand
AAGTATAAAACCAAAAAACGGCGTATCGACAAGCGTACCAAAGAAAAACTCATTATTGAGTACGCTCCGCTTATCAAGTTTATCGCGCAGAAAATTGCTGTACGGCTGCCGTCGAATATTGAGTTTGATGATCTCGTGAGTAGTGGCGTGATAGGACTGATGGATGCGATCGACAAATACGATCCGACTCGCGACAACAAGTTTAAGACCTATGCCGAATTTCGAATTCGTGGGGCGATTTTGGATGAACTCCGAGCTCAAGACTGGGTTCCGCGATCGGTGCGCGAAAAAGCAAAACAGCTTGAGCGCGCCCACTTGCGTTTGGAACAGCAATTGGGTCGGGTGCCGACCGAGGACGAAATCACCTCCGAGTTGGGGCTAAACAAAGACGAATATTACGATCTTCTTAACCAAGTGAAGTCGGTGTCTATTCTCAGTTTGGATGAGGCGGGAAGCTTCAACAGTTCCGATAGGAAAAGCATTCTAAGTTTGCTTGAGAGCTGCAAGATTCCGAGCCCCATAACGCAGCTCAACATCAAAGCGATCAAAGAGGTCGTTACACGAGCCATCGAAAGTCTTCCCGAAAAGCAGCGGCTTGTGTTAAGTCTATACTATTATGAGGATTTGAACCTGAAGGAGATTGGCGACGTGCTAGATGTCACCGAAAGCCGGGTCTCTCAATTGCATACTCAGGCCATCCTCTGGTTGCGGCGCAAATTGCGCTCGTATTTTGAAGAGGATGCACAACCTTGATTGAAGGGTACAATCCCACCCACGAATTCATTTCCTATATCAGCGTAGAAAAAGGCCTTTCCCCCAATACCCGCCTCGCGTACGAAAAAGACCTAGAACAATATCTCAGCTTTTGCGATAGCAAAGGCCTTGATGTTCTTCGAGTGGAACTCAAGGACTTACGACAATTTCTCGCACGTCTGCGTGGCCGCCAACTCTCTCAGCGAACACTGGCGCGTAAACTGACTGCCGTGAAGCAATTTTATAAGTTTCTACTAAGGGAAGATCGCATTGAAAGTGATCCTGCCGAGCTGCTTAGCATTTCCTTGAAAAAGCGGACGTTACCTAAGGTTCTCTCGGTGAAGGAGATGATTTCGGTTATTGAGGCCGCTAGCGGCTCGACGGACGCAGAAACGCGGGATCGGGCGTTACTGGAGTTATGGTACGCCACGGGGTGTCGCATCTCCGAATTGGTTCACCTTAAAATTAGTAACCTGGATCTGAAAGAGGGAGTGGTAAAATTCGAAGGCAAGGGTGGCAAGGAGCGGTTGGTGCCAGTTCACAAGCAGGCAATTAGCTGGTGCGAAAAATACAAAGCTATACGCCATGCCTGGGTGCTCGAGGCCGGGCTTACGGATTCGAAGTGCTTTTTTCTCACTCAGCAGGCCAAAGAGTTTTCGCGGCAAGGAATGTGGAAGATCGTGAAAAGATACGCGCAAAAGGCCGGTATTCCACGGCGGGTGTGGCCGCACATGATCCGGCATACGTTCGCTACGCATATTTTGAACGGGGGCGCTGACTTGCGAGCGGTCCAGGAACTTCTCGGACACCGCTCCATCAGTACTACAGAAGTCTACACGCATCTGGATATCGAAAATCTTAAGTCAATGCAGTTAAAATATCACCCGAGAAGTTGAGCGGGTCCGGGGGAATCATGCGGGTATTTTTACTTTGTTGTACCGTCGGCGTTTGTTTTACCGCGTGTATATTCAATACTCAGAAAGATCGCAAAGTGGAGCAAGCGGTAACGACTTATGGTGCGATCCTGGTACGAGAGATTCAGGGCGACGAGAAGACCGCATATGTGTACGCGGAGTTCGCCAAGGACGCTGGCACCCGCGGCGCAAATCAGGTAATCACCCGCGACGTGATTAGGGATCTAAGAGCGGCGAGTGGCGAGAGTTCCGAAGCGGCTGCGAGTCCGTGCAAAATGGAAACCTTGTCCGATTCTGGGCGCGATTTGTTCGATCCTTCCAAACGGGTGTCTGTGGGGGAACTTCTTTATGGCCCTGCAGCGAACCAGCAACTGCTTTTGCCCGTCCCTGCAGAAAATTTGATCTATCTGGAATACCTTCCCACAGGATTCGATTCTGAACTTAAGCAGATTAAAGCCAAAGGTAGCGACAAAGTCGGTGGTTTTTCTGCAGCTTTTTCCGTTCCTACCGCGCTTGAAGGTGTGGCGGTAAACGGACAAGAGGTGGCTTCCGAGTCTGTGGTAGTGGACAAAAAAGATCCGTTGATAGTGGAGTGGGACGCTCCTTTTTTGGTGAACGAGGAGAGTATTATGGCTTTATTCGTTACGGCCAAAGACAGTTTCGGTACGCGACTACTTAAATGCTTGGAGTTTGAGAAATTGATCCCCTACGGGGGCTCGAGCGTGAAAGAGTGGCGTATTGAGCCTGATTTGCTCGCGAAGCTCCCCCCCGACTCTAAGGCCAAGTTTAAGTTACTACGCGGGCATCTTGCCACACTTAGCTCGGCAGACAAGTCTCTTGCGCTCGATATTGAAGCGACAAGGAATTGGGAAAAAATTATTGAATTAAAACTGTAAGGTAGAAAGTCATTCGGGAGAATGGGTACGGTCTGGCTCCCCAGGCCGCAGCCATTACCCAAATCACTATCTTTGTAGAAAACCGTGGCCTTCTGGCGTGTGCCTTCTGCCTTCTTTTAGAAAGAAGAGCAAAGGACGTGCCAATAATCCAGGCACAAACGCCACCGAAGTTGTACCAACCTGGCACATTCAATGTGACACTCTAGAACGGTATGTAGCAAATTAGAACGAGCGGTGTTTGAAGCGATCCCCCTCAATATTGTAACGCTTCATCATTCGATAGATTTTTGTCCTGTATTGCCCCGACAGCCTAGATGCCTCAGAGATATTGCCGTGGGTGGCGGCAAGCAAACTTGTAAGGTACTTTTGCTCAAATCGTCTTTTGGCTTCGGCATAAGGAGAAATGCTGCTTTCGTCTCCTAGCCCTTCTTCGATCGAAAATTTGTTGTCTGCAACCTCTGGCGGCTGAGTGGGTGGCTGTAGTTGCCGAAACAAATCGTGCAAATGTAGTTTATCGTCGCGCGACAGGACCACGCCTCGCTCAATCGCATTCTGCAGTTCCCGAATATTTCCGGGCCAATCGTAGGAGGTCAGCCGGGCCATGACCTCATGGGTAGGGACCGCAACGGATTTCTTGAAACGCTCGTTGAATCGCCGAATAAAGTGATAAACAAGAAACGGGATGTCCTCTCGCCGTTCTCTAAGCGGTGGCAAGTCCACCCGGAGTACCGAAAGGCGGTAGAAGAGGTACTAGCGGAAACGACCTGCGCGAACTTCCTCCTCTAAATCCCGGTTCGTCGAGGCAATGACACGCACGTCTACGCGCATGGGTTCTGAGGAACCGATCGGCGTAATCTCCCGCTCTTGCAGGACACGTAACAGTTTAACCTGCAAGGACAACGGCATTTCACCGATTTCATCGAGCAAAAGGCTCCCGCCTGAGCACACTTCAAATATCCCTTTGCGATCGACCTTGGCATCGGTGAACGCACTCTTCTTGTGACCGAAAAGCTCAGACTCTAGAAGATTCTCTGGGATCGCTCCGCAATTGATGGCGCCAAATCTACCTTCGCTTCTGTTGGAGAGCCGGTGTAAGGCGCGGGCGACGAGCTCTTTGCCCGTCCCCGACTCGCCCGCAACGAGTACCGTTGAATCCACATCCTTCATACGGTTAATGGAATCCAGGACGTGGGCCATGGCGGCGCTGACTCCTATGATTCCGAAGTTTTCCGGAAGGGGTTCATCTCGGAGAGCAGCAATTCCGTACTGGGAAAATACTGCCGCTTTGAGTTCTTTTGCTATTAGGTGTGGATCGGAAGACTTGATGAGAAAGCTCGAAGCACCTTTTCTCATTGCTTGTACGGCCAAGTCCACGGAGCCATGGCCGGTCATAACGATGATTTTTAAGGCCGGGTTTTCTCGAATGATGCCGGGCAGAGCATCGAGCCCGTTTTCATTCGAGAGGAAGATATCAAGTAGAACCGCATCAAATGCCTGAGTGCGGAGTGCCTGGCGCATCTCCTGCAAACTGCCACAGTCTTGAACGCGAAAGCCCTCGTATTCAAGGTTGGTTTTGAGCAGCAAACGCACATCCTCATCGTCATCCACGATAAGGATCCGCCGGGAAGGCGCCTCAACCTTGGTGGGTTCAACAAACTTAGTAGCTTCAACCGAAAAATTTTGCCGCAACGTTACGACCCTCTCAAAAAGAGCTCAACCGTTGCCCCGGCCCACGCGTGCATCCTGACCCAAAATGGTGCAAAATGTCAATCTTGTCTCTTCAAGCGTGCCTGCACATTTCGATAAAATCCAATCTAAATAGCTAGTTGAGCTCGGGCGCATTGTTTAGCGAACTCGGCCACTAAAGGCTCGATCCGCTCTGGGGAATCCGGCGCTAGCCGCGCCTGCTCCTCGATGGAGCGCGCTATTTCAGTGAGTTGGGGGAATCCATAACCCCCTGCCGCTCCCTTAATTTGATGCGCCACCGAAGCGAGTTCCTGCCAGTCCTTACTGGAAAGCGCCTTACGCAAGCTACTTACCCGTAGGGGCAAACGTTTAACAAACCCGTGAATGATAGGTTTTACCCGCGGATCGTCGGCGTATTCTGAGTAAAGCGGGGAAGTTTCCGTTTCATTCATTGGCAATTGCCTCCTTCGGTTTTCAAAACGTTCTCGGCCAATCGGGATGGCTCCTGAATCAGAGGATCCAAGATGCTTCGAAAGGGTTTCAATAAGCTTTTCGGGTTTGAATGGCTTGACCAAATAGTCTGTGAACCCGTCGTTAAGGTAGCTGGTGCGCTCTTTTGGAATGCCTGCCGCGGTTAGGGCCACAATTGGTAAGCGGCATCCGGATTCGCGCAGTCGGGCGGTAGCCTCTTTACCTCCTAAAACCGGCATTTGAATGTCCATTAGGATGATATCGAAATGATTGGTGCGCGCCAGTTCAAGCGCCTCCACGCCGTTACTAGCCAGTGAGACCGCGGCCCCGGCCTCTTTTAGGAAAAATCCCACAACCTCCTGGTTGTCCTCTCCGTCTTCTACCAACAGGATGTTGCGTCCGCGCAGATGTGGGTCTAGGTACTTGGCCCGCTCTGCGTGAGAAAAAGGGTGCGAGGGCGCAAGTAGTGTACGCACATCTATCATCGCGGAGGAGTCCATCGGCCCCGTTTTGATTTCAAATCTAAATGTGCTGCCGCCCCCGGGATCGCTTTGAAGCAGCACCAGGTCCCCACCCAACTCGCGTGCGAGTCGTCGAGAGAGCGTGAGCCCAAGTCCGGTGCCTCCGTACTTGCGAGTGATGGAACTGTCTCCCTGACAGAAGGACTCGAAAATGCGCTCTTGTTGGTCGGCTGAAAGCCCGCAGCCGGTGTCTGACACCGTAATGCGTAGCGCCGGGTCACTCAGGTGGCGGACGGACTCCAGCGTCACCAGTATCGATCCTCTTTCGGTAAACTTCACCGCATTGCCAATAACGTTGTTCAGGATTTGGCGCAGGCGGTTCGGGTCAGATTGTATTTGTTCCGGAACGGGGTTGAGAAACTGTATGTCCATACTAAGGCCCTTGCGTTCGGCCTGAGTTTGCAGATCCAAAAGGCAAGGAGCCAGTTCTTGCAGCAAGGGAAACCAAATGTTTTCTGTGTCTAACTTACCCGCTTCCACCTTTGTGAGATCTAAAATGTCGTCGATTAGACAGAGCAGGTGATCCAAATTGTAGCGAGCCCTGTGAATATAGTGGACTTGGGTTTCTATAGAATCCGGACGGTTGGTTATAAGAGACTGGAAGAGCATCTCCAAATAGCCGGAAATGGCATTCAATGGTGTGCGCATTTCGTGGCTCATGTTAGCCAAGAATTCGCTCTTGGTTCGGTTGGCGTTGTCCGCGGCTTGCTTAGCCTCGCGCAGGCTGAGCTCATACTCCTTCCGACTGCTAATGTCGGTCGCCATTCCCAGTACGCAGGCCTTTCCTTGCCAGTGAATGAGTTCAAACGAGGCGTCAATGTTCTTTAGTTGTCCGTTGCGGGTTCGAATGTGGCAGTCTAGTTCTTTAAGGGATCCGGTATTAGAAAGAGCTTGGGCAAGGCGGTTGCGCTCTTTGAGATCTGGCCAAACTTCTAGCTCGAAGGTGGTTTTGCCGATTAGCTCCTCGCGCTCGTACTCCAGAAGCTTTAAGAACTTTTCATTGGCATCGATGAACTTACCATCTTCAATGCTGGAAATAGCCATGCAAGCTGGACTCGAGGAAAATGCTTGTTTGAAGAGTTCCTCGGAATGCTGGGCCTTTTCGTCGGATCTTTGTTTTGCGGTATTGTCCAGGAGTTTAACTAAGCTCGCGTATAGCTTGCCGTAGTCGTCATAGAGCGGGCTGGCGCTGACGTGGAGCGAACGCCCTTTGGTATAAGCGTTTAGAACGAAAATGTCTGCGCTGGTATGCAGCTCGCCGCGAGCTGCCGCCAAAAATGGGTGGGCGTCGCGGGGGAGTGTTGCAAAACGATTCGGAACGAAAAAGCCATGAACCGTCGCCCATTCCGCGTAGTCGCGCCCTACGGGAACTGCGCGGATTTCGCTGCCCAAGAAAGTCTTGGCTTGTGCGTTCATATAGAGGACGCGCCCTTGCGTGTCGACTACGCAGATCCCTTCAAGAAGAGAATCCAGGACAGTCCAGCTGGACATATGATTGACTTGGGAAGTAAAGCGTTTGTCGCTCCAGAGCCAGTACACAAGCAGGGCCATTTGCACGAAAAGCCCAACAATGGCCAGCGGGAGCAACCAGATCTTCACCGCTGGGGCTCGCACAAACACGAGGCAAACGACGGCAATGAGGCCGGTCGCAAATAACGCTACCGCCAGTGTGTTTCGCCCCCCGGGAAATGAGTTCTTCTGGATAGACATAAGTTAATAATTACGTGCTGCTGGCCCTAGTAGAAGTGAGCGCATAGCAGCATATTTGTGAGATCGGGTCAAGATGTGCAGCAGACGGTCCAAGAGTAGGCCGCGTGGGGGAGTCCAAAACGCTTGTATTATCAATAGTAAAGCGCCCATTCGTCACAGTTAGTGAGACTCCTTTCTCCGCCCATGCTGGCTTGGTAGCTTCTTTTCTTCTGGTCCTTGGGGGGAACTCTGCCAAAGGTGGTCGTTTTGTTGTTGAGTCTCAGTGACGGGGAGTTCGTCTGACCTTTGCCCAATCTTGGTGACATTGACCAGTGTGGCGAAAGTAAAGAGACTGACTCCGACAATGAGTGTTGCGAAATTGTGTTCCATGGTGTTTTCCCTTAGCAAAAGTTCAAGATCCAAAGGTCTAAGTCCAAAGTGCAATAGTCGAATGCTTGGTTCCTGTAGCTACTCAAAGCAATAAGCAAGAACGGTGCCCATTTGATGGCAGCTGCTTCGCGTTTAGAGCGCCGTATCCGGGCGTGCTTTAAGAGGAAGCGAAATGTACATGCCTTGCTCTTGAAGCATTTTGTTTCAAGACCCCAAACTACTCTGAAACAAAACGGTACGAAAACGTGCCGCTCGGGGGGGGTCTTGAGCTCGAAACGACAGAAAGCAACTGGCACGTTGTTTGCTTAAGTTGGGAAGTAGACGCGAGGTTCGGAATGGGAGCCGAAAAAAGGGAAGGACACGGACGCATTGTTTGCGAGAGTGTTCAACACAACCGGGTTCTAGACCGTTTTGTAGAAAAACGCATAGGCCGGTGGGTTTCCGAGGAGGTCCCTTCCGAGAGGAACTCGTGGGAGTATTATGCCGTGTTCGGACGCCAAGGTAGCGGCCATCAGGTTAGTTGTTATCTAGAAGTAAGTACGCAGGAGCACCTGTGGCAGGGAGCTGAAGTTGCCGAGGGCCCGCAGGAGGCTTTGATTCGATGCCTGCAGAGGATGACCGGGTTGCCAGCGTCTGAAGGTCAGTGGATGTCGCCACCGACGGTAGGAAAATTTTGATGGATAAGGAGTACGAAGAACAGTCTTACAAAAAGCCTAACGATGCCGCATGAAACGTCCCGACTTCGGTCGGGCGACTAGAGATGAGAACTTGGAGACGGGATGCAGCCCCCATCCCACCTACGATTTGCCTCCCGTCCCCAAGTTCCTCTTTGGTTCCGTCTCAACTCTTAATAATTTAATAATTCGGAACTTCTTAAAATGATTGGGACTATAGTTGCGCCGGCCCTTCGTCCCCAAACGGAAGTGTTTCCTTAATCCGAGCGTGATTTTGCAGATCTGCGATCCACTTTGTGAGAAGTTCGTTTTGCACGCCCGCCGTTACGGAGTTTTCGGCCTCATTCCACTTTGCAGGGGTTCCCGGTTTGGGTCGGTTCAGTTTGGCGAGCTTGATGTAGTAGAACTTGCCCGAGTGGGAAATGAGCTTCGGAACTACCTGGTTCAGCTTGGTAAGTTGAAATACGGCATCCAGCGCTGCCTCGGAATCGCCGATTTTGGGCAAATAGCCTTGTCCTAGGCTAAACTCGCCGGTGCTCTCAACCTTGATTCCGTTAGCGCCGAGCTGGCTGTCCAACCCTGTTCCCTTTTCCAAAAGCTGGTTCCACGCAGTCAGGCGTTCCTTTTGGTGAGCCTCTTGCTTTTGCTCTTTGGCAAGCTCCGCCGCGATTTTGGGTTTTGCGTCCTCAAAGGCTGTAACGTGGCGCGCTTGCTTTTCCGCGACATAAAGGAGGAAGTAGCCTGCCGAGGTTTCGACGACGCCGCTTAGCTGCCCGGCAGCTAGGCTATCGATGGCCGTTTCAAAACTCTGCCCCAAGGTTCCCTCTGTGACCCACCCACGATCGCCACCCTTCTTCGCGTATTCGTCGTCCGAATTTTCTTTCGCGATTTCTGCAAAATTTTTCGCAGTGGCGCGGGACTTGATGCTCTCTATTTTAGCAAGCGCCTCCTTTTTTTTGGCATCGGAGGCCTGGAACGGGAGTCCCACCCGGATTTGATAAAGATGGGCTTGTCCAGGGCGTGTAAAGTCGGCGGTGTGAGCGGTGTAATATTCGCGCAATTTGGACTCGTCACCTCCGAGTACGGCCGCTACCTCGTTGGGTGTCGGGCGGACGGTTTTTGAAAGCTGTGCGAGATCAATAGCGGCAAACTTCAACTCGATCTTTGACTCGGAGAGGTTGTAATTGCGTTGTGCCTCACTTGGCGAAAGGCGGATACGCTTCTGCAAATAGTCCTGCAGGCGCATGACTTGGAGCCGCTCACGTTGGCGGCGTTCCTCAAAGCCCTTGTTCGGAAGGCGCTGATAGAGCGAGGCGTCAAACTTTCCATCGACTTGGAAGTAGGGGAGGCTGCGAATATGGGACGCGAGTTCCTCGTCAGGGACGACGATCCCCATTTGGGAGGCCTGCTGAGCCAGCAGCTTGTATTGGATGAGCTGGCGCAGGGTTTGCTGCGGTAGGCGCAATTGCATGATGAGCCTCTCATCGTATTGGGCGCCCAGAATTTGTTGATATTGCTGTAGTCTTGCCTGCAGCTCCTGCTGAAATTCAGCCTGAGTGATAGGCTCTCCGTTGACGAATGCGGCAGCCCTCCCGGCTCCGCCATTCCTGTCTGACATGTCGATGCCAAACATGGCCATGACGGCCACAATGAGGAGAATTAAGATGGTGAAGGCTATGTTATTTGTGCGTTTGCGAAAGGTTTCTAGCATGATCGTTTTCGGCCTATTCCTCAGTGATTAAAATATGTTACATATAAGGTGAAACCAGACTAAAATCAAGGCAAGGTTTTAATATGGGCGCGCGCCGACGATATGCATTTTTTGCTCTTTTGACGCTTTCCATTTGCGCGTTGGCGCTCTATGTCCACCGCCACCGACAAGGGCGCACGGGCTTTGTAGACAACATAATTATTTCTGCGACGGGATATCTTCAAAGTCAGTCCATCTATTTTGTTCGTGGCGCGCAATCCTTTGTTGAAAAGTACTTTCTCCTTGTAAACACGCAGAGTGAGAACGAAGAACTGAAGAAAGAGCTCGCCTATTTGCGTACCAAGTTGGCGGCGTTGCAAGAAGTGGAAACCGAAAACGCTCGGTTGCGTGAGGGATTGCGTTTTTCGAGCCAGTTGCAGCAGCAGCTACTTGCGGCACACGTGATTGCCCACGATGTTTCGAGCGACTACTTCGGGATTCGGGTGGATCGCGGAAGTGACGACGGTGTGAAAGCCGGCATGGGTGTCATTAGCCCGGCAGGTCTGGTAGGTCGAGTTCTACGCGTCACCAAGAATTACGCCGATGTCCTCACGCTGGTGGATCCGACTAGTAATATCGATGCGGTTATTCAACGGACTCGAGCGCGTGGAATCATTTCTGGCCAGGCAAAGAGGGTATTGTGCTCGTTAAAGTATGTGGATCGGTTGGAGGACGTGGCGGTGAATGACACCGTGGTTTCTTCGGGGTTTGGGTCCATTTTCCCAAAAGGCTTACTGGTTGGTTATGTTACGGACGTTGTTCCAAATCCCAGCGGCGTCTTGCAGAAGGTCACGGTAAAAAGCGCGGTGGACATCTACCGCCTGGAAGAGGTGTTTATTGTATTTCCTCCAGCCGAATCAGAAAAAGTTTCTTGAGTCGGTCAACCCGATCCTGGTGACGATTTTCTTTTATCTGCTATTGGTGGGACGTACCAATATTGAGTATGTCTTTCCAGACGTGTTTCGGCACTGGGACATTCTTTTGCCCTTTATCGTGTATTTCGGACAGCGCCGTAGTGTGGCGGAGGGGCTAACTCTTTCGATTTTAACCTCCCACCTCTATTCGCTGAGTAGCATCGCCCCAATTGGCGTCTTTGTCCTTCACTATTTGTCCTTGTTTATTATTGCGCGCGTATTGAGTTACGTGATTTATGCGAACGAGGGGTTCACGATTCTGATGCTACTCTTTGCGCTGTCATTGCTTGCGCGTATTATAAACCTCCCTATCGCGTCTCTGTTTGGCCACTCTTGGGGATCGAACGGGATCGGGGCCTTTGGGATGGGACTCCTGTTGAATACGGTGCTGGGCTTTTTTGTTTACCTAAGTTTAAGTTTGCTGGATCGCATGACCTTCAAAACGCCCACAATCAATATTGAAATGGCGGGAGACAGTCTTTGATCGGACGCGAACAGGAAATCCGCAAGTTTCGCGATCGGGCGAGATATTTTAATTTTGTCGTACTGTTTTTCTTGTGCATTATCGGGTTGCGTCTCTACGTGCTCCAGATTGCGCAAGGCGAAGAACTTCGACGTTATTCTGAGGCAAACCGACTAAAGAAGGAAAAACTCCAACCGACTCGTGGGATTATCTATGATAGGGAAGGGCGAGTTATCGTTGACAACCGTGCGTCCTTTGACGTGGTGATGTTGTCCCAATATTACCCGTTTACGAAAGAAGTAAACGATCGCCTCTTTAAAGTTCTTGGAATGCCTCGAGCCGAGTTTGATAGACGCCTGCAGAAAGCAAAAAAGACGCGTAGTTTTCACGCCGTATTGCTCAAATCGGACGTTAGCAAAGACGTGATTGCCGGGATCGAAATGGATCCAGAGGAATTTCCGGGTGTGTACATCGAAGCCAGTGTACAGCGCAAATACCCCTACGGCGAAATGTCCGCCCAAGCTCTGGGCTATGTGGGGGAAGTCAACGATCGCGAGATAAAGCGTTACACAACTCGGGGGCTGGAGCCAGGCGACTACATTGGGAAAGTCGGCCTTGAAAAGCAGTATGATGCCTACCTGCGTGGCGTGAACGGGGCCGGCTATGTCGAAGTCGATGCACGTGGGCGCCGTCGGCAAACGGAACAGGGCGAAAAACTGCTAGGTTTTGAAGCCCAAACAGAGCCTATTCCGGGCCATGATCTCCACCTTACCTTGGACATGGATTTGGAATCGGCCGCGCTGGATGCCTTGGTCTCGCGCGAGTACTACGGTTCTGTAGTAGCCATTGATCCGCGTAACGGGGAAATTCTCGCCATGATCAATCGGCCGTCTTACGATCCGGAACAAATTTCTGGGCGGGAAGTCAGCTCCAAAGTGTGGGCCTCACTTGCCAACGACCCCATGCGGCCGCTGCGAAATCGAGCAATCCAGGACCATTACCCGCCGGGCTCCACCTACAAATTGCTCGTCGCTATAGCAGCGCTTGCGGAAGGGCATGCAAATACGGATACGAGAATTAACTGTACGGGCCATCTCTATTTTGGTGGGCGGCGCTATCACTGCTGGAAACGTCACGGGACGGTCGACATCTTTAAGGCCATCAAAGAGAGTTGCGATGTGTTTTTCTACAAAATGGGCATTGCATTGGGTGTTGATGCGATGGCCAAATACTCGCGAGCGTTTGGTTTGGGCAAACTTACCGGCATCGCCTTGCCGGACGAAATCAAAGGGATCATTCCTGATTCTGTCTGGAAAGAGAAAGTGTTTAAAGAACCCTGGCAGCCGGGCGAGAACTTGAGTGTCGCCATTGGCCAGGGTTTCGTGGTTTCCACCCCCATTCAGTTGGCAAACGCTTATGCCGCAATTGGAAACGGTGGATTCGTGTACAAACCTTTACTGGTTCGCCGGGTGGTGGATCGCAACGGGGATGTCATCGAAGAGTTCAAACCTGAGTTGAATCAGAAGGTGGACGTTCCGGCCGAAATCTTCGATATCGTCAAGGAAGGCCTGTACAAAGTCGTTAATGAAAGAGGGGGCACCGCCTTCTGGCACCGCAGCCGTATGGTCGGATACTCTGGAAAA
>JAGQZV010000094.1 GCA_020435295.1 Bdellovibrionales bacterium | reverse complement strand
ATTCGTCGAAGATTTTTGAACAGTAACGCCGAAAACATTCTGAGGGCGAAAACCGGCTCCTTAGATGGCGTTGCGTCATTAGCCGGCTACACGCCTAGCGCGGACGGTGAGATGCTCGCCTTTGTGGTTCTGCTTAACGATCCCAAAGGTAAATACGGTCGGATGACAAACTGGGTCGACCAGGTTGCCTTGGCCGCTCGCCGCTTCAGTCGAAAGTAAGATTCCGTTCTCACATGAAAAGTTTGATCTTATTCTTGATGGGTTACAGTGCCTTGGCGTGGGCCATCCTGCCCTTGCCGTACCCAGACGAGCCCTGGGACACTGACGAGCTCATTCAGGTTACCGAGAAACCCGATCCACGCAATATTCAAGGATACTCAGAACTCTATTCCGGCGGGCAGTTGAGGGAAATGGAACTCCCGCGTTTCGAGAACCCGTCCGGAACGCTGGGCTATATTGAAGGCTACACTTTTCGAGTTCCACCAGAGCTGCAAAGTCGAGTCGACTTTTGGAAGCGGATCTACACACAGTACACAAGTTCTCAATCGGTACTGCACGACACGAAGAATCTGAGTATCGTCTACGGCGTTGTCGACACAAGCCATATCGAAAACCAGCGCCTCTCCCGTCGCCGCGTCCGTCGGATGGTGAACCGCCATCTCCGCGACGAGAAAAAGAAGATTGTACGCAACCTCCTAACCCTCGACGGGCTCCACGATCGGCCATTGTCCATTCCGATGTTGTTGCTCCCCATCTTCAAGCAATTCGTGCATCTCGACAGTCGCGACAAATTCATGCGCGCTGTACCCTACGTACGGTCTCAAATTGGTCAAAAAGACCGTATCGTGAAGGGTTTTCTCTACGGCGGACGCTATTTTCCAGAAATGATGGAGATCTTCGAATCCTACGGTGTTCCGAAGGAATTGACGCGACTAACTTTGGTGGAATCCGGATTTGACATCAATGCCCGTTCGAAGGTTGGCGCTTCGGGCGTTTGGCAATTCATGCGCTCGACGGGTAAGCGGTACTTGCGTATCGATCGGGCGGTAGACGAGAGAAACGATCCGATCCTCGCTACACACGCGGCAGCTAAACTGCTACGAAAAAACTTCGAAGTGCTTGGTTCCTGGCCGCTGGCCGTTACGGCCTACAACCATGGGCGTGCGGGTATGGCCACCGCGGTGCAGGAGTTGGGGACCAAGGATTTAGCCGCCATTATAGAGGGATTCAAGTCAGACACCTTTGGTTTTGCGTCCTCCAATTTCTATGCTTCGTTTCTAGCTATACTGGAAGTCGAACGGGATTACCGAAAGTACTTTGGTAAACTACTCGTAGACTCCCCCATTGAAATAGGCAAAGCTTCTCTACCGCGTGAAGCAGCTTTCACCGACGTAGCCTTTGCTTGTCACATGAAAGAAAACGATCTGGAGCAGTTCAATCCCGCTCTTACCCGCTGGGTCACGTCGGGACGAGGGAAGATTCCCGCCGGTTATGAGCTGAAGGTCCCTATCGAGAATCTCGACCGTTGCGTTTCTGGATTCCTCAATATTTAATAGTACGAATAGCTGGCTAGAAAGACGGAAAAATTAATGTTTGAAACCGGCCTAGATGTTTTCCTAAAAAAAGAATACCGCAAGTACCAGAAACTTCGTCTGGCTTTCTTATGCAATCAAGCCTCTGTGAACGTTGGGCTCCGTCACCTGAGCCACCTCGTAACCGAGAAAAAGTACAAACTTGATGTGACTTGCTTCCTAGGACCCCAGCACGGCATCCGCGGGGAAAAGCAGGACAACATGATTGAGAGTGAGGATTTCATTGATCCCACAACTCAACTCCCCGTCATTAGCTTGTACAGCAAGACTCGCGAACCCTCCAACGAAGTGATGGATCGTTTTGATGTCCTTTTAGTGGATCTTCAAGACATTGGTACGCGCATCTATACTTTCATGTATACGATGGCCAATTGCATGCGAGCCGCAAAGCGAACTGGGAAAAAAATAGTCGTCTTGGATCGTCCGAACCCCATCAACGGACTCGACACCGAGGGCCACGTCCTAGACACCGATTTTATTTCGTTTGTGGGCCAGTTCCCGATGTGCGTGCGCCATGGGATGACCATGGGTGAGCTAGCGTACTTATTTAACGAAACGTTTGGCATTCGTTGCGATTTGGAAGTCATCAAAATGAAAGGATGGAAACGCGCATGGTTCGCCGACAACTTAAAGCGCATCTGGATTCCTCCTTCACCGAACATCCCGACTTCACAAACTGCCCTCACCTTCCCGGGAACCGTATTGTTTGAAGGCACCAATGTTTCGGAAGGCCGTGGCACGACCACACCTTTGGAGTGGGTGGGCGCTGGGTATATCAATCCGGACCACCTCGCCCAGCACATGAACAGTCTGAAATTGAAGGGTGTTTATTTCAGACCCGTATACTTTCAGCCGACCTATCAGAAGGGCAAAGATCAAGTATGCGGGGGCGTGCAACTCCACGTCTTGAACCGAAGGCTGTTTAAGCCCTATGCAGCAGGTGTTCACCTGCTCGCGTCCATCAAGCGGTTGTACCCGGATAAGTTTGAGTGGAAGAAACCGCCCTACGAGTACGAATATGACAAGATGCCTATCGATCTGATTGCTGGAACATCCGAACTGAGAGAAATAATTGACGCCGGACACTCTCTAAAGGACTTTCTGAAAGAGGGAGAGAAGCAGTGCGCCCAGTTCAAAAAGCTTCGGGCAAAACATCTGCTTTACAAGTCTAGCTAAGCTAGGGCGCCACCTCAGAAACACACGGCACCGACATCAAATGACGGAATAGGCTTCCCGGAACATAGTCCTTGTGACCGTTAAGATATCCCCAGTACTCGCCCTTAAGACACTCGTTTAAGGCAACCCGTTCCACCCATTCCAAATCATAGCCGGGGGGCATATGGCCTCCGGTTACAAAAAAGTCGAGCGCCCGGTCGAAGGGAGGCGACAGAAGGCTTCGTGTCTTGCCATCGTGACAGCTCATACAATTCATTGCACCTTCCAAGCGACCAAAGGTCGCCTCAAAATCGAACTTCCGCAATTCTCGAGGCGACCGGCGCCAGGCTTTTGTTATGGCGGGGCGTGCACAGTTTTCGAAAAATTCTTCATCCAGGCGCGCAGCGGAGCCATCTCCAAGTCCAGCGCCCTGCCTTGGTGTTGCGTCAAACTTCGAATAAACCATTCCCACACTGAGTATCTCCTTATTAATCTTTTCGAGGAGCGCTCCCGCGTCTTTTTGGCTTCCCCACGCTGCGTAGATCTTTTGATAGGCATCAGTGGGTTCGATGGGACGTAGACCCAGCGGACCGCCCGATTTGTGGCACTCCACACAGTGCCCAGATTTCAGCGTGCGGTAGCGCTCCAAAGAAAACTGCCGTTGGCGCTTTCGCCGCCAGTACTGATAGAAAAACGCGCCATCTTTGTGAAGACTAATCGAAGAGGCCTCGTCACTGGCACGCCCCTTTTTATTTGGAAGCGCAAATAGGAAATAGCGCGCGGGTCCCTCCGTGGTTTCCGGAACCGAGACGAGTAGGCGGGCGTGGGAATGCGAAACATCTTCCGTGCGCATCGCAGACTCAAAGAACAAGAATTCCCAGGGCAAAAGGTTTCTAAATTCACGGTTCTGATTCACGGCGCGGAGCCACTTGAAAGCCGCCGGGACGGTATCGAGTCGTCCCAGGGATTCCAGAAACCGCTGATCCTGCAACTCTGCGGGAACGGGCGTACGCGCCGCCGACTCTTTAATGTAGAGACTATCTTCGACCGCAAAGCCCAAGGAAGCGACACCACGGTTACCGCGGTGCTTTTTGTAGAGCGTTCGGTACCAACGTAAGTATTGTTCCGTTGGACGAATACAGGCTGCCACACTCGGATTTTTTTCCAAGACATCGAGGACATCCGGCTCGGTGAGGCATCGATCTAGCCAGGCGTAGGCAAGAAAAGCCCCTTTTTCCTTGGATCCGTTGTAGGGAATTTTTCGATTCTGGGGATTGGAGAGATCTTTTGCCAGAGAGAAACGCACGTGGCGCCACGCTTCGACGCTTGTCGGGCACGCCCCTCGGTACCAATCCACGTATTTCGGTTCAAAGCCGCGGCGCTTCAATCCACCATGGGCCGCCTGGACGGCGAGAAGGAGGGCGATACTTGATACGTGGCATTTTCGGAACATCACGTTCTATATCGGCATTTTGGAAGACGACCGAAAATTAAAGGGAGTGGGGTAAGCTCTTAGAACTACTGAACTAAAATGGCACTTAAATGGTGCTCGGAGGGAGACTCGACCCGGAGCGAAGCGCAGGAACGAGTCACCACTTAAATGGTGCTCGGAGGGAGACTCGAACTCCCACAGGTCGCCCTACATGATCCTGAATCATGCGCGTCTACCAATTCCGCCATCCGAGCAAAATCGAGCTTTCGCACCTAAATCTCTTAACTGCTAAGCCCGAAGTTGTCTATATTTCAGGTTTAGACATGCAGAAAAAGAAATCATATCCAGGCTTTTTTTTGGTCTTTGAAGGCGGCGAGGGTTGTGGCAAATCCACCCAACTCCGGCAGCTGGCGCGCACCCTATCGCGGGAGGGAATCCCAATAGTGCTGACGCGTGAACCAGGGGGCACGCCGCTTGGAAAGGGGATTCGCCAACTTCTTCTGCACGCAAAGCACAAGGTATCCCCAGAAGCGGAGCTCTTTCTTTATGAGGCCGATCGCGCACACCATGTGGCAAGCGTCGTCAAACCGGCCCTTTCCTGCGGCCAGGTGGTTCTCTCGGATCGGCACGCCGATTCCACAGCAGTATATCAGGGGATGGCACGAGGCATGCACCACGCGGAAACCTTAAACAGTCTGGCCACATCGGGCCTCACTCCGGATCTGGTCATCATCTTGGACGTCCCGCCGGAGATTGGCTTAGCCCGCGTGCGGGGCCGCGGGGCCCCGGACCGTCTGGAACGCGAAAAAATGGCGTTTCACAAGAAAGTACGCAAAGGCTTTCTCGCGCTAGCCAAGAAGAATTCTCGACGGTACCGAGTTTTTAACGGCACCGGCGATCCCAAGGAGATTGGCCAAGAAATCCAAAGACTGGTAAAAACTAGGCTTGAGAGAAAAGGACTATGGCCGCAACATTAAACATGGGGCCCTTGGGAGTACGAGGGCTTCAAGAGACACAGAATCAGCTTCTGCACTATTTCCAAAGCGGGCGCATTCACCCGGCACTGCTGCTCACGGGTCCGGATGCAGAAACAAAAATTAAGCTAGCAATCGGCATGGCCAAGTGGCTTGTCTGTCCCAAGCGTATCCGTGAAGGAAGCTTTGATCCTAATTGTCCCACATGCGCACGCATTGGAAGAGCCGTTCACCCCGATGTTTACGTCCTAAGCGATCCTGAGTCCACCTCCATCAAAATCGAGTCAGTAAGAGAGCTTTGCTACCAAATGGGAGTAGCCTCTATGGAAGGAGGCCCCAAGGTGTGTGTTATCGATGAATGCCACCGGATGACGCCCGCCGCGGCTAATGCCTTTTTGAAGTCACTCGAAGAACCCGCTGCAGATCGCTATTTCATATTCTTGACCACTCAGCCGGGATCCCTCCTTAACACAATTCTTTCGCGATGCTTGCAGTTTCGCACCACGCCTTCAGCAGAATCGGAAGAAGGGTTTGAGAAGGAAGAGACGGAATTTGAGCAGATGATGAACGACTTTTTGGGCAGTGAGAATACTCTCGCCATCAAAAAAATCAGTGATCGGGAAACGGGTTTGCGCTTTTTGCAGTTTCTTCAACGAAGACTTCGCAGCGCCATCTACGGCCTCCCGTCCCCATTCTCAACACGCAATGAATACCAAAACCTTAGGGCCTTCGATGCTACGCTCGGCACGGAGGGAAAATTGCGTTCGAACGCCAACCACGCTTTACTAATAGAGAATTTGCTCATCCAACACTTCACAAAGGATTCCCAGCTTTGAGTTCGAAAAACAAACGCGTATTAGTCACATCGGGGCTGCCCTATTCAAATGGGCGCTTGCATGTCGGTCACATTGCGGGTGCCTATCTACCAGCCGACATTTACGTGCGGTACCTCAGATTGACCGGCCGGGAAGTTTCGTTTGTTTGCGGCTCCGACGATCACGGAGTGGCGATCATGCTGACGGCAGATAAAGAAGGGAAAACGCCCGCAGAAGTCGCTCAACACTACCATAGACTCCAAAAAGCAGACTTTGAGGGTCTCGGCATCCACTTTGATGTTTACGGCTCGACAAGCCAAACTAAATTCCACGCCAAAACGAGCCAGAACTTCTTTCTCAAACTTTTTGAAAAGAACTGCTTCGAAAAGAAAGTCACCCGCCAGCATTACGACGAAACCAAGCAGGTTTTTCTGCCCGATCGGTACGTAAAGGGTACTTGCTCCTTCTGTGACACCCCCAACCAGAATGGAGATCAGTGTGAAAACTGCGGTAAGGTACTAGATATAGAAACCTTGAAAAATCCTATCAGTGTGCTTTCCGGTAAACCCGCCTCCGTCCGAGAAACCACACACTGGTTTTTAGATCTTACGCAGTTTCAAGGGGCCGTGGAAAGATGGCTAGAAAAAGCGGAAATGCGGGACACTACCAAGAACTACGTGAGAAGCCTTTTGTCTCAAGGTCTGGTCAAACGTTCGATGACCCGTGACATCAGCTGGGGGATTCCGGTTCCTCTCGACGATCCCGATGCCAAGGGAAAAGTTCTCTATGTGTGGTTTGACGCCCCAATTGGGTACATTTCAAACACCATGCAGCTTTGTGAAACTCGGGGAGAGAACCCAGAGCAATACGCGGACTGGTGGAAATCCCCGGATACAGAAATTATTCACTTTATCGGCGAGGACAACACCATATTCCATTGTGTCATCTGGATCGCGATGCTCAGCGCTGAGGGCAGCTTTCAGCTACCAAAAGCTGTCGTGGTAAATCAATTTCTCAATATCAAGTTCCCAGATAAGGAAGTGGAGAAAATTTCTAAATCACGTGGAACCGCCGTTTGGATAGGCGACTACCTCGCCGAGGGTGGGAATCCCGATGTCCTGCGCTACTACCTGACTGCTATTGCACCGGAAAAAGCGCGCACCGTTTATAAGCCGGAAGATCTGCAGCTTCGAAACAATACGGATCTTGCCAATACGTTGGGTAATTTTGTAAACCGTGTGCTGTCTTTTACGCTAAAACATGTGGGCAATGAAGTTCCTGCCGTTGATCAGAGTAAAATAGCGGACGCAGATAAGAGCTTCGTGCTTCGGTTCGAAGTAACGCAACTCGCAGTCACAGGCCAGATAAGCGACTATAATTTCAAAAATGCCTTGGAGCTTGTCATGGAATTTGCCCGCGAGTGCAACCGCTATGTCGACGAAAAAGCCCCTTGGGTCACGCGAAAAACGGATATGGAGACAACCAAAGTGACGCTTTGCTGCGGGCTAAACGCTATCAAACTATTGGGAACACTCCTTGCGCCCTTTCTGCCATTCGCGGCCGCGCAAATCAATAAAGCTCTATCAATAGAAGATCCTAAATGGGCCGATGCCTCCCGGCCTTTGGATCCAGGAACTCCCATCCACTCCCCTGGCATTCTTTTCACAAAAGTGGAATAACTATGGAACTTATTGATTCCCACGCTCATTTGTACATGCTGGAACACGCAGACATCGATACGGTACTCAGTCGCGCCGCCGATGCTGGGGTTTCCACCATGGTTACCATTGGCACTGAGCAAAGCGACTGGGATCTCAACCAGAAACTTGGAGAGACCCACAAAAACGTCTTCTACACCTTGGGGACTCACCCTCACAGCGCGACGTCCTGGGAAAAGTGGAAGCCTCAACTGCTTGGCTATTTCAAGTCGGGTGTCCCTAGGAAATGTGTCGCCATCGGTGAAATTGGGCTAGATTATTTCTACGACAACTCCCCTCGCGAGGAGCAGTTGGTTTGCTTTGAGGAACAGCTCGAGTTGGCGAAAACTTTGGACCTTCCGATTGCCGTCCACTGCCGTGAGGCATTTGCGGATCTGTTTGAGATCCTCAATCGAGTGGGAGCTCCAAATCGGCGTGGGGTTATGCACTGTTTCACTGGCACAACCGCAGAAGCAAAAAAGTCTGTTGATATGGGCTTTAGGGTTTCCTTTTCCGGAATACTCACGTTTAAAAAGGCAGAAGCCCTGAGAGACACCGCTCGCGCACTGCCACTCGATGCACTCATGATCGAAACGGACTGCCCCTTTCTGACTCCTGAGCCGTACCGGGGCAAACCCAACGAGCCTTCCTATTTACCTTTGACCGCGAAGGTCTTATCATCAGCTTTGGGTCGGGATTTGGAAAGTGTCGTGCAACAAACGTCCGACAACGCCCGGGCCGTGTTTTCACTTTCTTCCTGAGCCATGAAAAAAGTTCTAATTATCGGCGCCTCGAGTTGCTTGGGTTCGAATCTCGCGACGTACTTGAGGCGGCACTACTTGGTCTACGGTACCTACGCGCAGCACCGCCCGAGAATTGAAGACGTCCCCTGTTTCCAAATGCACCTTGATGAAGACACCCCTATTTTGGGCGTGCTCAAAACGCTGAGACCAGACACCGTAATCTATTGCGCAGGGATCACCGACACCCAGCTCTGCGATCGAGACTCAGATCTAGCTTTTGCGCTCAATGCCACATTCCCGGGAACCATCGCCAGTGCGATCGGCCGATTCGGCAGCCGCATGATCTATCTCTCTTCTGCAAAAGTTTTTTCAGGTACTAAGGGAAACTACGTAGAAAACGACTTCCCCGATCCACAAGACATCTATGGCAGCTCTAAACGGAGAGGAGAAGAAATTCTCAAACGCTATCAAAATGTTTTTGTTTTGCGATTACCCACAGTTTTTGCGCTAGGTAGCCTGAATCAGCGTTCCATGCTTAACCGCTTACTTCGGCAGCTGTGGCGCGGGGAAAAGATTGCTTGCATCAGTGACGAAACCAGAACCTTTGTCTCGGGGCGCGATCTCTGCCAAGCCGTCGGCCTTTTAGTAGACGCCGATCCCATTCACGAGGGCATTTACCATTTAGGATCTTCACATTCCGATACTTACTACGGATTTGCCACGCGTCTTGCGCGCGCGCTCGGACTTTCCACCAAACTCATTAGTCCGGTGAGCGGCGCCCACTTTCACGGAAAAACAGTTCGACACCGCCACCACGATCTCAGTCTAGGGTTGGGCGAACTGCGCAAACAATTCGGCTTCGAACCCGAAAAGCCCGATGAAGCAATAAGGCGCCTGCAATTGGGACTAAAGCAGGGTGTCTTCGTCCCCTCCCCTTAGATGGGCATGCGTCTCCGACCACACTTTTCAGCCGCATAACCTCCTGCTCTCACTCGATAGATTGACACTGCGCAAGAAAACGAATCCCTTAGTGGGAGGCCATTATGGCTTCAAAGGAGAACGTATGAAAAATATCGGAAGCAAGGCGATGTGGGCGCTTGGGGTGGCATTCTTGGTGAGTGCCGGCGCCTTCGCGCAAGAATTTCATTGGACCACGCGCGCCCTAGATGGCGAGTGGAACAGCGTGGACGGAAAATACGAAATCTCAGACGTGGATTTTCAAGACGAAGTGGCGACATTTTATTTTGAACGCTCGCGCCGACTCGATCATTCGTGGGGTCACTACGGCGGTCGAGACCGCGATCGCTTTCGGGGTCGGGACGGGAACCGCGACGGCGATCGAGATCGAGACCGAGATTGGGATCGCGGCGACAGAAACCTGGGTTTTGGCGATGCCACCAAGTGTCGCGGGACGGGGATCTTCGAACCCAATTCCAAAACAGCGTACCTGATTGAAGTCTGTGAAACCCAATGGCGTGCGCGTAACTCAGTGGCAACACTCACACTGAGTTTGAACATTGACCGAGATTTTCATGGCGGCCGCGTAGAAATGACCGGTACACGCTCAGAAAACTTTGCTGGGAGAGTCATCCAAACGGGTGTGCGTTTGGTGAAAGAAGGGGATCGCGAAGGGGGACCACGTTATCACCGCGGTCGTCCCGGATTTGGTGGCGCACCCGCCCTACCCGGTGCCCCCGCACCTGTACCTGTACCCGTGCCCGAACCCACACCCCAGCCCGGAACCGGACCGCAACCAGGTCGACCCGGATCTGGCCCTGGGCGCCCTGGAAACGGTGGTGGCGGGAACAGGCCAGGCCGAGGAGAAAACTAAGAGGTCGATTGGAGGGTTGCCGCACGGGCCGGGTGCGGCGCCCTCCGCCTGTATTCTTCCTGTCTACGCGGTAGACACTATCCCCCGCAAGAACCTACTAACCACTTAATAAAATAGAAGATTATTTATTTGCTACTACGTCCTGCCCGCCCTGCCTAGCTTCTGACCGGATTAATCCCTGGAAATAATTGACCCAATGCGCTATAAGCTCAGCCCTACAGGGACGGGGCGACACCCTTTTCCTGCAGTTTTTACTACTTAATCAAGTAATTTCAATAACTTAATTCTGGCCCTGCGGTTGCAATTGTAGCAGGAAGGAGTTGCCTTGTGTCCACGCGTAAAGAGCCATTCATGCACCATCGTTTTGCACAGCTCTGTCTTGTCATAGCCCTAGTCACGGGGTCAGTAGTACCGTCCGCCTACGGCAATTTACTGGGTCTTAGCAAACGCGAACTGCACGATGTCATGACTTTGGGACGGGCCATCTCTGACCTGCAACCCCGACTCGGCGACGAAAAATCCGTACAATATGCCCTTGGAATTTACAAAGCGGCCAAGCACTACCGGATCGATCCGAGACTGCTCATCGCCATTGCGCATCAAGAAACGAGTTTTAGGGAAAACCTTCCCGAAGGGGCTGCGGGCGAAATTGGACTCTGCCAGATCCGCAAGAACTGGCTCGGCAACAAAGAGTTTGTCAGGGAGTTTGGAAAGCGCTCGGTGCGCGATCTGCACAACCCAGAGAAGAATTTCCTATTCGCCGCGTGGATCCTCCGTGACCTCAAGGAAGCCAATTCGGAAAAGGAAACAGTTCCCTGGTGGACCTATTACAACGCACGCCAGTTAAAAAACCGAGTCCGGTACTACATGCATGTGAACCGCAAACTGGAACGCATTAGCAAATACGGCCCCGTACGCACGGCTGAACGCGCAATGGCTTCGACTTCTGAAGATGGGCTTGAGAAGCTTGCGCTAGAATCTTCTCCTCTACGAAATGCCCCAAAGGCCAAGTCGCGTGTTCGAATCCCCTCTAAAAGTAACTTCGTTTATACCGCGAGCGCAGGGCCTTCGGCCAACTGGATTTCCAATGCAGTAAATGCACTAAGTAAAGAGGGGGGCCGTACGCGCGAGGGCAAATGGAGCGGGCACCACTCTCCCAAGAAAGTTAACCGCTCGCCCTCACTTCGTCGCACGATTTCGGAACTCGGATCTATAAACTAAGAGCGTAGGAAAGGGTTGAGTTTTTTCTCATCCCCAAGGCGCGTAACCGGTCCATGACCTGGCACGACTTCCAGCTCGCCTTCAAAAACAAACAAGCGCTCGCGAATCGACTTCAACAAAAGACCCTCATCGCCCCCCCAAAGATCGGATCGCCCGATACTTCTAAAGAAAAGTGTGTCCCCCGAATACAGAGTTTCGGGTCCATCCAAGAGCTTAAAGCTAACGCTTCCCGGACTATGACCTGGAGTATGCAAGGTTTGTAATCGATAGTCCCCAAAACTCAGTATTTCTTCATCCTCGAGTAGCTTTTCCAGTGGCGGAGTTTCTTCCAACTGAAAACCGAAGAAGCGCCCCTGCATAGGGACATTCTTGTACAAAGGCACATCGCCCTCGTGCAAACATGTGGGCGCCTCCCACTTTTCCCTAACCCCGCGAGTGCCACAAACATGATCAAAATGCGCGTGCGTGTGCAGCAAGTACTTGGGTCGCAGCCCTTCGGCCGCAATGGCGCCCAAAATGCGCTCCGGTTCGGCCCCCGGATCTATTACAACCGCTTCCTTTGTGCGATCGCACCCCAAAATCACACAGTTACACTGCAGCGGGCCGACTGGCAGAATCCGTTGAATCACTTGTTTATCCTCACAACTGGGAGTAGCATCTCCGATCCTATAGGAGTTGTCATGAGCAAAGCGGTCATTCTCATCGCGGATCACTACCAGGACTTAGAGGTCTGGTACCCGTTGCTGCGACTTAGAGAAGCAAGCTGGACGGTGATCACCGCTGGAGTCGAAGCAAAGAAGAACTACGCAGGCAAGAATGGTTATCCAATCACTGTAGACACTTCCGTCGAAGAACTCGATCCGAGCGAGTTCGATGCAGTTATTGTTCCGGGCGGCTGGGCACCTGATATCATTCGCCGCAACCAAACGGCCCTCGATTTGGTTTCCTCGCTGAATTCAGCAGGAAAAATTATTGCCTCCATTTGTCACGGCGGTTGGGTTCTGGCCTCGGCAAAAATGTTGGCAGGCCGACAATGCACAAGTTTTAGCGCGATCAAAGACGATATGATTCACGCGGGGGCCAAATGGGTAGACCAAGAAGTGGTGGTAGACCGCAATCTAATTACGTCCCGCAAGCCGGATGATCTCCCCGCATTTTGCCGGGCGATACTGGAAGCAGCCAAGGCATGAAACGGGTAGGTGTATTTTGCGGGGCTGCGCCGGGTTCTAATCCTGAGTTCGTGCTTGCCGCCTCTCGACTGGGTGAAGCCATCGCTGAAAGAGGAATGACTCTCGTTTACGGCGGAGGACGCGTCGGGCTGATGGGAGTTTTGGCTGATAGTGCGTTGCGAGCAGGCGCTGAGGTTGTCGGCGTTATCCCGACTTGCTTGCGCACTGAGGAAATCGCCCATACCGGAATCTCAGAACTTGTAGTGGTAGAGTCCTTGGCGGATCGCAAACAAAAGATCTTTGATTTGTCGGATGCATTCATTTC
>JAGQZV010000093.1 GCA_020435295.1 Bdellovibrionales bacterium | reverse complement strand
CTTGGTTTTCAAAGCGCTTTTCAAGTTCAACGAACGCGCTCCGTACGATATCGCGGACCGGGGCCATGGACTTGTCGCCCTTGGTAGAACTCAGTCCGAAGATAGTCTTTTCGGCCTCGTCAAGCAGTTCCAAAGGTGTTTCTGTCGGATCCATGCCCTTGGTGGCAAGCTCGTTACACGCGGATACCAGTCGACGTTTCAGTGCTTGATCGCTGACTAGTTTTGCATGGTATTCAGAGTTGACCGCAGTCGGCACGCGCTCTAGGAGCTCGGCGAGGTAGGCGGCCCCCCCGGCCTCCTCATAAATGTCGAGTTCTTTCATCTTGGAGGTCAAAGAAACGACATCAATAGGATCGCCTTTGGCAGCAAGGTCCCTCATGGCGTTATAGATCTTGCCGTGCGCGGGTCTGTAAAAGTCGTCCGGCAATACTACGTCCACAACCTTGTGAAAGGTCTGGTTGTCGATAAGTATGCCGCCCAACACCGACTGCTCAGCCTCGATATTTTGCGGAGGAAGATTAGGATTAAACTCGACCATGCGTTCTTTAAGGTATCTGTTTTGGACCGTGGGCTGTCAAGTCTCGGCGGAATCGGCCTATACGCTAGGGGGCTCGGCCAGCCGACGCGGAGTATCGCTTTCGCTTGGTGAAATTGGAGTCTGCCCCCCGACGAGGCGATTCGCTGCCCCGGAATAGCGTCCTAGGTGAGTGCTGGCGGTATCAAAGGCGTCTTGGGAGCGCTTTAGTTGTCGCCCGATTTCTTCAAAACGTTTCTCAAAGTTTTCGAAGTGCTTTTGTGCTTTCTTCACTTCTTCTAACGTCCGTTCCACGCCTTTTGCCATGTCATAGTAGTCGCGCGCCATGGAAACCGCATGCAGGCTAATGGCTAGCGTATTGGGGGACACGGCGAAGACCTTTTGCTTGGCGATTGCCTCACAGAGTTTTACGTTGCGGATAATCTCGAAATAAAGAGTCTCGCTGGGAACAAATAGCAACGCCATATCTGTCGTTCCAAACTCTGGATGGATGTACTTTTCGCGGATCTGGCGGGCGAGTGTTTTCATTATATCTGCTAGGTCAGAACGGGACCGTTCGAGTGCGCCGGGATCATTTGTCTCAAAAAGTGGTAGTACCTGCTCACGGGGAAATTTGCTATCGATGGGGAGAACTCGTTTGGGATATTTGATTACGGCATCTACGCGCTCGGTCGAGTTGGGTACAATCCGGTACTGGGTTTCGTACGCTGATACTGGAAGCAAGTCCGCCAAAATACGTTCCAGCGAGGCCTCGCCGAAGTTTCCTCGTAAATGGGGGAGTTTTAGAAGGTTATTCAGATCATTTATGGATTGCCCGACTACGGTGAGGTTGCTTAAGTGATCGTGCACTTTTTGGAAGTGCGAGAAGCCTTCTTTTAGATTGGCCTCCAACTTAGACTGCACCCCTTGAGAAAGCTCGCCCAGCTTTCGGTCCAACTTCTGGTCCACTCCGCTAACTTTTTGCTCCAGCAGCTGGGAGGTCTGGCCTAGTGCTTGCTGCATTTCAACACGGCTTTTTTGCATGGCTTGCGCAAGCTCAGTTCGTAGGAGCGACGCTTTGTGGTCGTGACTGTTTTCGCTTTCGAGTAGTCGCTGGCTTAGGCTGTGTTGCAGCCGTTCCAGATTTTCCAAAACTCTCTGTTGTGGATCTACAGTTTGTGGTTGCTGCTTTTGTCGCCAAAGAAAAAATGCGAGCACGATTACCAATGAAGCCAAAAAACCTACTGTCGCATATAAAATCATGCCCCTAAGGGTAGCAGCCGCCAGCTTGAAATTCATTTGTTTTTGGGTAGCTTTTTTGTCCCATGCGTTTTTTTGACCGTCGCGGTATCTTAATGCGAAGGAAAGGACGAGATGACGCGATACGCAATTTTGATGCTGTTGACTTGCCAGGCTTTGTTTGGCGCGTGGAAGCTGGCACCGATTGTACATGCGGGGGTGGACTACCCGGTGTTTGTTACTGTGGCTCCCCGCGATTCGGGGCGTCTGTACATTGTGGAGCAAAGCGGCCGCATCTTGGTTTGGCGTAGGGGGACCGTCGAGCGGGCTGCGTTTCTAGATATTCGCTCCAAAGTGCGTTCAGGTGGGGAGATGGGGCTGTTATCGGTTGCGTTTCACCCAAGTTTCGCTAAGCCAGGATCTCCTCATTCGGATCGCTTCTTTGTCAACTACACCTCGCTTGAGCCCTCTTTAGCGACGGTCGTGGAGGAATACCGGGTCGGGCAGAGCACGGGGCGGGAGTTGTTGCGTATCCCACAGCCCTTTCCGAATCACAACGGTGGGCAACTCGCATTTGGGCCAGATGGCTATCTTTACATTGGAATGGGAGACGGTGGAGCGGCGGGGGATCCAGCAAACCGCGCACAAAATACGGGCGAGCTTCTTGGGAAAATGCTTCGCATTGACGTGGATAGTGAGAAACCCTACGGGATACCCAAGGATAATCCTTTTGCTAACGGAAAAGGGGGGAAACCAGAGATCTTTGCTTGGGGATTGCGAAACCCCTGGAGATTTAGCTTTGATCGCAAGACGGGGGATTTGTACGCTGCGGACGTCGGCCAGTATGAGTGGGAAGAGGTGGACGTTATCGAGCGTGGGAAAAATTACGGCTGGCGTGTACTGGAGGGTAGCCACTGCTATGAGCCGGCTAAGAACTGCTCCGCAAAGAGTATGGAACCTCCCGTCCACGAATACTCGCACAAAGAGGGGCAGTCCATCACGGGCGGTTATGTGTACCGCGGGAAACGCCACAAGCAATTGGTCGGCGCGTATGTATTTGCAGACTACGAAAGTGGAAAAATATGGGCGTTAAGAAAAAAAGGCCGCCAATGGGAAAGAGACCTCTTGCTGGAGAGCCACACGCCAATCAGCTCTTTTGGTGAAGATGCTGAGGGTGAGCTACTCGTAGTGGTTCACCGTGCGGCCACCGTGCCGACAATTTTTCACCTCAAACAGTCTTAAACAGGTTCCAAAAGTAGATAGGCACCTTTTGGAACTTCAAACAGTCTTAAACAGGTTCCAAAAGTAGATAGGCACCTTTTGGAACTTTAGAGCGCCGATTCCCGCTCTCGCTTGATGTAGTCCAGCGTCGAGGGTAGGCGGTTGACCATGTAATGATTTTCAAGCCGCATGCGCGGGATAGCCATGCGCCCGAACTCCAAGATCCATCGTTCTTGTTCTTTGTCGCTGGGGACATAATGATCCACCATGCACTTGAGCGCGTAATAGTCGCACACATTGCGTGTGAGGCGTTCAGCAACCAAGAACGGATAGGTCAGATCCATGTCCGGTGTCATGAGCCGAAGTGAAAAATCCTTAATAAACTGCTGTATCTTCTTTTCCTTGAGCCCCTCGATGTCGGACTTGAACTTGCCCTTCATAATAGACATAAGCACATAACGGATCGACTGATTGAGTTCGTTGCGTGCTTGCAAGAGCATCGAGTTGACCGGATCGCGTGTCACCTTGGATTCTGCCCAGGCTCCGGCCAGAGAGCCCAGGAACCCCCCCGCGTGGCTAGCGACGTCCTTTAGCGTATCTTTCAGCACCATGAGCGACTGAATCTGTGAAGTGCCCTCGTAAATGGGGTAGATGATGGACTCGCGGAACAAGCGCTCAGCAGGGTATTCTGTGCATACTCCGTACCCACCGAAGATCTGAAGCGCATTTCGGGTGATTGGAATGACCTTTTCCGCACACAGGTATTTCACGAGCGGAGTGAGCCGACGGTATCGCTTCTGCCACTTCTTGAAATTCTTGGTGTCGCCTTTCTTTTCGTAGATCTGCATCCAGTCAAAGGCGCAGCTGGACTCAATCATCAGGGCCCGCATGGCGCGGATTTCAACTTCCATCTCGTAGAGAATGTCGGCAACCATGGGGTGCTCGACAATCGGTTTGCCCATGGTAACTCGGTTGCGGGCGTACTTTTTGGCTTCCTCCAAAGCTGAGGTCGAGATGCCCACGGCGATGCAGCCCATCGCGAGCCGGGCCATGTTCATTAGATCGGCCATGACTTTGAATCCATCGCCCTCGTTGCCAAGGAGATACCCTACAGAGTTCTCGTAAATGAGTTCACAGGTGGGGGACGCGTGCAAACAAACTTTGTGCTCTGCCTTAGCGACCTTCACGTTGAGATCGCTGCGCCCTTCGATGTGTTTGGGGACGATGAAGACGGACAACCCCTTTAATCCTTCACTGCTGGCATCGGATCGTGCGAGGGTGAATACTAGGTCACTATTTCCGTTTGTGATGAACTGCTTGGTCCCATTGAGAACCCAATGATCCCCTTCCTTTTTGGCCGTCGTCCGCAATTTTCCTAAATCCGACCCCGCGCCCGGCTCAGTGAGTGCCATCGCTGTTTCGGTTTGGCCGGACAAGAGCCCCTCCATGTAGGTTTTCTTTTGTTCCGCCGTGGCGTGCCTGGAGAACCAGTCTCCCATGGAAAAGGCGGCGATGGTCAGCGCGGTGTTTGGGCAGCCGTGCCCAAACATTTCAAGCGCGGTACTCAAGAAAGCGCGGGGGAAGTTTAGGCCGCCGTCTTGCTTGTTGACGGCTCCAGCAAACACCCCGAGTTCCGAAGCTTTGCGAAGGTGTTCCCGCAGCTTCTCAGGGAGCAAAATCTCTCCGTCCTTTCGGGTAAGCCCTTCCCGATCGATTGCGGCTGCGTGGGGCTTTAGGTCTTGGGCCGCAAACTTGCCTAGTTCTTCCATCATGCCCAGGTAGATTTCCATGCCTTCGTCCGCATTCTTAAAACTACCGGGTTCGCCCAGCGTTTCTTCAAGCGGCATCACCAGCGCCCGCACGTGGGAATGGGTTTTCAGTATTTCGATTCGTTCCGGGAAGTCGGTAAATAGATTTTCGGCCACGCTTGCCTCCTGCCATGAAAAACAACTCTACTGGCACCCGGAAAAATAGTGCAAGGGGCGGAGATTGTCACCGCTGTCTGACAAATCGCCGGTCTTTTTGTGTTGCTAGTCTCGTGCCCTTTCAAAAACCGGTGTGATTTTGGGCAGTTGGTTCAATGGAATGCTTGGGCATACATGTTGCGAAGCCTATGCCCGGAAATATTGGAGGTAGGAGACCCTAATGGATAGTTGGAAGCTAAAAAGATATGCGAGAACGGGACTTACCTGGGCGTTGATCGTGTTTGCGGGATGGTCTGGTTACCGTCTCTTTGATGAAGGCGCGTTCAGAAGCGTGCCGAGCGCGGTCGCTAGAGTTTATGGGAAGTTCCCTGTGATTGGGAAACCGATTCGCCAGTGGGCCTACGGGCGGAGTTACGGGCGTGGGCGCAAGTACTACCGCCGTGGGCGGAGCGGCGTCAGCCGTCGCTACCGTGGGCGCCGTTCGCGTCGCCGCTAGCTCATCTTGCCGGCCAGGCCGGGATTTGACATTCCTAAGCCCTATTACTAGTTTCTCTACCAGGTGTAAGGAAAGGTAGGGCCCATGAACGGACTAAGAATTCGCCTGGAGGAACTAATCCAAGGGCGTCACTTGCTCGAGACGAGTTTCTACAAGCGCTGGACAGCCGGAAACGTGACGCGCGAAGAATTGCAGGGCTACGCCAAAGAATACTACCAATTTGAAAAAGAATTCCCGCGTTTTATTAGTGCCGTCCACTCCAAGTGCGACGATCTGCAGATGCGCCAGATGTTGCTCGAAAATCTTATAGATGAAGAACGCGGAGAGCAAAACCACCCCGAACTGTGGATGCGATTTGCCGAGGGGCTTGGGGTACGCCGCGAGGAATTGCAAAACCATTTCCATTCGGATGAAACGGAACACCTGCTGCGCAGTTTCCGCGATGCGACGAGTTCGGCGCACGTAGTCGACGGCTTAGCCGCTCTGTACGCGTACGAACGGCAGCAGCCGGAAGTGGTGCGACAGAAGATCGACGGCTTGAAGCGTTATTATGGAATTAGCGATGAGCGCTCCGTAGACTTCTTCCGGGTGCACCAGGTTGCTGATGTCCACCACGCGGAGACAGAGATTTCGCTTTTAGAGCGTTTATGCGATGATGAAGAGATGAAAGAGCGTGCCGTTCTGGTTGTGCAGCGCACCTTGGACACGCTCTATGACTTTTTAGACGGGGTCGAACGGAGATACCGTCCGGCCGCCTAGGGCCTCCATTGAAAAAACAATCCGCTATTATCGCAGTGGTGTTCTCCATTGTTGGAACAGCTTTGTCCGCACCGAAGAGCGCCGATCCATTCAAACAGTTTCGAAACGAACAAAAATCAGCGGTTTGTAAAAAGCGCCTGGATACGCTCGCCGAGTTTAGGGAGCTATTCGTGCTCCCAGCGAGTGAAAAACTCCTCAAGACGGGCCATGCGCCTGAGCTATACGGCGCCATGGAAGACTGGAGCACGGATCTTATTATCAAAATGGTCATGCAAGCCGAGCAGGACTTCAAGGTGCTCTGCCCGGAACACCGCCGCCTGAATTCAATTATTACCCACCTGAAGCGAGCGTATTTGCACCAGCTAGGGTTCAAAGCAAGTTACCTAACCCCGAAGGCTACGAACACGCTTTTTCGAGCCTTGCTTGTTTTGCGCGATGAAGTACCCGCGCTACGCCAACAGCTGGCACCACTGGACGCGTCCAAGGCCGAGGGCTTGCTTGCCCAACTGTTTGGCAAGATCGAAGACTTGAGTGGAGTGGCGGTTCTCGGAGCGACACCAGGAGAGTTTGCGGAGCTTAAGAGCACCGTCGCAGAGGTTTGTACAGGGTTTACGAAGTGTCCTTTTTGGGATTCGAACCTTGTTTACAAGGTTGTCATACAGGACAACCCGGGCACGGCTTTATATATCCCCGAAGTGGGAGTGCTAGTTCTTGCAAAGCAGTTGCTGGGGGAGTCAAACAAGCTGCACCGCCTAGTGATTTTGCATGAATTGGCGCATGTAGCGACTCGCGGGGCCTGGGTGTACCAGCGCAAAGATTGGGTACATGAGTTTGCGTCGTTTTCGAACTGGAAAAGAGATACCGCCGGTAAGTGGGAAGTAGTGACTCGAACCCCCGCGGGAAAACGGGAAGACGAGTTTACCAAGTTGTCCAAGCAGTCTTCTTTTTCTATCCTGCCCGATGTTGTCTACCTCGGAGAAACCGTCGGTAAGAAGCAGTACGACGGCTTTGTGTTTTCAAAAAGTTATGAGCAGAGCCTAAAAAACAACGATCCCTCTGAGGACCTGGCCGATCATGTGGCAGCGTACTTTTATGCCCCCGCGCGGTACTGCCTAAACGGCCAGAATATTGCTCCGGAAAAATATAAATGGGTGGCTAAGAACGTCTTTGGACGCTCTCCTAAGGTTCTTAACTGCAAAGCGGAAAAGACCACACAGGGCTAAGA
The DNA here is from genome assembly GCA_020435295.1 of Bdellovibrionales bacterium. Lineage (GTDB taxonomy): Bacteria > Bdellovibrionota > FAC87 > UBA2466 > JACKAF01 > JACKAF01. The sequence continues at coordinate 5,649 of JAGQZV010000093.1, read as the reverse complement.
GAGCAGTTCGCGAATCTCACCCGCCTGAGGGAATCGACCCGTCTTGAATTTCGAGAAGACTAGCTTGCCATCTGCCTTAACGTCGAAAATTCCCCGGGACCCACCCACTAAACGTACGTTCAAGTTCGGCAGATCTTGCACCTCAGCCGATACCCGATCGGCTTCAGGTTTATAGTTTCACATCACGCAATAAGTGATTTCGATTTCCATGCTTAAGTCTCCGCCGGAGCTTCCAACTGCGCTTTCGCGGGGCGCTTGCTGGTTAGCCCGAGTCCGTTTCCAGCCTTTTCCACAAATGGCCGAATCATGTCGATGGGAATGGGAAACAGAATGGTTGAATTGTTTTCTGCAGAAACGTCCGTCAAAGTTTGAAGGAACCGTAGCTGCAAAGCCGCCGGGTGGTTCTCCATTTTTCCCGCAGCTTCGATGAGTTTCTCTGCTGCCTGGGCCTCCCCCTGTGCTGCAATGATTTTGGCGCGGCGGTGGCGTTCGGCCTCCGCCTGCTGGGCCATGGCCCGTTGCATTTCTTTGGGCAGATCTACCTGCTTGATTTCAACGGCGGAAACTTTTACTCCCCACGGCTCGGTGTGATCGTCCAGAATCTCTTGAATTTTCTTATTTAAGTCTTCTCGTTCGGCGAGCACCGTATCGAGCTCCGCACCGCCTAGAACGGAACGTAGCGTAGTTTGTGCGTATTGGTAGGTGCTCTCTAAGTAACTTTCAACGTTGTTGATGGCCTTGATCGGATCCACCACACGAAAAAGTATCACAGCATTTACTTTGATCGAGACGTTGTCGCGTGTGACCACATCTTGTGGTGGGACATCGGTCGTTACAATCCGCAGACTGACGCGGATCATGCGATCAATTCCAGGGATTACAAAAATCAGTCCCGGTCCTTTTGCACCCAATAAACGGCCGAAGCGATAGATAACGGCTTTCTCGTACTCGGCGATGATTTTGATGCAGTTGACGAGCACAAGGGCGATGGCAACTAAGATAAAAATGGGGCTGAACATGCTCTACTCCTCCGCTTAGGCTTTTGCCTGAGGTTCGACCACTAATAGCATATTGCGTACTTCCTTCACAACCACGATGGTGCGCGGCGGTAGGGGAGATTGGGTGTGGCTCTCGGCTTTCCACAGCTCGCCAAACACAAAGACACTTCCCGGCGAGTCTGGGGCGATGGTCTCGCGAACCTCAGCATATTGGCCAATGAGGCTTTCTGTGCCGGCTTGCACGGATCGCCGGCGGCTCTTGAGTACCAAGAATGTCAGGGCAACGACGCCACCGGCAAGCAGCAAAGCAATGGGCAAGACGTCCCAGATTCCAATTTGAAAGCCCGGGACATCGGTATCGAGCAGGAAAACCGAACCGACTACGAAGGCGAGGATTCCGCCTATTCCCAAAACCCCGTAAGAGGTGAAAAAGATTTCGGCAATCATCAACCCCAATCCTAGAAAGAGCAAAGCCAGCGCGCCGTAGTCGATGGGCAACATCTGCAAGGAGATAAGGCTCAGAATGATACAAATTCCCCCGATGACGCCGGGGAAGATCAGTCCAGGGTGTGTCAGTTCTACCCAAAGGCAAATTCCCCCGATGGAAAGCATCCACAGCGCCATTTGGGGGTGAGCAAAAAAGGCGAGGAGTTTTTCCGCAAGGCTCATGGGTTTGCTGGCGGTCTCAAACGCACCCTCCGGGATTTGCGAGAGCCCGTCTTTTGCTGCAGTAAAGCGAAAACCCGAAAGCTTTTCAAAGAGCGTGGAACGGCTATCGGCGACAAGATCGATCACTTTCTTTTCCAAAGCGGCCTCAGCTGGAATCGAAGCACTCTGTTCTACGGAAGCTCGGGCCCACTCAGGGTTACGGCCACGGGTCTTAGCAATGGTTTCCGCAAAGGCTGCCGTGTCACTCGTGGCTTTCTCGTTCATGACGTCGTCCATTTTGGCTCCGGGCATGACTGGGTGGGCGGCGCCGATGTGTGTCCCCGGTGCCATCGCCGCAACATCTGCTGCCAAGGTGATAAAAGTACCGGCAGATGTCGCATGCCCACCACTGGGTGTGACATAAACCACGATTGGGATCGACGCGTTTAACATGCTTTGCACTATCTCCCGCGTTGCGTGCAGTGTGCCGCCCTCGGTGTTCAGCTCGAGCAAAAGAAAAGGAGGTTTGTATGTTTCTGCCTCCTTGATTTGCTTTGCAATGTAGCGCGCTGTCCCTACATTGATGGTGTCATCCACCCGAATAACGGGCACAGAGACGGCGCTTGCCATCGAGGCGAAAGCCAAACAGGCAATGAAGAAGAGCTTCACTGCAGTGTCTCCAAGCGGGCGCGCACCAGTTTCATATCTTCCCAAACGTATTTTTTTGCGCTGGGATTGCGTAACAAATAGGCGGGGTGGTAGGTCGGCATCACCTCCACTCCGGTATTCCAATGCAGCGGATGAAAACGGCCTCGTAGTTGGCCCATCGTCACCACTTTACCTGTAAGGAAAGTGGAAGAGGGCAAACCGAGTGCGACGATCACGCGCGGGCGGATGGCCTCAATCTGCGCGCGGAGAAATGGGGTGCACGCTTCGACCTCCGCTGGAAGCGGGGCGCGGTTTTGCGGGGGGCGGCACTTTACTACGTTGGCGATGTAGACACCCTCTCTCTGATACCCCATCGCTTCGATAATTTTGGTGAGTAAATTTCCCGCACGCCCGACAAAGGGAAGTCCTTGAGCGTCCTCATTCGCGCCGGGCCCTTCGCCGACAAACATCAGACGCGCCTTTTCATTTCCGCTTCCAAAAACGATCTTGTTTCGTCCCTGGGCGAGTTGGCAGCGCATGCAATTGCCAAGTGCTTGGCGCACGTCGCTCAAGGTTTGTTCGGAGCCTCGCCGCGGATCGGTGGCTTGCGGCTCTGCTTGAACCCCGATGGGTAGTTTGCGCAGATGCTCACAGCCGACACCGTGATCGGCCCACAGTTGCAGGTACTCGCCCACCAAAAAACTGAGTCGATTTGAATCCATAGCTACCTATAGTAGAGAACCAGGGGCAACTGGGCAAGTGTAGGTTGGCACCGTCCGCAGGAGACGCTAACATCATGGAATGCGCGTCGGGCTACAGCTTTTTTTGGCATGGGTGGTTTTTGCAGGGGTTCTTAGCTGCGTGAGTCGCAGTTTAACCGATCAGCGCTTCTCGGAGAGCGCGTCTCTTAGCGGACCCTCCAATACCGTTGTAGTGGCGGATCCCGCGGATTATAGCTTTTCGTTCGTGGGAGACATGCACATTGCCGGTGCCGATGTACGTTACTTAAACCAGATCCTCGATGATTCGGCCGCTCAGGGCGACGCGTTTCATATTTCTTTGGGGGACATCGTAGACGAGGGAGAAGCGAGTGATTTTGACGCTTTCTATAATGCGGTAATGGCCAGAGGTTGGGGGGGGAAGCTGTTTACCGCGATCGGAAATCACGACGTCTTCTATGACGGATGGAACTATTACAAGCAGCGGTGGGGGGCGAGTCACTACGTTTTTACGGTGGGGAATACGAAGTTCATCGTTTTTGATACTGCGGATGGGAATGTGGGCGAATCGCAAATGGACTGGATAGAAAGCGAGTTGAATAATTCATCGGCGACGAACAACGTCTTTGTCAGCCACTACATGCCTCTAGTACCGGGTATCCAGACCTACTTGCGTTTAGCGAACCGCGAGGAAGCACTCAGTTTGATGCGATTGGCCACACAAAAAGGGGTGCGGGCATGGATTGGTGGCCACTACCATAGCTATATTTCAGAAGAGGTAGACGGCGTGCAGTATGTCGTAGCTGGGGGCGGTGGCGGGCGGCGCATGCCTCCTGTTAAAGAGTATTTTTACGTTCAAGCGAAAGTTGTAGGGGCCTCGCTTAGTTTCACCCGCCGGACGATCGAGTAAGCAGCCAGTCGAGTCTGAAGCCGAGAAGAAATTCATCCAGCCGCCCAAAACCAAGCAACACTTTGTATCTTGAAAACAAGTAATACTTTAAAGCGCTTTTTCTTGGGTGAAAGGAGACCCCAAGTTCAAAAAACGGATTGTTCAGATTGTAAGTTTCCAAAGCGTCGATATTGCCGAATGACAACTTCGCTCCAAAGCCGTTTAGCTGGCGGAGTTCAAGACCGAGCTCTGCGGCCCAGGTGGGATCGGCCAACTGGGCATTGAAAAAATTCGGGGTGGGAGACGTGTCGCCCAAGCGTGTGGGGCGCGCAGCCCACCCCGCCCCCAGAAAGAAATAGAGGTGATCGAGAACCGTAAAATGGACCTCACCGAGCAGAAGTAACTCGCTCGTTGTATTGGCGCTGAGAAGGCGCGTAGCATGGGCGAGGCGCACACGGGTTGTCAGAAAGCCCAGCGGGTGGACGCGCGCTTCAGCCATATACTGCACAGAATATAGATTCCAGTTCGACTGGGAGAACCTAGACGCAAGCTGTAGATCAAAGAGCTCCGAAGCAAACCAACGGTAGCCAAGTGTTTCATCTAGGATGCCGCTGCGAAAGCTGGGATCGCGGTATCTAAGCGAAAGGCTCATGGCAGTCTGCGATCCGAACGCTGGAATGCTAAGGAGCAGGAACACTACCCATGCTCTAAAAGACACGTTCGACCCGTAAGCTGGTTTTTTTCAGCTCCTCGATAATCTCTTGGGTGTGATCCGGCGCGCGAGTCTCTATGTCCACCTCAATTTTTGCTTCCCCGACGCCGATGTTGAGCGTGCCTCGAGTGTGGCTTACTTGGATTATGTTGGCTTGAGTCCGGTACAGCACTTCAGTGATCGCGTGTAGGAGCCCCGGTCGGTCAGAACCCGTGATGTGCAAGCGAGCGAGTCGGCCCTGCTCGACCAAGCCGCGCTGCAGTACCCGCGAGAGAGTGGAAAGGTCAACGTTTCCTCCTGACAAAAGCAGCGCAACCTTATTTTCTTTGATCTTCTCCTCAAGTAGGACCGCTACGCTGAGGGCCGCGGCCCCTTCGGCCACTATCTTTGCCCGTTCAGCCAAAAGCGCAATGGCGTGGGCGATCGACTCTTCCTCGATGAGGAAAAAGTCCGTGAGGTGTTCTTTAAGAAACCCTACAATCTCAGCATTCGTGCTCTTGATGGCAACCCCTTCTGCGAGCGTATAGCGTCGGGACGGGGCTTCAGGGGCTTTTCCATGGAAGAGCTCCCAACACGTCGGCACGTTCTTGGCCGCAACACCATAGATGTTGATATCGGGTCGCTTGGCCCTTAGAACGGTGCAGACACCCGCCGCGAGGCCGCCACCTCCCACAGGTACCACGACGGCTTCGATATCTTTGAACCGGTCTTTGGACAGCATCTCCAGTGCGACGGTGCCCTGGCCCGCAATGACATCCGGATCCGCGTAACCGTGTACGTAGAGGCGCTGTCCTTTCTCGGAGAGAGAACGGGCGTGCTCTGCAGCTTCCTCGAACGTTTGCCCCACAAGCTCGACACGTCCACCCAGGCGTTTGGCGTTTTCTGTTTTAAGCGCCGGTGTGGACGTCGGCATCACGATGGTGGCGGCGATACCAAGCCGGGTGCTCATTGCCGCGACTGCTTGTCCGTGGTTTCCCGCTGAGGCGGTTACTACACCCTTGGCTTTGGCTTCTTCAAGATGCTGAAGCAAGAAAT
>JAGQZV010000092.1 GCA_020435295.1 Bdellovibrionales bacterium | reverse complement strand
GCAACATGGTGTATCAAGAGTGGTTCTAAAAGGTGCCTGGCACCTTTTAGAACTGTAAACCGGATTGAAGGGGGAGAAAAGAGAAAGTACCAAAAGTCGATAGGCACCTTTTGGAACGCTTAGAAATCGTACATCAACATGCCCATGAACTGTTCGGAAGCATCCGTGGTCGTGTAAGACGATCCGAAGCCCAACGTGCGGTTAATATACTGCCCACCGAGGCGGAAGTGCTTGGCAACCTCCACGCTAGCGCCAATCCGTATGCGGTCAAAGCGGCTCTGCAATTGGGATGAACTGCCGGCCACGCCCCCCACCGTCTGCGCGGAGTTCGAGCTAGCCGAAAAAGACATCGCATAGTCACCGAAAACAGAAAGCTTCGGGCCCAGCTCTAGTTCCACACCCGCCACGGCGTACGGGCCACTAACACTGGTACTACCCGTGACATTGACCCCACCACCGGTGATGGACTCTTGGTTTTGCTGAATCAAACCAAACCCGACGCCGGCCTTGGGAATCAAACGCGCGTCACCGCCAAGACTCAGCGGAAGCTGCGCCTTCACGTTGCCAAGGACGCCAAATTCGCTAAACGTCGCTTGGCCGTTCACCTGCGTCTTTTCTGGAGCCAAACCGTAATACCCTTCGAGTTCCACGCCCAAATACTTTCCGCGGTAATCCGCGTTCAAACCGAAAGCGAAGGTGTTCTGGCTTGCCACTTCATTGGACTGTGCGACAGCAGAGTTCGTACTGCTAGCACCGCTGTAACCACCAATCAACGCTAAGCGCAAACCGAGCGCGCGATCGGCTTCTACACGTTCGGGATCTAACACCTCGGTAGAGGACGCATCAACGCTACTGGCGGGTTCGCGCGACGCTACACGCAACTTGCGGCTTTTCTTGCGGCGATACGATCGCATCTTGTCGAATTCGTCTTCATACACCGCGCGTTGGCGACGGCGGCGCAGTCGCTTACCACGCACACGACGCTTTTTCGTGCGGCGCGGACGATCGAAATGGTCGTTACCAAGTCCCGTGATATCGCTCATTCCCAAGCCATCCGATTCACTGCTCAGCGAACGGCGGACCGGAACTTCAGGGCGTTCCGTTTGGCTGGGGGGCGCAAAACCATCGGCGCTCTTCTTTTGTTCAGGAATAAGGTCCAAGACTTCTTGTTCGTAAATTGGCTTGGTCGCCGCACGAATCTTCTCGGCAAACGCATCATCCGAGCGAAGATCTTCTTCTTCAACGTTAGTGATCTCCGGTGTGGCTTTACGTGTAGGCACCGGGGCCGCAGTAGGCATGGCCATCTTTGGTTCCCGGGTCTCTGCAGATTCTTTTAGCAATTGGTCGACCGCGGCGCGATCCTCATCGGACATGCGACGAGTCTCAGCCGGCGCTCCCCACCAGGAATCCGCTTTTGCAGTCCCCGGTATCAGAAGCAAGAGGGCGAAGAGCAGCCCCAAAATCAATTTGCAGGTACGGTTATTCATACAACTAAAAAGACTTATGATTCGCTTTACTATTTATTCAGTTCAGGCTGAATGCTGGGTGCGGTACGCTGAGGTTAGCTAGGCGACACTTATTGATAGTGCAACGCGGATGCCAGAAAAATCGTGCCTGGGGTCCCCCTTCGCAACGCCCTCAGCCCGCGTAAGACTTATACAATCAAGGCTTTACGCTCGGAACACGGGGGAAAAGCTCAATGTATACAGGCAGTCAGCGCACTGTAAACGGCGTATACAGAGGCTGTATACAGCCTGTGCCCAAATAGACAAAAGCCGAGCCCCTCCCCATCGCTCGGTGTGATGACATTGCCCAGAAGTTTCACAACGACGCGCTAAGATCTTGGAAACAAACCGAAGCCCTCGTCGTTTTCAAACAGAAAAATCCGGTACGCGTTCAAAACTTAAGCACCTGTTTAGTTGGAGTTCAGCTGTAAAACTGTTGGTATCTGAATTGCACTAGAGAACTTACAACGATCATCGAATCGTAAACCGCGAGTCAGGGCAACGAATCTAACGATTAGGAGTTCACATGAGTATCAGGGCACTCTTCGCGTTCTTGGTATGGGCAGGAATCGGATACGCCGCGGTTATGGGTCTGAACAAGATTTACGATGAAAGCCGACTTATCGGCCAACAATCCCAACAACCGGTAAATCAGGCGGCGTCGCCGGTCGGGCTTCCTGATCGGGTCCCTAGCCAACACTAGGTTAGTGCTTGGGCTGCGGCAGAACGCGGCCCACTTCTCCAACAAGCGCGACCGCGGTTTTCACAAACCGGATCGCGTGATCCGCATCCAAAACATCCATTTTGTCGTTTTGGGTGTGGAGGCGACCGTTCATGTTGGCAAATGAGGCTTCAAAGGGCACCGCGGCCGCAAAGCCTTTCTTATGCCAGCTAGCGTGATCGCTGCACGCATAACCGCAAGCCGTGGTACCTACCTTCGCGTCCGTATAGGTCTCGATGATACGGCGTAAGGTTTCAGTCAATTCGGAGCTCGTGTAGTCGGTGAGTAAGTAGATGTTGTCGTTATCAGCTGAGCTATTGTAGGCGACCATGTCAAACTGCAAAACAGCGTCTACGGTCATTCCCTTTTCCACAAAAGCGTCTACCACAAACTGCGATCCCACCAATCCCCACTCCTCAGCAGCGTACCAAACAAAGTGCACCGTTCTTTCAAATTGCGCGCTGCTCTGTTTCAACACACGCAAAGTTTCTAGTAGCAGAGCCGAACCACTGCCATCGTCGTCGGCACCAGGTTGTTTGTCGGAAAAAAAACTTTGGGATGTGGTATCCATGTGTGCCCCTAGCACCACGGACGGCAAATTGGGCTGCGTACCTTCGATGGTCAAGACCAAGGAATCTTGTTTGTTCGCAAAAAAATGTTCGGTTGGCACCGTCCACAACCGCGCATGACTCATGCCGCTTGTAAGTTCCACGACTTGAGCCTGGATCCACTTCTGTGCGGCGACCCCTTTTTCATTCGTAGCGGATCGACTCCCCATGGCTTCTAGAGTCTTTAAGACGCTCCAGTAAGCGTCCTTATTTACCATCGCCACCATATCCGCGACGATCGCGTCCCCACGTACATCAAATTCAAAGCCGCTGTCTATCGGGGCCGCGGTTTCCCACACCAGTCGTTGCGCCGAGCGGCCGCGACGGATCTCGTGCGTCACATCCATGAATCCCCCACAAGCTTTGTGGTGGGCGTGTACGAGCTTGGAAAAATGGGCGACTTGAGAGAGGGGAACGCGCACTAGCGATACGCCGCCGTCCGCATAGACCAACTGATCTGGAGCAATTTCGCGAGTGAGTTCAGGTAGGAAGTCGCCTAACAGCAGGTAGCGGTCTTCTTCCGCCTGGACCGCCACACAACAGACCAAAAGCAAACCAACCAGTATCGCCTTCATGCCCAACCCCCCCTTAGTGCGTGGAGCGCTCTCTACCAGCAGCGACACCGAATTTTCGAAGCCTTTCCTGATATTTAACCAAGCTTTACAATGTGAGTCTTCTTATTTTTCACGCGTTGATCGAGCCCCCCCAAATCTGATACGGTGTGTCATTTGCGAGGTGAGTATGCCCAATGTGTTGAGAACTCTATGGATTTTGATGTTTCTGGCGCTTCCGGTCCAGGCAAACCAAGCGCCCTCTTGCCCTGATGCGACGGCCGACGAAATTGGGGTGCAAGACCCTCGCATTCGGGTAGAAGGGTTCACCCGCGCCCAGCTTGCCGAACCTAAAACCGCCGATCAAATACGCGAACAGGAGATACAGCTCGCCGCGTTTCTCAAGTTTTTGGACGAATCTCTTAGCGGCGAGTCCCTCCAGAAAGTCCCGAGGAGCGTTTTGATCCAACCTGGTAGTTGGCGGGCCCCATGGACCGTTGCCGCCGAATTTCTTGGAGGTGCTCCCTACACCGTCCAACAATACCCCGACACCACTACACTGATCGTGCGTATGCCGTGGCGCCCGATCAGTAAGTTCAAAGTACTGACAAGCGGCGTACTACTCGATTACTTCCTGCGCGGCTGGCACTTGGATCGAATTGAACGCATCACGCTTCGGGCAACTCGTCGCCTGCGCGATTTCGGGCGCATCCGCGAGAGAAAGATAGAGAAGATACGCGAAGAAATTTCGGTAGCCGCCAGTGCCGCGGCGGAAAAGATCGGGGAGCTGCTTAAAAAAGTTCAAACGCAGTCCATGGGGACTGCCGCGATACGCTTTGATATTGGCGGCCTCGTGCAGGGGGAGGCCACGCTATCCGGAGCCGATCAAGCCAACATTGAGGGGTGGAACTCTGACGTGCTCTTGCAGGTGCTACACTTGGCCGAGGCGCAGCTAAGAAGCGGGGCCATCACCGAACAGCTTGTCACGGCAGCAGAGCAGTACCCCACAACCAGCCGCAACGTCTGGGACTGGCGCGTTTCCGTGGCACCTATCATCGTACGAAGTCAGGACATCGGTGTGATTCACACCTGGGGGGACAACGCGGCACGCGCATCTACTTTCGTACGCGGTCCAGAAAACAAAGTTTGGTTCCTGCATCTAAACTTGGGTTGGGTCGTTGTAGATACTTTAGATGACTACGACATCAGAGTATTCAATCAAGTGACCATTCACCGCGGTGCAGAGATGGCTCTTGCTCTCTCAAACGCCATTGCAGAAGTTAAGGGTCTCGTTGCCACTACCCCCAGTACGTCCAACGACCCGTCGTAACACAAGCTAAGGCAAGCAAGGCGTTGGTGGCAGTGTGCGCAACAACGCAGTCAAGAAGACGCGATCGGCGCGCGTAAAGCCCCGCGTACACAGCGCCCGTGACAAGGGCCGCCAACCAATCGTTATGAACGAGCGTAAACGCCACCGCTGATACAAGCACCGCCAACCACTTCCGGTTAAAGAGCGGCATCAGAAAACCTCGGAACGCCATTTCCTCCACAACAGGGGTCAAAACTAAGTAGCTGACAAAGGCTTCAAACGGCCTAGGACTGTCGCTTCCGGATTTCGCCAAGAGTGCCCACGCACCCGCCGCGATTAACCCTGCCGGGATCCCCCAAGCCAAAGATTCAATCTTCCACTCAAAAGGCTTGTTTTCTCTTTGTACAAAGAAAATGGAAACAGCAGTAAGCGTGTAGATTCCCCAAATGGCGTTGGGCGGTAGCGCGCTTGCCAAATACTTCCCCCCCAGAAGCACATAGAACGGAGTGAGAAGCACGAGCGCTGGCTTTGGCCGGGGCACGGTCACTTAGCTCCTCAGTTAGGGCAGCGGTTTTTCCTGAAGTTCACGGCGGATCGCCATGTAGATCTCATGGTACTTCCACGCGGGCGGCGTATCGGCGCCCTGCTTGTGATCGGGCCGCAAGATGAGATCCCCCGTAGAAAGCAAAATGCGTCGAACATCTGGGTTCTGGCGAATCTTCTCCCAAGACGCCCGAAGGATAAGATCGTAGTGAGCGCCCTTTTCTGAGGTACGGTAGGTCATCCGTCGCCCTTCATAGCTCACCCAATTAATCCCCATCTTCTCCATATTTAGGCTCCCCAAACTGCCCGCGTCTTTGGCTTCAAAGCCAATCATCTGGGAAACTTGATCTCGGGTATAACGCCACTCAATGCCAGGAAACTTGGCCCGTGGATCTTTGGGGCTTTCGGGGTACTTCATCATTTGCCAAAAACCTTCGAGACTAGGGTAACGCTTGTGCTCAAACTCAAAAGGAGTGTCCGCAAAGTTGGAAAGAAGCCCAAGCTCGTTGCGCTTGGAGAGAATCACTTCTCCAGGGCCCGCCTCCTGAGGGAGTATTTCCCACGACGGCGCGCCTTCTTTTGGAACGGGCTCCCACCAGTGCTCCGGGTACTTGCCCGGCCTAGTCTCCGCCGCAAATGTCGTGATACAAAAGTAAATTAACGATAGGAAAATTAAAAAAAATCGCATGTGTCCCCCAAGCCTTTTTTAGAAATCTCATTTGGGCTAAGGGATGTCAACGCGATCGGGTACTTGGGGCGAGGAAATTACTCCCTCCGCAGAACCGTCGGCGCGATCAAAACTGGTTCGACGCAACAGGTCGGCACCCAAGTGGTGCGACAACGCGCTCAACGCGTAGGCGTATTGCATCCGCGTAACCGTTTCCAAGCGAACGTTGGGATCCTTGTACCGTGGAGTCCCCAAAACCTCTTTAAACCCGTCCGTATTTTTTACCGTATTCATCGCAATATCCCACGCGGGAGCGTACGCGGCCTTACTAAAGAGGTCTTCCCAATTTTCCACTCGATTTGGACGCCGGTGTCCATCGATATCAAACCAACCTGGAAGCTCAAAGTCCCCGACACTACTTAACGGGGGGTGGTTGTAATAGTCCTTGAGAATTCTCCCTCCCGACTCCCTAAACGCGGCATCTTCGACGTTGGCAGCGAAGAACGCATCCACTCGTGCTCGGTACTCGTCGTAGAGCGCAGCGTGAGCGGCCGCCTTCTCGTCATTGCTCCTTGCACTGGCTTCAATGGCCATGTGGCGCGCGTCTACAAACGGCGTAGGCAAATCCATCTCGACAAGAAACTCAGCCATCGTGGCCAAATGTCCGAAGCGCGCCACGCCAACCAAATCGGCTGCACCGGACTCCGGCACCGCCTCACCCTCGCCCGCAATCGTGTCGTACTCGTCTCCGCAACGCATCGCCAAAACGGCGGTCGAGTGGATCGCCAGCAGAGCGAAAACCACCAGTATACGAATGGAATAAGCCACGGATCTCCCCTAGCAACAGTCGACCCGAATAATGCAAGAACGATGCTAGAAAAACTCCAATGATCTTGACGCCCCCGATACGAAAAAGTGTTCGCTCAATTTCCACATGGGCAGTTGCACGCCAGCGGGTGTAGCCCTGAGGAATACGCCCTAGCGGAAAAAAGGTGCCAGTCTACTTATTGTTAAGTACAAGGTAGCTGGTTTCTTTTTGAGACAACCAAGGAGAAAGAACATGAAGAATAGCAAGAACCCACTTGTCGCCGCGGCATTGGCCGGGATGATCAGTGCCTCGTTTACCCTCTCGACCGCCGCCCAAGCCAAAGCTCCCGCCAAAGCGGAAAGCGTCCCGTGCTACGGAGTCAACGAATGCGGGGGCAAAGGAAGTTTCTGCGGCGTACCCGGATCGCACGCCTGCCACGGCAAAAACTCGTGCAAGGGCAAAGGACTAGTGCAGATTGAAAAATCTGAGTGCTTAAAAAAGGGCGGGCAAGTCGCTGATGCCGCCTGGAGAAAGAAAATGGAAAAGGCCGGCCACAAGGGCTAATTCGTGGCGCGATTTGCAAGCAAACCGGGCCAACCCTCGGGCGCGGGGGTTGGCCTTCGTTCCAAGTACCACCGCGACTTTGCGACGGGTAAGCCGAAAGTTTCTTGGCTCGAAATCGTTAGTGAAAACTACCTGGGTCTAGATGGCCGGGGCGGGCGCGCGCTCGAACTGTTGCTGCAAATTCGAGAGCACTACCCCGTAGTGATGCACGGGGTTTCACTCTCCCTTGGCTCGGTGGATCCGCTAAATCTAGACTACCTCCTGCAACTGAAACGCCTTAAATCGGTCACATCCGCCTCCTGGTACTCTGACCACCTTTGTTGGACGGGTGTGGGGGGAGAAAATCTCCACGATCTGTTGCCGCTACCCTACACGATGGACGCTCTACAACACCTTTGTCCGCGCATTCACAAGGTACAAGAGGTGATGGGAGAACGCTTGGTTTTGGAAAACGTCTCCAGCTATTTGACCTTTGCCCACTCCGAAATGACAGAGTGGGAGTTTCTTTCCACGCTGACTCGCCGCACGGGCTGTGAACTGCTCCTTGATGTAAACAACGTTTACGTGAGCGCGATCAACCACAGCTTTGATCCTCGTGAATTCTTGAATGGCATTCCACAACATACGGTAAGGCAATTTCACTTGGCCGGTTATTCCGACAATGGAACTCACCTTGTCGACACACACGATCACCCGGTTTGGCCGCCCGTTTGGTCGCTCTACCGCGAAGCTTTGCTACGCTTTGGCCCCATTCCCACGCTCATCGAATGGGACGATCGACTTCCTCCACTGGACGGCCTATTAGAAGAGGCCGCCAAAGCGGAGATATTGATGGAGGCTTATGGAAACCCCAACGCTAGAGGCGCTTCAGCACTGGCTGAAGTGGGCCATCACCCATCCTGAGGGAGCGAAAACGGCCGTCGCTGCGGCTCAGTTCGAACCCAAGCCAAGCTGCGCGTCATCGGTAGTCAACGCCCCGCCACTGGATCGCTTTGAACGGATTGATATCTACGGCAAGGCGTTCTTCCTGCGGCTTCGCGACTACCTGCTCAGCGTCTTCCCAAAATCCAAGCAACTGTTTGACAGAGTTTTGCAGAGTGACGCGTTCGACATGCTAATGGCGGAATACATTGTCGGAGTCCCTTCGACCACTCCAAATATTGACACCTTTGGGCTAGCCTTTCCGGCGTTCTGCCGCGACAACGCGTCAACGAAGCTTCCCAACGAGCATTCTTGGTTGTTCGATATCCTGGAACTTGAACGCTGTGTTTTGTTTGCCCACCTCTCGGCTTGCGGCGAGTCTTTAATAAAGACGAAACTGCCCCTGTTGGATGCCGAAACGTTGGGAAGTGCCCGTTTCACGACAGATCCCACGCTGAACTTGATAGGAAGCTCGGCGAATTTGGCGGACCTTTGGCGCTCCCCGATGGAGGAAGCGCTACCATCCGGCGGTACAACTTTCTACTGCGGTGTGTGGCGCGATTTGAGTGGAGAGGTACGCGTCCAAACCCTATCCATTGCCGCGTACACGTGTCTAACGGCGCTTCTATCCGGATGTGCAGTTGCGCAGATCTCGATTTCTACGCAAACCACACAAACCCAAATCGCGCAGTGGTTTCGAGAGTGGGTGGAAAATGGTATCATTCGAGATATCCTACTTGCACACTAGCAATGAGATATCTCTCAGTCATTCTCTTCCTTTTATCTCCGTCCCTCTTTGCGGGCCCGAAAGTCGTGACCCTGAAAACCCGCCCCAAAGTCAGCCTAACTTTTCTACTGGATCAACCGGCCCAAATCCGAAAAGGTACACTCCTCCTTTTTGTGGGGGGTAGCGGAGAGGGTGCCTTTAGCTATCAAAAGGGAAAGGTGGCATTAGGGGAAAATTTTCTTGCGCGCATACTCCCCTACATAGTGGAGCACGGCTACGCAGCGGCCTTGTTGGGTATCCCAAGCGATTTGCCAAACGGTTACTCTGACAAATTCCGTTTCTCAACAGAACATGTCGCAGACATTTCCGCAGTCGTGGAGTATTTGAACCAACACGCGATGACTCCCATCCACTTGGTAGGAACCAGCCGGGGTTCACTTTCCGCAGCGTGGGCAGCGTCCAAGCTCGAAAGATTGTACGTCCAAAGCCTTGTTCTTACAGCGACCGCAATCGCCCCGCTGCAAGGCCCCTTGCCCACTCAGATCAAGCAACCCACTCTACTCGTCCACCACACGGAAGATCCCTGCCCGGCAGCGTCCTACGAAGGGGCTCTACGGCTTAAGAAAAGCTTCACCGCTAGCCCGCGAGTAGGTTTCATCGGGGTTACGGGAGGGCTAGACAGTCCCCCCAAAGCCCGCGTTTGTTCGGCCAAGACAGCTCATGGTTTTTTTGGGAAAGAAGAACGGGTGGCTCAGGCAATGCTCGATTGGATAGAGGGCCAAACGCCACCCCCTAAAATCTAGAAAGGAAAGAAATGAAAGCGATGTTGCTCTTTGTATTCTTGGGAATCTTTGTTTGCACCTCGGCGCGGGCCGCTGCGGGATTAGTCTCCGTCGCTAGCCAAAATGATGTTCAGCGAACAGTGGAATTGCTGAAAAAAAAGGCAACCACATTTGGTTTTGATGTTGTGTTGATTTTGGATAACGGAAGCAAGACCAAGAACCGCAAAGCGGGAAAGCTACTTTTGCTCGATAACCCAAAACACGAATGGCCGCTGCTATCCAAATCGGAAACGATTGGGATCGACCTCCCACTTAAAGTACTTACTTTTTCAGACAAGGATGGTCAGGTGTGGATGACCTATACGGATCCGCGATCCATAGCAGCCCGGCACAATGTCTCCGACTCCGATGAGGCGGAAAAACTCGCGGATGCACTGTCTTCTCTGACCCTACTGGCGGCGACGAGCAAACGCTAAAATTGATGACGATGGCCTAACGGTTTTAACGGACGTAACCGACCCGAACGACGCAGATAAACCCCTCGGCCGGATGCAACCTTTCCGAGGATCACCAGGTTTCCCCCTAAGGCCCGAATCCTTTTTTGGGCCTCACGCAGCTTGCGCGGCGGGAGCGAAAGGAGCAATTCGTAATCTTCACCGCCATACAGGGCGAGATCCATCGCTTTGAGGTCTGTTTTCTTTGCCAGTTCCTTTAGCGCCGGGTGCACGGGCACCCAGTCCGCATCGACAACACACTTCACCCCAGATGCTTTAGCGATATGGTGCAACTCTGAGGCTAAGCCATCACTGATGTCGATGCAGGCGTGCGCTACCCCGTAAAGCGCCGCACTCTCGGCCAAGCGTGGCTCGGGCCTCGTTTGCGCGGCCGCCAAGTCCGGAAACAATCTCGTGCAGCGCTTTCCCCACTTCTGTAATGCGTGCAGCCCTCCGGCGGCGGCCCCCAAAAATCCCGTTACAGCCAGCACGTCTCCCGCTTTCGCACCACTACGCAATACCGGCTTGCTAGGAGAGTCTCCCAGAACTGTAACATCAATAAAAAACTCATTCGCACGGCTGACGTTACCCCCGACAACTTGCACGCCGTACCGTTCTGCGAGGGCCAAAAGCCCACGGTACATATCGACGATAAAATCGCTGCGTACGCCTTTTCGAAGCCCCAGTGAAACTAGCGCCCAGCGGGGTTTTCCCGCCATGGCTGCCATGTCACTCAAATTGACGGCCAAGGCCTTGTGCCCCAAATCTGCAGCCGTAAAATAACTCAAATCAAAGTGCACCTGCTCGACTAGACAATCGACCGTCCAAAGCAAGGGCGCGCCGCTAGGCCTCACCACAGCTGTGTCGTCCCCAATAGACACCAGCACATCTTTAGATCGCAGTTTAATAAGCGACTCTAGTTTGGCAATGAGCTTGAACTCTTCCATTACACTTGCCTGCTACTTTCTTGGAGTGCGCAAAACCATCAATCGGATCTCGGTCATATCTTCCATTGAAAAGCGGATCCCTTCTCTCCCAAGACCACTATCCTTAACTCCACCGTATGGCATGTTGTCGACTCGCCATGAAGGCACATCTCCGATCACAACGCCCCCAACCTCCAGCCTGTCCCAGGCGCGGTGCGCTTTGTATATATCGCGGGTAAAGAGGCCCGCCTGAAGTCCAAAGGCGCTGTCGTTGATCTCATCCAAAACGGCATCGAAATCGTCGAAAGCTTCTAACACCGCCACCGGACCAAAGGCCTCCTCTGCACACAAGGACTCTGTTTTCGCCACACCTTCGAGCAATGAGGGCTCAAGCACAGCCCCTCTGCGTCCGCCCCCACACAAGAGTTTAGCCCCGCTCGCAAGCGCGCTTTGGATCCATTTCTCTAGCCGCTCTGCCTCTGTTTCAGAGATCATCGGCCCAATAAAGGTCTGCTCCGAACGCGGATCGCCACACTTCAGTTTTTTTGTGGCGGCAACGAGTTTTTCTTTGAATGTACTGTAAACGGATTCGTGCACATAAATGCGCTGTACACTAATGCAGCTTTGGCCAGACTGATAAAAAGCGCCAACTATAACTCTCCCAACAGCATCATCGAGATCGGCATCTTCGTCGATCACACAGCCCGCGTTCCCCCCCAGTTCGAGCACAACTTTTTTTCGCCCGGCCTTTGCTTTAAGAGGCCAACCCACAGCGGGCGATCCGGTGAAACTTAGGAGTTTCAAACGATCGTCCACCGTAAGCAAGTCCGAACCTTCGCGCGTAGCCGGCAGAATTGAAAAAGCGCCTTTGGGCAGATTGGTCTGCGCCAGCACCTCTCCCATTAACAAGGCGCTGATTGGAGTTTTACTCGCTGGCTTTAAAACAAACGGACACCCCACTGCGAGCGCAGGCGCGATCTTGTGGGCGGCCAAGTTAAACGGAAAATTGAAAGGAGTAATAAATGAGCAAGGGCCGACCGGCACCCGCTTCCACATCCCGCTGTACCCGCGCGCCCGCGCACTGATGTCTAAGGTCATCACCTCACCCGTCATTCGCACAGATTCCTCCGCGGCCACGCGAAACGTGTCTATCAGCCGCGAGACCTCGCCGCGGCTGTCTCGAATGGGTTTTCCCGCCTCCACGCACAGGACTTGGGCGAACTCCTCCGCACGCTCTTCAAAGCGCCCAACACATTGGTTTAGAATCTCCTGCCGCTCAAACGACGCCATTTCGCGCATTGCAGGGGCGGCCTGTTCGGCAAGACCAATAGCGGTATCAATAAGCTTGGCGTCCGCAAGTGGCACCCGACTGACAGGCTTTCCGGAAAACTTATCGGTAACCTCCAAATCCGCGTTCGGGCGCTGCGGTTCATTACCTAAATAGAGCGGGTAGGATTCCAACATAAAAACTCCTCAAGTGAGCGCCCAGTCTACCGCTAAGAACGGGCTAAGAACAGGGCACACAATTTTCGTTTGCCCATGTCGTCAAACATTGTTAAACGGGATCTAGACCTTAAGCGTAAAGGCATTTCGACGGGGACTCTCTCGATGGGGCTGAGAGGGGGGATGCGTTTCTTAAGGAATGGGTTGGGAGGCACCGTGACTACTCGATTCCTGCCTTATTTCTTGTTTTTATCGCTCTGTTTTTGCTTTTCCGGTTGGGCGGCCACAAAAAAAGACTGCCCCGAAACAATCGCAGCGGCAGCACGGCTCAAATCCTTCAAGAAAAGCGTAGGCAAAAAACACCTGACGCTCAAACAGCGCATCATCTTTAGTCTTCGGCCGTACAAACTCAATGCTCTCATTCAAGAAGAGTTTCACCGGCGCGGTCTCGATCCCGGTACGTGCTCGGAAGACGAAATGAACGAGGCAATCCTTGCGGGCTACCAGCGCGCGTGGGACTCCGTTAAGACCAGCGGCAAACGGTTTCTCACTGGCGCGGGGCTCACCGCCGTCGGAGCCGTGCTCTTTTATTTCGCCAACAAGGGTCTACAACATGTCGTGGGAGAAACCCAAGCACAGGCGGGAGCCTTCTTTCTCGGAGTC
>JAGQZV010000091.1 GCA_020435295.1 Bdellovibrionales bacterium | reverse complement strand
CAGTATTTCACTCAAGATTTCAACCCACCCTTGCTGGATATTTTGTGGATGATTGAAAATCGTTCTGGGATGAACAATGCCCGATCGCATTTGATCACCGAAGCGCAAAAGTTCTTTCTGCGTTTGGACACACTCACCGATGATTATAGAATGGGAATTACCACAACAGATACCGTGTATTATCCAGGATTGCGTCCGAACGGAACGGTTTTAACAAAGAACTACGGTTCGGTCACCCAGCGCGTGAATGCGTTCGGGGCTTTGATCTCACAAAAAATCAACCTGCAAACGAGCGCTTATAACCAAGGCATGCAAAGCGTGCTGAACACCTTGCAAGGAGATTTCATTCCGAGGGCAGGGGTACCATTGGTGTTGGTTTTTATTTCTGACTCTGAAGACTCCCGTTACGTATCCGGGGCGCCTTCGGTGGCGGATTTTGCTAGTAGCTACTTGAGCCTTAAAGGCAATAATTTGGATCTGTTGAAAGTTTTTTCGGTGAACTACTGGGATGGAAGCTCGGATCGTTGTGCGACTCAGTACAATTCCGATATCGATAATATGCCTGGGTACGCGGCTCGTTATTTCGATTTGGCAGATACCTTGAGCGGAGAAAAAGCCGATCTTTGTGCTAGCTTTGGTGACCTGATTGATTTGCAGGGGCTGCGTCTGAATGAGCTTCCCAAGCGTTTCTTGCTTTCCGGAAAGCCCGATCCTTCTAGCATCCAGGTAAAAGTCTTCTTGGGGAATCAGGTGCTGCCCGGTTATTCTTTCGTCTACGATCTGGGGACCAACGAGATCGTGTTTGATGTTACGCCCCCGGAAGGCAGTACGATCCAAGTCAGTTACCTGCCGGTGGGCTAAGATAGCTCTCACAAAGTGACGCCATACCTTTTAACCTTTTAACCATACCTTTTAACCTGGCGTCGAAAATTCCAAATTCAGTCGGCTTGAGGCTTGAACCGTTTCCCCCGCTTTTGGGTATTGGTGTACCACGTAGCCGCTGCCTTTTACCCGCACATTTCTAAACTTGTCGTTTAACAAATCAAGCGTCTCCCGCACTGTCAGGCCGCGCAAATCGGGCATTTCCCACTGGCCTGCTTTTTTTTCTTTCAGTTCTACAGGTGGAGTGCCCCGCACCGGAGTGGGCACAGCGTTTACCAAGGGTCTGGCGGTGGCCAATTGGCGTGGGGTCCCACCCATCAAATGCAAGCCCCTGCGGGCAATTTCCCGAAAAAGTGGTACCGCCACCTGGGAGCCGTAATAGGCACCTTGCGGTTCGTCTACCATGACGCCAATCAAAAGTTGCGGGTGGCTTGCGGGAAGAAAACCGATAAAAGAAGAATAGTACTTGCCCCCGTTGTAGCCCCGCTCGTGTTCATATTTCTGTGCGGTACCGGTTTTGCCCGCAATGAGGACACCTGGCAGGCGAGCGCCGCGGCCAGACCCCTTCGGGTGTTCCGTGACCCCCACTAGCATTGTCCTAACTTTGTCGGCTGTTTCAGGTGACAGCACCCGGACGAGATCCAGATTGTCTTTCGAAACACTGGTGACTTCGCTCCTTAATATTTTTGGTTTGACGAGGTACCCACCGTTTGCAAAGGGGGTGAAAGCCGTTACCATTTGCAAAGGCGTAAAGGCCAGTCCTTGCCCGAAGGCGGCATTCGCAGCGACAAGAGGCGTCCATCTGGCGGCTGGCCGCAACGATCCGGCTACCTCGCCCGGTAGCCCAACCTCAGTTTTTCTCGTTAGTCCAAATTTTTTTAACGTTGCCACCATGCCCTTGTTTCCGAGCTTCTTGGCAACTTCGATAGCGCCGATGTTACTCGAAAAAGCAATTACTTCCTCGAGTTTGAGTTTGCTGAATTTGTGGGAGGGATCGTGCTCGCGAAAGGCCTTCTTTCCGATGATCAGCTTTCCGTTGTGCCCGTCTACTTCAGATACAGGCGTGAGTATCTTGCGATCCACGGCCTCCGCAGCAAAAAGAGCTTTAAGGGTGGAACCGGGTTCAAAACGGTGGGCGACTAGGCGATTCACGAATAGATGGCTTGGGTAGTGACCCGCGTCGTTTGGATCGAACGACGGTTGTTGAGCCATTGCCAAGATTTCCCCTGTAAACGGGTCCATCAAGATGGCCATAACCGACTTAGCTTTCGTTTCCTGTAGAGACTTTTTCAATTCTTCTTCAACCATGTATTGCAGGGTTCTATCAATGGTCAGCGCTACGCCGGACTCGGCCTCTTCGGCGGCGTCCGGTTGGCCAATGTAAGTAGCGTTCCCTTTGCCATCTCGCAATACCGGGTAGGAAGGTTCGGCCTGTGTGAGCTCTTTCGTTTGTCCGAATTCTATTCCCGCAAGTCCATTTCCGTCTATGTCCGTAAAACCGATGACCGCTGAGGCAAAGGAGCCGTTCGGATACACTCGCGTGTTTTCCGGTTTAATGAACACTCCATCAAGGTTGTAGCGCGTGAGTGCCTTGGCGGTTTCTGGCTCTATTTGGCGTTGGATCCAAACAAAGGACCTATCGGAGTTGAGTTTTGCTTTCCAGTGGGCGGTGGACTTGCCTAGGTGCTTGGCCAGAATGGTCGCCGCGCGGTACTTGTCCCGAACGAGCTTGGGATGGGCAAATACGGATGCAGCCCGCATGTTGACGGCGAGCTCTTTGCCATTGCGATCGACTATGGGGAGCCGGTGGGAGTGTCCTTGCTGGGTTCTGGAGAACTGCTTCTCCGCAAATTTTTGGAGGGTCGGGTTTTTGAGGACTTGTAGTTGCACCAGCCGAAATGTGATCATGCTGAAGATCAACAGGATACTGAAATAGACTAGTCCGAGGCGAAACCGCATTTTTGCCTTCTGATTTAATAGGGCGTTTAAGTCGCTGCTCTACTGGTTCTCACCAGTACGCTTGCTCACGGTAGAGTATCTCAGCAATTGGTCCATTCGAGGAGGATGTAAATCCAAAGAATCCGCAAATCTTTCCAATCGCTCTGGCGCCGTGAGTTTTAGCCAGCGGATCTTCTCATATTGTATTTCGCGCTGCAGGTTCTTCAATTTTTTCTGTTGTTTTACGTACGAATACGTGTCACGCACCGTCGCGGTGCGCACCCATATCGTCGAAATCGCGACGATAAGCGCGGTCGTAAGCAAACAATAGAACTCGATCTTGGCCTTTGTGGATTGGAACATAGGATTCTTGGAAAACTAGCGGGACTCGGGTTTAACAACCATCCGCTAGGCGAGAGTGAGGCTCTTGTTCTATTTTATGCCTGCGGGGCCAATTTTTCAACGCACCGAAATTTGGCGCTCCGCGCACGGGGGTTGCGTCTCAGCTCATCCTCCGAAGGTTCCAGCGGTTTTCGATTCACCCATCGAATTGTTTCCACGCGCGGGCAGCGGCACAAACGCTCCTCACAAACGCAACGCCCCGCGAGAAGTTTGAATAGCTGCTTTACCACGCGATCTTCGGTGGAGTGGAACGTGATTACCCCAAGTCTCCCCCCGGGTTTCAGGCAGCGCAACAACGCCGGGATGCCACGGCGGATCTCTCCGAGTTCGTCATTAACTACCATTCTTAATCCCAAGAACCATTCGGTGGCAGGGTGCGTTTTGCCACGGCGCGGACCTGCCAGTTTTGCCAGATCTTCGGTGGTAGTTAGCTCACCGGCCTCGAAGGCCCCGAGGATGCGCCGAGCGACTCTCCGGGAATCACGCATCCCAGTCGCCTCGTACAGAGCGTCTGCTAAGCTGGTTGCATCGTGCCCGCGAAGGCATTGCTCTAGAGGGACGCCTCCGCTTTGATCCATACGCATGTCCAGCGGTCCGGATACACTAAAGGAGAAGCCTCGCTCTGCAGTGAGTAGTTGCCCTGAGTTTGGACCCAAATCGATAATGGCGCCGTCCCAGTCTCGCAATTTTGTGAATTCTTCCACATTTGAGAACCTGCCGTGCCGCAACTGAAGGCGCGGGTCGTGCCGAGCGCTCCCGGTGTCACGGTAGGCATCCAGGGCGCTTTGATCCTGATCCAAGCCCAAGACTTGGCCCGCCCCTGCAGCCAGTAAGGCCTCGGCGTGTCCCCCGTAGCCGAACGTGCCGTCCAAGTACTGCCCTGCGCTGGAAAGGCAAATATATTCAATGACTTCCTGCCTCATTACGCTGAGGTGGGCCGGGCGTACAATATTTATTTCGCGGCGTGACATTTTTTTCTAAAGGCCTATGACGCAGCGCCGATAGGTTCTGTGAGTGAGTTGCTGGAATGCGTCATGCGTGTTCCAGGAGCAATATAGAGCAAACTTTTTTTTATTAATAGTACGTTTTTGGGAGGCTAATCATGCCAATTACAACACTATCAAACGTGACAGCATTCAATGCCCAGCGGCATTTGACTGATACGCAACGTGCCCACGAGAAGGCGTTGGCGCAGTTGGCGTCCGGTCGCCGTATCACCAAAGCTGGTGATGACGCTGCTGGCTTGGCCATCAGTAACAACCTTCGCGCCCGAATCGGTTCCGTCGGACAGGCAGTGAGAAACTCGGAAGATGCGTTCTCGCTCCTCCAGGTTGCCGGTCAGGGAATGAGCGAAATCTCTGACATCCTTGTCCGGATGAGAGAGTTGGCGACGCAGTCAGCGACCGATACCGTCGGTGACAGCGAGCGCGAGCTGATTGAGATCGAAAACGTCGAACTCCAGGCGGAGATTGAGCGCATCGCTCAGTCCACGAAATACCTGAGCTCGAACCTGCTGAATGGCGAAGGTGATGATTTCCGATTCCATATCGGCGCGGACAACACAGAATACGATGTCATCAACTATAACGGTGACGGCGTGGATGTGACGGCCGGAGCTCTCGGAGTAGATGGCTTGGATCTAGCGGATCGCGACTCGGCTGCCGACTCCTTGGAAACCATCGACACCGCTTTAAAACAGCTTCATGTTCCGATGGCGCAACTGGGAGCTTTGCAGACACGCATGGAAACCACGCGTGACAATTTGGAAGTCCACCAGGAAAGTTTGGAAGCGGCGAACTCCCGTATCCTCGATGCGGATTACGCCAAGGTTTCCACGGACCTGGCCCGTGAAAGTATCAAACTGCAAGCGGGTGCTGCAATGGTTGCGCAAGCTAACCAGTTGCCGGCCCTTGCACTTAAGCTGCTCTAATTGCTTGAAGGAATAGCGCTAAACTGCCGATGGGAAGAGTAGGATGAAAATAAATCCACTCAACATTCCCATCGGCAGTAGCTATTTGGTGGAGACTCTCAGGGAATCCGCTGAAGAAAATTCCCGAAAGCAAGACCAGGAAGGTCGTTCCGACGAGCGGCATCGGACCGCCGAGTCAAAAAAAGACACGACTTCACCCACCCCTTCCAAAGGCGAGGAAAAGACGGAAAGCCAGATCCTTGACACTGAAACCCTTCTGGAACTTTTGGATCGCAGTAAAGACGCCCAGCCTGTGCCTAAAAAACCGTTTGCCGATGGCCGAGCAGCCAAACACTTGACGCCCACCAAGCATTGCGGGAAAAAAATCTGAGCTTCTTTTTTGCTTTCAAACTAGTTTTTCCCCACCCCAGACTACGGTAAAATAAAGTTAGAGCTTCAGTCCTGAGGCCCTTTCCAAGCCAATCACCCACAGCAAAAAACCTTTGGAGAATCCGTGGCACCCTTGAGCGTCGAGCGACTTTCCGGTGTGAGTCCCGAGCTGCAGACCGCTTTTGAAAAAATGGCCGAGGGCGAAGCCAAGCAGTTAAAAGCGGTTGAGACGCAACAGCATCGTTATGACAAAAAGGTCGAACTCCTTACTGATATCGTGAACCGAGTTAATGGCGTCAGTGAGCTCATCCCGGGCCTTCGTACGGCGGACAGCATCCGCGATCCATCAGTGAGCAGCTCTCACGAAAATGTTCTCATTGGTACCGCGGACGATCGCCTTGCGCGTTTTGGATCTCACAACATCGAAGTGCTGCAACTGGCTGCGCCTGCTACGGCTATCAGCAATGGCTTTCCGGACAAGGACGAGACCAGAATTGGTTCCGGCTATTTTTCATACGAAACGGTGGACGGAGAGACCCGCGAGGTCTTTGTAGACGACGGTGAAGCTACATTAGAGGGCCTAGCAAATATCATTAACAGTGCAAACATGGGTGTGCGAGCGTCCGTGATCAATGACTCTCGCGACTTAGACCTCCCCTGGCGTTTGGTTTTAACCCATGATGGATCCGGTAAACCCAACTCGGTGGATTATCCAGTCTTCTATTTCGTGGATGGAGAAGAAGAGATTTACCTCGCAGAAGAAAGTCCCGCTCGTAATGCGAAGCTGCTGTATGAGGGGATGGAAGTGGAGTCGCCCACGAATGATGTGGCTGGCCTCATTCCGGGCGTAACGGTGAACTTGCGGGGACTCTCAGATGCAGGTAAGCCCAGCAAACTTACGATTTCTCAGGATATCGATGCGACCAAACTTAAAATGAAGGACTTTGTAGACCGGGTAAATAGCGTTTTTCAGTTCGTAAACGATCAGAATAAGGCGGAGCCTGATCAAGCACGTAACACTCTGGCTGGCGACTACGGTATTAGGCTTACCAAGAACCGGATGGTGCGTGCGTTGCAGGATGGACTTTTTCTGGATGGCGGCGGAAAAGTTCGTGTGCTCTCTGATTTGGGCATAGAGTTTACCAAGCAAGGGACACTCAAATACGACGAGAAGAAATTTGAGAATGCGCTGAACGAGAGCTTTGATGAAGTAGTTGCGCTGTTGACGGGTGACGGGGAAAGCACGGGGGTGATCACCCGACTCGAAAGCGCATTGACGGGGATTACCGGTCGGGATTCCGGCGTTCTTTCCATTCAAAAAAAGAACGCTGAGGAGCGTGTTCGCCGAGCAAAGGAAACGTTTCAGAAGCGGGAAGTGCGCGCGCAAAAGCGCATTGACCTCATGAAGGACAGAATTTCTCGTGCCCAGCAAGCCATTACAGATCTTCGCAATCAGTCGTCACGCATCGGCCAGCTCTCAGGCGGTGGCGGCGTCATACCGGGACTCTAACTAGATGAACAACAAGAAACCGATAAACGCATATAGAACCACCCAGGCTACGACTGCGAGCCGCGGTACTCTGCTTTTGATGATGTATGAAGGGGCTATTCGGTTTATCAAGCTAGCCATCGCCGCCGCAGAACAGAAGGATCACCCCGAGAAGCTCGAGAAAATAAAAAGAGCGCGAGCGATTATCCAGGAGCTGCAGAGAACGCTAGATTATGAAAAGGGCGGAAACCTAGCGTTTCAGCTCGATCGTTTGTACGGTTTTGTAAACAATCGCCTTATGCGTGGTGCGATTGAAAAAGATTCTAAGCCGTTGCAGGAAGCCATCGATGTCCTCCAAACACTTTTGGGGGGGTGGCGCGAAGCGGTTCAAACGCAGGAGAATTCCGAAAAGGCTGTGGAGAAAACCAACAAGTGAAGGAGGAACGTATGGAAGAGTTGCTGGGATATTTGAAGCTCAAGAATCAGTACTTTGAAAAATTCTTGAAGGTAACTAGACAATTCTTGCAGTGTAGTGACGAGCAGAAGTGGAACGACATAAGTTTTTTTGTGGACAATCGAGAGCGTATTCTCAATATCATTCGGTATTTCGATCATAAGATCGCGCGCCTGTTTAACGCTCAGCAAATGGCAAGTGTAGATGTCGTTCGTTACCGTCCCGAAGTTAAAAAGCTGCTGCAAGACAGAGAGCGCCTCGCCAAGAAAATAGTAAAACTCGATTTGGAGCTGATTTCCACGATAGACGAGATGAAATCCGAAACGATTGGAGAGCTGAAGCGTTCGTTGGATTCCAAACGCCAACTCAAGTCGTTTGACGTTTCCAGTGAGCCGCTAGTTTCTAGCCATAAGCCACGAAAAACGGCGTAGTTGTCACGGCGCACGAGTCAAAGCTTTGGCGCCTTAGCGGCATCTGTGACGCCGAGGCCCTATTTCGCACCAAAAAAACCAAGAATAATCTCTCCCAATGTGGCACGCGCTTTGCTCTTAGAATTAGGCAAGGACCCCTATCCTACAGCCTCTCTATGACAAAGCTCGATACCCAGCCCGTTGCACCTCTCCTGGAACTCTTGCAATCCGCCGAGCATGTTTCGGTAGAGGAAGTGCCAGCAAAGAAGCCGCTGCAGCGTACCTTTGTTCTAAACATCCAGCCCGGGAATAACAGCCAATCGGAAGGCGGGGAGGCCCCACAGCGACCCGCTCCCGAGTATGATCGCGGTTACTTGCTAGAAAACGCCCGGCTGCTTCTACAGAACGCGGATTTTCTTCTTGCTCAAAATCTGTATTCCCGTCTTTTGCAAAAAAATATCCAGGATGCTGAGGCACTCCTGGGGTTGGGCATTTGTTTGCTGCGACTCGGGGATCGCCAGAAGGCGAAAAAGTGTTTTGGGGCACTTTGGGAGCTCCATGACAGCGAAGAGGCGCTCGTGTGGCTCGGCCACTGCTTCTCCAAGGAGGGAGACGATCGGCGCGCGATTCAAACCTTTGGAGGCATTCGCTCACTAGCGGCACTTTCCGACGAAGAGCGTTTTGAAGTCTTAAAAGAATCTGGGAATTGCTACTTTAGGCTTGGACGCGAAACTGAGGCCCGAGAAGCGTATTTGGGAGCGCGAGACGTGCGGCCGGATTCTGTGCTCTTAGAAGTGAATTTGGGAATGGTTGAGCTTCAGTGCCGTCGCTTGGAGGAAGCTGAGAATCACTTTCAAAGGGCGATGGATTTGGAGGCAGGCTGTTCTAAGGCGTACAGCGGCATGGCACTGGTGGCCCAGGAACGTGAGGATTTTTTTGTTGCGGAAAAGTACTTCTATAAAGCGCTGGATTTGGATCCGCTCAATCAAACCGCTTTATTGCAACTTGTCGCACGAGCCCATCGCTGCGGCGAGTTCGCATCGATTTCCGAGCGATTGAAGCAGTTTGTCGCTCGAGAGCCCGATAACGTAGACGTCAACTATGCGTATGCGACAGTACTTTTCAAGTGTAGCCGTTGGGCGGAATGCCGGGAAAGGCTGCACCTTGCTTTATCCAAGGATCCTCACCACCGTCCGTCTCAGAAACTCAACCGCGAACTGAATCAGAACCGCCATCCGGCATGAGGGGAGAAAACATGGTACTTGTCAGCATTGATGATAAAAAAGCCGAAGCCCTTCCCCAGGTGCCTCACACACTGGAAGCCTTCCTGGACGGGATTGTGTCAAACTTGCCGCCAGATAGGGTGGTGACGGAGATTTTTTTGAATGGGTGCCGGCTTCCGGGGGGATCGCGCCTTTCTGGGTTTGAGTTCGAAGCGGTAGAGGATTTGCAAATTCGAACCGCCAGCAAGCGTATGTGGGCGGCTGATGGGGTTGAGAATGCCCTCCAATCCATTCAACGCTTGCAACAGAGTTTCTTGCGAGCAACCGAAATATACTTGGAAGCCGATCCGGCCGAAGCGCGCGGGTGCCTGGCCCGTTGTGTAGACGGCGCCGAGAAGTTTCTTGAAACGATGTGTATTGCTCAAAACGTCCTGGATCTCGACTTCTCCAACCTGTCGGCTGGAAACTCTACTCTGCGTCAGATTGAGCTGGAACTCGTGCGAATCATTGGCCAGCTGAAAGATCCCGCAGTTTTGACGGACCCCGATGCCGTCGCCGAACGCGTGGAATACGAGCTCCTGCCTAATCTCCACACCTGGAACGGTGCACTACGAAAGCTTCGGGATCGTGCCAGCACTTCACCTTCCCGCGAAGAGTAAGCGCATCTATTTGTTAACGCTCCCTGACCCCGTGCATACATTGGGTTTGCAATGCCCCCCCTCGTCTTTTAGTTTGATTTAGGGCCTAGCAAGAATGACTACATGCATTATTGCTAGCGAGTGTTTAGGCACATGGGGGGGACGCTACATGCCTGGGAAGTACTTCTTTTTCATTCTTTGTTTTATTTCGACATCACTATTTGCAAAAAACCACTTAGTAGAGTTGCGTGCGCTGGATGCGGAAGCACTTGCGGACTACTTGACGGAGCGGGGTTATGACATTCCGGGGCATGTTGAGGCTACGGGAAAGGTAGACGTTGTAACCGAGAATCCCGAGGCGCTGCAACAACTGGCTGCAAAGCTTGCTAGCCATGCGAAACTGAAGTTTGAGGTGCGGCAGATAACTCCCACGGAGTCGTATCGAAGGTTCGCGGGTACCGGAGTCGCCGACTTTATTGAAGCCTACTACGATCGCGAAGAAAGCTTAAAAGTTCTTCAAACTTTAGAGCGGGACTATCCAGACTACGCGCGCGTTTACAATCTCAACGAGTGGCTGGGGCTTCCCAAGACGCCCGACGGAAATTCGTTGTATGCGCTTCAAGTTAGTGCCCGCCCAGGGGTGGTGGAAGACGAACCCAAGATGATCGTTATTGGACAGCACCATGCGCGCGAAGTGACCACCCACCACATTGTGCTTGATTCCGCGACGGCCCTTCTAAAGAGTGTTGCGGCAGGAGAGGCCAGTGCGCAAAAGGTTGTGAAAGATTCCTCAGTTTGGTTTGTACCCGTTGTGAATCCCGATGGACTCCAGCACGTTTTTGATGTGGATCGGATGTGGCGGAAAAACCGCGCGCACAACAGTGACGGGAGCCGCGGAGTGGATCTCAACCGCAACTATGCATTCAAGTGGGGCGCTTGTGGCATGAACTCTGCCATCGGCTCCAGTGAGGTTTTCAAAGGGCCCGCCCCGCAGTCCGAAATTGAAGTACAGGTGATGGACAAATTGAACGCAAAGCTTCGTGCTGAATACGTCCTTTCGTTTCATAGCTACGGAAATGAAGTTTTGTACCCGTACCTATGCGGTGAGATGGCTGAGAGCGAGATTTACTATGGCTTGCGCGATAGGTTGGCAGACGAGTTGGGTTATGGGATGAGAGTCGGCAGCGCTTCTGGTGAAGATTTTGAACAGCACTACGCCCGCTACGGAAGTTTGGCGTTTCTCGTGGAAGTCGGGACTACGTTCCAGCCATCCTTTGAAACTTACAAAGAGTCGATTTGGCCGACGATCGGCAAGGCCGTTCCGTTTATCCTGTCGGAAATGCACAGCACTTTTGTGCATATTCAGGTAGTAGACGGCGCGACAGGCGCGCCCCTGGAGGCGAAACTCGATCTGCAGGAGATTGACTTTAAGGAAGGAGAGGTTCGCTCTACTGACGCTTTTGGTAGTTACCGGTGGCGTCTCTCGCCGGGAACGTATTCACTGTCGGTGGAACGTGAGGGCTACCGCAGAAAGACAGTACCGGTTGTGGCTTCGGGCCGGGTGGACAAGCTGCGGATTGAGCTGGAAAAGTCGGGATCCTGATCCTGCTTTTTCTGGCTCCTTTTTTCTTGCCTCTTTTTCACAAAGCATTAGTGTCCAGGGCATGTTGAACGCCATGCCCTGGACAGATATTCTCCCCTCCGAGCTGGCCCTTGCGTCCAAACTGAAAACCTCAGCTAAAATAACCGGAGTGACGTGCGACTCGCGAAGCGTCGGCGCCGGAGTACTGTTTTTTGCCATTCCGGGAACCCAGAACGATGGCCATGACTTTGTAGAAGAGGTGCTCTCTAAGGGGGCTTTTGCGGTCGTTGAACGGGAGGCTTGTTACGAGGCACACCCAAACGTCATCCGCGTTTCCTCTTGCCGCAAAGCGTTTTCCTTGGCCTGTGCCGCCTGGTTTGGTCACCCGAGCGCTCATTTTCAACTCGTGGGGGTTACCGGAACCAACGGCAAAACCACTACCGCGCATTTGTGCGAGCAGGTCTGGGAGGCCTTGGGTTTTAAGACCGGGCGCCTGGGAACGGTGAATTACAAGGTCGGGGACCAGATTCTTGAATCCGCGCTGACCACTCCAGACGCGTACACCGTTCAATCGCTCTTTTCGCAGATGCGGGCATCGGGGGTCTGCTTCTCCGTGATGGAAGTGTCGTCGATTGCTTTGGACCAAGATCGAGTTTTGGGTAGTCGATTCGCGGCCGCGCTCTACACGAATTTGACACAAGATCATTTGGATTACCACGGTGATGTGGAGAGTTATTTTGCTGCAAAAGAAAAACTGTTCCGTGAAATGAGCCCCGGTTTTGCAGTGATTTGCACAGAGGACGAGTTTGGGAGGCGCCTACAAAGCCAGCCGTACCCCGTCTACACGTTTTCCCGTTTGGATCGAAACGCGGACTTTTATGCGCAAGATCTGCGCTGTGATCTTGCGGGGAGCCGGGCGAGGGTGCGAACGCCTAGCGGATTTGTCGACCTCAGGCTCCATATTCTGGGAGGCCACAACGTCATTAACGCGGTTGGTGTTCTGGCTCTGTGTCACGGACTGGGGTTGGAGGCCGAAGCCGTTGCGCACGCGCTTTCCAACGCGAAAGGGGCGCCGGGACGGCTGGAAGCGGTTCGTGCCAAAGGTCGAGCGCACGTGTTTGTGGATTATGCGCATACTCCCGACGCGCTTCTCAATGTCTTACGTTTGCTCCATGATGTGCGGGGCCAGTCCGGTGGGAAGGTTTTTTGTGTTTTTGGTTGTGGGGGAGATCGCGACAAAGGGAAGCGCCCGCTTATGGCTAGAGTGGCCTGCGAATGGAGCGATGTATGCATTGCTACCTCCGATAACCCGCGGACCGAAGATCCAGACGCCATT
Organism: Bdellovibrionales bacterium; assembly: GCA_020435295.1. Taxonomy (GTDB): domain Bacteria; phylum Bdellovibrionota; class FAC87; order UBA2466; family JACKAF01; genus JACKAF01. Next base: position 650 of record JAGQZV010000091.1, on the reverse strand, counting down.
CTAGACGACATAGAAAAGGGGATCTCTCGTGGGACCACGCAATACAAAAGGGAAGTCGATCGCCGGAAGGCGATAGGTCTGGCTCTTTCTATGGCCGGGCCGAGAGATATTGTTTTGATTGCTGGCAAAGGGCATGAAAACTACCAAATATTGGGGACGACGAAAATCCATTTTGACGATGTGGAAGTCGTGAGGGACTATTATCAAATCTAATGTTTAGCTGGGTAAAACTTGCTCATCTCGCAAATTGGGCGGACGCAAAGTGTGCGGGAGATTTTCCCAAAGAGCACGCTGTTCGTTCCATTTCTACGGATACTCGTTCACTGCAAGCCGGCGACGTGTTCGTGGCGCTTCGCGGTGAGCGTTTCGACGGGCACGATCACACGGCGGACGCGGTGGCCAAGGGGGCCATAGCCATCATTGCGGAACGCCAAACTTCTGCTGTTGCTCCGCATTTTTTAGTTCCAGATTCTTTGCGAGCTTTGGCAACGGTGGGTGCCCGCTTGCGAGATCGGTTTTCCGGCAAGGTGGTTGCCGTCACGGGATCTGCGGGCAAATCGTCTACGAAAGAGATGGTATCGGTTTTTCTGGGAGAGCGGGCGGTTAAATCCCCTGCTAGTTTCAACAATCTGCTAGGAGTCTCCAAGACG
>JAGQZV010000090.1 GCA_020435295.1 Bdellovibrionales bacterium | reverse complement strand
ATTGTCCGGAGCGGGTTCGGTCCCGCAAAGCCGCACGCATCCTAAATAGATCGACGAGGTAGAGCTCCTTGCGGCTACCGTTAATGGACTCAACCAATACTTGAGAATCGTCGTCTTGCAAGAATTTTACAAAACGGAAGTATTGAGTGTTCGCATCCCCTTTCAGACGGATGGGCTCAAACTCCCCAGTCGTGGACCACAAAACTAATGTACTTTCGTTTGCGCTTAGGGAAACCAGCAACTTACCGTCGGTGCTGAGTGCGACGGCGCTAACGCGTCTTGCATGACCATTTTCAAATTTCTTGGATAGCCGATTGCGATCGGCACCATACAACTCGACGCTACCGTCCGAAAGACCGACGGCGTAGGTCCCGCTAGCAGAAAAGGCTACCGGCGGCTCAGTTCCCTCCTCTTTTGACGAAGACAAGAACTCTCTCACCATCAGCAACTCGTGCGTCCATTCGTTGGGATTGGTGGTCCACACTTGAGTTGTAAATCCTGCTTTGCTCTTACCGGAGAGGACAAAAAAGCGAGCGTCCGGGGATCTTGCAAAGGCCCTGTCAATGGGAACGTACATATCATAGGCGATGTCGACTTCTATCTGATCACACGCGAACCCCTTTTCAGCATCCCACAGCGCCAGAAGTGCCTCTTCCTGATAGCCCCGGTGGTAAGAAACAACGTGTTTCCCGCCGTTAGTAAATCGAGAATGCCCCCCAATAGGGAGTGGACTAAAACCATTGGATTGGGTGAGATAAATTCGGGTATCGAGTTCCCCTGTAACGATGTCGCGAATAGCAAGGTTGTCAGCGCAGTCTGCTAGGTACTGAGTACCATTTGGAGAAAAGTCTAGGGAACAGGTCGGAATCGGCTCGTCCTCGTCTTTGGAAACATATCCACCGCCAAGATCGGCTCCGGGTCGGCCAAGCATCCCCTCAACAATCTGCTTGATCATGGCGTCCACTTGCTCCACCGCGGGTGGCGGTAACTCCCCGTACTCGCGGTGTATTCCCTGTATGGCATCAAAGAGCTGCCCCATTCCCCCGAGCTGCTCCAGCATGAAGCGTGCATGCGGATCGCCCGCAAGTCCGCGATGGATCTGCGCCCAATACAAATCGCGATAGGTTCGGTAGTGGTTTCGGGTTTCCATCCGCGAGGCAAAGGGTTCGTATTGGGTCGACTGCAAGTCGAAAAAATACGCGGGTCCCCCAAATATACTCCCACCACTAACCGCGGCGTACCGCCCATCATTGGAGACAACAAGTACGGACGCCGACGTCGCGCCGCCATCGTACCCCGGAATACTTAGCTCGACCTCAGGCTGCTGGTTGCCAAAGTGACTAAGAAGGAATCTGCCACCGCGAACAGTCCCACCCAAGGGTCTGTCCGTTATGGCAGTCCCAACTAAAAGGCGTATGGGGGCAGCGGCAACTTCCACCGGGGTGACCATCATTTCAGTTTTCCCAAGCGAAAACTCATGCGTGGTCATGTAAGGGGCGGCCGCAAACTCGATGCTGCACTTGAAAGCCTCCACGTCCACGGCAAAACCGAGTGCCGAATAGAACAAGAAAGCGGTGAGAAGAGTCTTAAGATTTTTCATACCGGTACCTTGAGGTTAGTTAAGTACCGGGCTTTTAGCATAAAAGCAGGCGGGAAAGCAACAGTTCTCCCGCCCTTGAAGAACGCTTCTAACTACTTAGAAACGCGTGCCAATTTGTAGAAACAGGTCTAGAGAAAGGGTGCTACTCCACTGCACTGTGGTTCCGGGAAAACTGATCGAAGGCCTAGCCAGATAGAGGCCCACTCCTGCACCAGCACCCAAGAAGAAGTTCTTTGCGAACAACCACTCGTAGGAGGCATCTAGCCCCAGCTTGAGCCCAATCTGCTTGCTCGTGGACACGGTATTCCTATCCATCCAATCGATCACGACGAAATACGGACTGAGTACCACGCCCGAGCTATTCACATCGCCGTGTGCGAAATATTTTAGCCGCGCTCCGATTTCGGCTTCCAAATAGTTGTTGTTGTTCGCCGAATCAAATTGCATCTGTCCGAAGAGACCGGCTCCGACGTGCTCACTGAAATAATACATGATGTTGGCACCGTACCCGAGCGCCATTCCGTCAAACGGAACTGCGTCTAAACGGAGATCAATCGACCAACGGTTGGTCTCACTGGGATCGTTCACCACTTCGTCACCCATTGCAGGCGCAAACGAAGCCATCAAAAGAGCCACGGCCAAGAACGTATTCTTAAAGGGTTGCATGTACTACTCCTAGTGTTCAACAATTCCACGAACGCACACGACGAGTGAACGCACGCATATACCCGACCTTAAAGCAAGTCAAATGCCAAGGGCGAAAAGCCAATTGGAGTAGATTAGAGCGTACACTGAATGGGATCCTTTTCACGGATCTCAAGACTACGCTGAAAAGGGATGTCTTTTTTTCGAAACCCCTCGCATTTGAGAACCAGTGTAAAACTCTCCAAGAAATTTCCGTCGTAAACGACGCCAGTGAAATTAAACGTGCAGTTTGCTTCTTTTACATGGTTGGGAATGTAGCGCTCAAAACCGTCGATGTCTTTGTAGAGCACATCCCCGAATCCCTCGTTGAATAACTTAAGCGTCATCTTCTTATTCTTTTTTAGGTAGGCCGTGTAGTCTTCGAAAGCCTTGAGCGTTATCCGGACTCGCGGCTTTTCATCCGCTTTTCCCAGATCTACTACCAAGTCTTTGCCACTCCACTCGCACCGAGCGGAGCCCCATCTTAGCGGGGCTTCGTTCTGCGCGCCCGGATACGCGACTACATCCGCAAACGCCGCGACCGAAATGTGGAGAAATAGTAGAAAAAGGAATTTCATGAGCGTGCCTATTATCCTCTTTTAATGCAGCAAATCAAGAGACCATTTTTGTCACCTTGTCTAACGGACAGACGGCTTATCCAGTGGTAGAAACAAATTAATCCTATAATTTCAGGCAGAACCTTGCGGAATACACTTTGCTTTATCTCCAAGGCGCGCAGCCAGAAGGGCTGCCCTGGAGAGTGGTGGTGGACAAAGGACGTAAAATATTGTGCGGGTGGCTCGCCGTTGTTGTTTTAGCGGCAAGCCTGCACGCGCCCCGCGTGGGGCTCGCTGAAGAGCCCGACATCATTGAACCCCCGTTTGACGCCATTGATGTGCGCGCCAGTCGTTTTGAAAAACTACTTGAAGGAGAAACGACTGACTCTGATGAAATCAGCTACTGGGTTTCTTTTCTTTTGGCAGCAGGGCTTCTTACCCGCACGGTCCCGTCCGTTTTTAGTGGCGTTGTTGAAACAATTAAGGATGCCATCGCCCTATCCAAGAAAAACAAGCAACTAGAAGACGCGAAAAAACGCGCAGAAGTCCGCCACGCAGACCGCTTGGCAGCTCTGCAAAAAGCGGCCGAAGCCTACGAACAAGCGTTGAAAGAAGCGCAAACGGGCGAGAGGGCGAAAGCCAAAGAAGCCAAGGTCAAGCAAACTGGAAAGAAGCTCGCCGAGGCGTTTAATGCCATTATCGAATACGAGAATAAACATCTAAGTCTAAATGACCAACAAGGCACGCTTCGGTATGATGCCGATGCTAACAGCTTTCATCGAAACTCTCCCTTAGGAGACCGGATTTCTTTTCCTGAGCCAAACCCTCAAAACTTTAGAAAAGCCTCGCTTGAAAGTTGCGCCGTAAGCTACCAGCAAATCGCCGGTGACATTGATGCACTCAAATGGAAACGGCTAACCAACTGGGCCTGGCCCGCAACGTACGCCCTGGGTACGGTAGGTGCCACTACTTGGTGGCGCTACGTCGCCGAGCAGCGCAAAGAAAAAAACGGCGGCAAATCTGTCCTAGAAATTCAATCGGATAAGATTAAGGCGAACTCAGCCCGCCTCGCCAAAGCTACCGATCTGGCCCACCAACTCGAAAACTTAGACGATCCCAAGTGGGTAGAAATCAGCGCAGACTTTTCTAAAATCATCATGGAGGTTCTCCAACACAACGAGACAAGAATCACTGACTATTTTAAAAAGAACGTTCCGGCTGAAATTCAAGAAATGTTAGACATTGATCAAATCATTCACGACTCGCTACACGGAGAGCACGCCACGGCCATGCTGAAGAACGTACTTCCAAAATCCATGGCGGCCGCCGCCAAAGCAACGCTTGGGGAAGCGACACCTCAGGACGTTATGGGTATCATTGGAACCAAAGACATTGCCAAGCAGGAAACCGACACAAAGAGCTTTCTTATCATTCTATATGCAGAGATCTTTAACCGTCTATGGCCGAAACTTGCGTTCAAGAATACCAACGGTGATTCTCACATGATCCTCGTAAGCCCGATCATTTCGGACTCCTTGTCTCGCATGCGCGGACTCAAACTTAAGATTCAGGAACAACAGAAGGAGAAGAAACCGGAAAGCAATCAAGCTGGTAGCCAGCCTTCTGCCGAGAATTCCACCGCGGCCGCAGAGGCAACCACCCCGGTTAACGTTGCCACGGATTCGATGGCTAGCATCGTTACAAAAACCGCCATGGAACCTATTCCCGGGGTACTGGAAATGCCGACTATTCCCAAATAAAAAAGGGGGCACCGAGGCGCCCCCCACCCTATCGAGAATACTTCCCTACTCTAGCGCTTTGCTACCGGAGAAAGGGCGTCCTCATACATGATCATTCCAACGTCTTGGAGCTTCATGGATCCAAGCCGAAAGATTTGATTGTCCTTGAAAACAATGGTCTCTTCGAACGCGCCTTCCGGACTGACACCTTCCGCGTGACACCAGACGCTTCCGCAATACCCAGTTGCCACGGGTTCTTGGCTCTCACCGTGAGTCATATTGTAAAAACCATTTTCGTCAAAGTTCACCGTTCCGGTTTCTTCGTGGATTTCCCCATTACCCAAATCAACCTTTGAATAGACTTCATTTCCTGTAATCTTAAGGATGGCCGCATACTCGCCCGTCTGGCCTGAAGGCATTTTCCAATAGCCCTTTCCTTCAAAACTGCCCTGCGGAAACCGGTTCGACGCAGCAAATAATGCCGTAGATGCTAGCACCAAAAACAACCCAATGTATTTCATTTAATCTCCTTCAAATAGGTGAAACGGCCGATAGGATATACGGGGCTACAACTTTGAAAAGGCGCGCCGAATAAACACCAGCTGGTGGCTCCTTTCAGGCTAGAGCCGTAGCCTGAACTCGAACGAGTGATCAACGATGCAACGCTTCTTTCAAAAGTGGATTCGCCCGCAACTCCAATTCTACGGCATCTTGCGTCAATCTTTACCTTGGCATTTTTGGTTGCTCCAAGCGTTCTGCTTACTTTACGTTCTGTATCGATTCTCCAGCCGCGACTACACGATCTATGGGCTACTCGATAGCAACATGTTCATTTATCCCCGCCACAGAAGTTTCGATCCGTGGCCCACGCCACTGAGCCACATCGTATCCTTCGTTTTTCTATACGACTTTTTGCCCAGCCCTAGCACTACCTTCTTATGGTGGTTACAGTCTGGGATCCTTTTTTCAGCTGGGTGCGCGCTACTCGGAATTTACCCTCGCCTATTTACACGCCTCGCCTTCGTCGGGTTCCTACATATTACGGGTTTGGTACTCGCCACAAACTCAGAAATTGAAGGCGGAACTACGAGTCTAATTACGTTGTTGATCCTCTGCCTTAGCCCAAAGTCCAATTTCTATACTTTCAAGCAGCTACTTGGGAAAGGCGAAACCCCAACCCGTTCCGCCGACTACCACTGGCCCATCTTTCTTTTTCTACTTGCGATGAGCGTATTTTACGGGTGCGCGGGACTATTGAAAATCATAGAAATTGGACCCGACTGGGCGTTCCGTCTTCATCTTGAGCGCCTTGCCCCCAGCCATCTCGGCTACAGCATTTTCGCAACTTCGCGAGGGTTTAATCCCGCCATGCTCGCCTTCCTGAGGGAGAATGTTTGGTTTGCGCCGATCGCCGGTGTTGTCACCCAGTTTACGGAAGTGTTTTTCTTTTCCGTTCTGTTTATTCCACGACTCCGCTGGCTATTTGTAGGATCCATGGCGATGCTACACTTCATGGTCTACAACACGGGTGGGATCAATTTTCTTGGAAATGGCTTCCTGCTACTGATGTGCTTTGACTACAACACAATCGCGGAAAAACTTTTCTATGCACCAAAAACCAAAATCCTTCGCACTCAACAGTCTGCCGCATAAACTGGCTGCCTTTTTAGCCGCCAGGCTGTGGTTTGTTTGGTTTGTCTCTCTATACGTGGGGATGCTTCTAAGCCTGTTTCACAACACCCCACGTTACCACCGCTTTATCGCTTACCGAGACACATTCAATACAGGACTGATGCAACGCTGGTTCGCTGTAAATTTCGCACTCCTGTTCTTGCTCCTGCTGCTATGGAGACCGATTCAATCGCTGTCGCAGAACCTTTACCGCTGGGTGATGGAACCAGACCACCGTTACGCCCGAACAGTGGTCACCCTGACTTTTTGCATGATGATCTTTACGTTTCATACCCGCGCCCATTTCGGTTTTTGGTGGTTCTCTATCGGTGGGTGGACCTACGAGGCCTACGAACCCTACTTCAAACCAGATACGTCGGCAGCTCCCTCTGGGTTGGTCGCGGATGTCCCCGCTTTCCTCTACCAGGGAATTCGCCAGGATGTGGTCCCTTATTTGGATCGTTCCGTTCCCAAAGTAGGTTCCGGGAACCTGCTTTTCCTACACTACAAGGACGGCACCGTTTTACCTTACAATATGGGACTTCTAGAGGTTCCCTTTTATGATTTCATCTATCGCAGCTACCAAGGAAACGATTTTTCCGGATTTCGCGCAAATCTACTGCGATACAAACTTAAACAATACTACCGCAAAGGATACGGCTTCTTACTCCCTTCGCGCGTCGCTTACCCCATACATAATCACTACGTGGACATTGATTACACCCACTACCCGGATCCAGCTCTACTAGAAAAAGCATCTCAATGGACGGTTGAGGTAAGAATTCCAATGGAAGGTTCGGCCTATATCTCTTCCGCCAAACTCGTCGAAGAGATATACTTCTAAGCTGCTATCTATGCCCTCTACAACGCGCAATATTTCCAAAAACCCGCACAAACCACTCCGTGCAGATATCAAATATCTAGGAACGCTGTTGGGCCAGGTCATCGCTAAGTGTGAGTCCCCGCTTCTATTGGAGAAAGTGGAAGAAATCCGCACCCTATCCAAAAAGGCCCGTCAGGGAGATAAGAAAGCCTTCGCTCGAATTCAAAACAATCTGTCTCACCTCAGCCCAGAGGATCAAGCCGCAGTAGCCCGTGCCTTTACCGAGTTTTTGCGTCTCGCCAACGCCGCGGAGCAGTTCCACCGGATCCGGCGCCGACGAGAGTACGAAAGAGAGGGGCTATCAGCACAACCCGGATCGCTCGCTGCGCTTTTCGAGAGGTGTGGTCCCAAAAAAGCAAAGGACTTGTTGTCCCGCTTGGAGAAGATGGAAATCGACCTCGTCTTCACAGCCCACCCAACTGAAGCGCTGCGCCCCAGTGCCATCCGTTACTATCGCCAGATCACAGACTTCCTGGACCTGCTCGATCAACCGGCGCCCTCCATGATGGAAAAAGAAAACGCTCAAAAAGGCATTGAGCGCACCCTCTTCGCGCTTTGGAACACCTCTCTTTTTAGGGACCACGCGCCGACTCCGTTTGATGAAGTGTTATCTGGCCTCTCCATCATTGAAGATGAAGTCTGGCCCGCAATTCCGAACCTCTTCGGTCGTCTCAACCATTACTACGAGAAATATCTCAAACAACCACTCCCCCTCACGTGTACCCCCATCCGGCTCTCATCCTGGATGGGAGGCGATCGCGACGGGAACCCCAACGTCACGGCAGTAGTTACGAGAAAGGTTCTCAACCACTGCCTATTTCGCGCAGCTTCCTTGTATTTGAAAGAACTTAACTTGATTGCGAGAGAATTCCCGTTCACGTTCCGAGACGAAGCTTTGGCTAGCAAGTACAATCTGCAATCTCCCGAGCCCTATAGAGAACTGATAGGCCTACTGATAAGCAAGTTAGAGAATCAAAAAAGACGCATTGAAGAAAGCAGCCCGAACAAGGACTCTGCACTCTCGTTCGTACACGAGGCTCTTGTGGATTTGCATGTGGCCATCTCCCGCCATCAATGTGGTCCTGTCGCACGGGGACGACTCGAGGATCTCATTCGGCGCATTCGTGTTTTTGGACCGGCCCTTCTGCGACTAGACATTCGGCAAAACCGAGATGTACACGAAGCGACGGTAACTGAGATTCTCCAAAAAGATGGCATTGCTTACCAAAAAATGAGCGATGCCGAACGTTTCGCGTGGTTGAGCACCCGAGTCTTCTCCGAGGAGTTTTCAATTCGAGGTCCTGACTCCTACTCGGAACCAACAAAGGAGGTTTTGTCCACAATATCGGTTATGTCGGAGTACCCTAGGGAGTGCTTCGGTCTTTACATCATTTCGATGGCGGAATCCTCCACGGATATCCTCGAGGTACTGTTCCTCCAACGTTGCGTCGGGATCGCAAATCCCTTGCCCGTAGCCCCGCTTTTTGAAACGCCAGATAGCCTCGCCCAATGCGAAGCAACGCTGAAGCGTCTCTATGATCTACCCGACTACCGCGCGTGGATCGAAAAACAACAACACGTAATGTTAGGCTACTCCGACTCTGGCAAGCGCGCCGGAAAATTTGCTTCGGCGTGGACGATTTTCAACAAACAATTAAGCCTCACAGCTCTTAGCGATGCTTATGGCATTGAGCCCGTGTATTTTCACGGCCGGGGAGGGAGCATCGGCCGAGGAGGGGGTCCCATTGCACTCGCACTTAGGGGCTTGCCCCGTGGCCGTCAAACCCACAAACTTCGCATCACAGAACAAGGGGAATCCATACATTCGAAGTTCGGCCTTCCAGAAGTCGCTCTTAGAACGTTCGAGCTCTACATTTCAGGTCTACTCGAAAGTGGCGTAGAACCACCAGCCAAAAAACGGGATTCTTGGAGCGCTCTGATGACCGAAATGGCCGACGCCAGTGCCAAAGCTTTTAGGGGTTTTATTTACGAAAATCCCAACTTTATTGAGTACTACACGCAAATCACTCCGGCAGAGGAGCTAGGAAAACTCTGTCTTGGAAGCCGCCCCCCGAAAAGAAAAGGCCTTTCTGATTTCGAGGCACTGCGCGCTATTCCTTGGATCTTCTCGTGGACGCAAAATCGATTCTTGATCCCTTCCTGGCTTGGAGTTTACGAAGCACTCGCAACCGGGCTGTCTAGGGGCAACGAGGCCACCCTAAAAGATATGTACGACAAGTGGCCTTTTTTCGCCTCCACACTAGACTTGGTTGAAATGGTATTGGCCAAAGTGGACCTTCCTAACGTGCAACTCTATTCAGATAGACTTGTCCGAAAAGACCTACAGGAGATTACGCGATCGCTCATGCACAATTACTCTAAGACAGTGTCTTTGGTCCTAAGAATTACCGGCCACAAGAAGTTGCTCGAACACAACCGTGTGTTGGCGAGATCTATTGAAGTGCGAAACCCTTACGTGCAGGTTCTAAACGTCCTTCAGGTACTCATGCTTTCGGCTCAAAGATCCAAATCAGAATTTGAAAAGGCACTTCCAATAACTATTAGTGGCATATCTGCTGGCATGAAGAACACTGGGTAGCACTACTGAGATGCGGAAGCCCGCAGGCGTTTGCTGAACTCAAACAACAGAATCGCAGCAGCCGCACTCACGTTCAAAGAGGGAACGGTCCCGGCAAGGGGGATCTTTACCTGCCAGTCACATTTTTCGACAAGTTTTTCACTCATTCCGTCGTACTCCGCACCGAGCACAAGTGCCACACGATCAAAGTCTGGAACTTCACTTGGATCCGTTGATTTCTCGCCGAGCGCGGTTAAAAAAAAAAAAAAACCCTCGTCCCGCAATCGCTTAATGGTCGCCGACAGATTCGTAACCTTTGTGATGGGCAGATTGGCAACTCCACCCACCGAGGCGTGGTACACACCCGCTGTTACCTCGACGCTGCGATCTTTGGGAATGATGGCACCATGCACGCCAAGCGCCTCGGCCGTACGGCAGATGGCCCCAAAATTTTGAGGATCCTCTAGATGGTCCAGCACGAGAACGATAGCCTTAGCAGGCAATTCGGCAAGTAGACGGTCAAGCTCGGTATACGAAAAGGGCTGCAAAATGGCGCGAAGGCCTTCTTGGCCGCGCTCCAGCACCGCTACACCTGCGCGATGTGCGAGTTCCAGGATGCGCTCCCGTCTTGGCCCCCTGCCACCTGTGATGAGTTGGCGAATCTGCGTAGGTTTGTGCTGCAGCAGGTGCTCAATGGCGCCCACTGACGTGATTTCCATGTCATGAGGACTTTTAGCCAAAGAGATTCTCGACGACTTGTCTAGGTTCTCGCGCACCGGTAATAGGTCGCCCTACTACTATTTGATCCGCTCCCCACTCGATGGCTTCGGACGGGGTGGCCACACGACTCTGATCGTCTTGGTACACTTCCCGGTCCTTTAGCCGAATGCCGGGAGTTACTAGAAGAAATCCGGGAACCGAACTCTGTCGAATGCGCTTGATCTCATGGGCGGAACAAACAATGCCTGCACAGCGCGACTCCATCGCCATTTGCTGCAGGTGCAATACCATGGACTCAGAATCCCCTCTAAAACCTAGTTCATGGAATTCTTCAGTGCTGTGGCTAGTAAGCATCGTAACCGCGAGTAATTTAAGCGGTAACCCACGGCACGCGCTGGAAGCCTCTTCCATCATCTTGCGCCCACCCAGGCTGTGAATGGTGAGGTACTGCACACCCATTTCTGCTACTTCTTCCACGGTTTTAGCGACCACATTTGGGATGTCGTGTAATTTTAGGTCTAGGAAAATCTTCTTATTGCGCTCGCGCAAAAACCGAATCAACTCTTGCCCGCTTCGCGTAAAAAGTACCGGCCCAATCTTATACCACTCGATAAGGCTTCCGACTTCATCCACAAGGGCTTTTGCTTTGTCTGGGTGATCGTGATCCAGGGCCACGATGACTTTGCTATACGGTTTGCTCATACTATCATTTCCCTAACGGTATTTTCAGGCAACACGGTGCGAAGCTCGAAAGTGCCTTGATTGTCTAGAGTTTGAAACTCAATTCGGTTTTGCGCCTCGTTGGGCTTCCCATACCGGGCCAGGATACCGCCAATAGTTTGGTACAAATCGTCGGTAACTGGACCGAAGGCTATCGCCTCGGGACCTTGAAAATTCTCAGGCTTAAAGTGAGCCGCTTCCGCGCGCCGCCATTCTTGGTTAAGGACCTTATTCTCCTGCTCATGCCGCCCCACTATCAGGCGAATATTCTCAGCTACTTTTAGATACCGCCCGTGGCGCAACAGACTACTACGCGCCAAGCGGGCCTCACCCGTGACGTTCTCTACTTCAAAATAGTCTCGGAGCCTGCCAGAGAAACTCGCCTCGGTCAGCAAACAGCCGCCACCCGGGGGTTCGAAATTCTTAATGCCGAAAGACGCGGCAAGTTCCAATTGCGCCTTGCGACTCCGACCACTTATCGCAAGCAAGTCTTCGCGCTTCACCCAGCCCTTTTCTTCGGCAACAGTCGGGGCAAAAAGCTTCGCGGAAAGACGGCGCAACACTGCTCCCCGCATGTCGGACTCTTTGTCGATTTTCACCATCGCTCGACGTTGCTGACTCATGGGTCGCTGCCCAAGCACTTCACCCGTAATAATAAAGTCAGCACCCTGTTCTTCACGCACTAGCTCCGCGAGCTCAAACATGAAAACACGACAGTCAATGCACGGATTCATGTTTCGCCCGTACCCAAAGCGGGGGTTTTTGACAAGATCCAGAAAGGCTTCGCCTTTCTCTTTAATAATCAAAGGCACACCAATAGCCGCTGCATTCGTCTTAACGTCCGTGAGGCAACCAAAAGGGGAAGCCAAATGTAGCCCAGTAACCTGTACGCCCTGGTCTAAGATGAGCTTGGCCGCAAGCGTGCTGTCGAGCCCACCGGACATCAAGGCAATCGCCTTTGGAATTTTAGTTTCTTGAATCATGAACCGCCGTCAGCATTGCACCGACTTGTACCGAATTGATCCCAAAAATTCAATGCTTAGGCATTGCCGGGACGGAGTGCCTAAGAGATTGTCACTTTAAGTACCTGAAAATAAAGCTGTTTACTCTCTGTCTACACGCCGCCGCGTCACGTGTTTAACAGGTGGTGTATACAAACACCCATCACCTCGTGCCTGCACACCCGGCACACAGCTTGCACTTCTAAGCAGCAAGTACTGGATTGCAACTTTTTGACTTTAACAACTGGGATTAGCGATGAGACTGAACATCAAGAACTACACTGCCCCCTTAGTGGCTCTTGCCGTAGCGTCTTTTTTTAGCGCGTGCAATTCGCGATCAAACTACGCAGGCTCGTACGGACTTCCGAACAACTTCGTTCCCGACGTTCAGAGCACATTCCCAAATAACAACAACACCAACCCGGGAATCGATCTTTCGGGCTTGGACGGCAGCACGCAGAACAACCCTGTAGACTTTGGCGATCTCGGTCAAGCCGATCAGCTCGGTTTGGGTAACCTTTTGCAAGAGCTTCAAAATGTAAACCCGCAGAACGAGGCGGACATCCCGCAAGAACTTGCGGCTCGCCTGCAGGCGGCACTGGAAAATTCCGGGGACGCAGCGGATCCACAAGCCGCTTTTGAAATCATCAGCCTAGGCGGTGAATTGCTCACAGCCTGCTTGGAGTCAGTCGAAGATTATGTCCCTCGTCCGGGAGAACCTGAGCAAGGCGTCTACAACGGCTCTTGCGGCGGCACCAAGGGCACCGTTACGGTAACAGGTATCTTCCAAAAGATTTTCCGACGTCGCGCAAGTAGCGACAATAGCAGCTCGAGCAACGACGGAGATTTTGGCGGCCAAAGCAGTTCCGATACGGTCAATACCGGCATCGCTGGAGGGCTTGGCCTAGGTGACGTGAAATTCAAAGTCACCAAAGACGATCAGACCGGTATCATGAACGTCAACCAGAACGGCGTCGGAACGGTGACGGTAGGCAATTACAAGGGCATGGCAACTGATATCGCCAGCAATGGAAAACCAGCACCCCGCATGGAATTGACCCGGCCCGATGAAGGCTCCGGTAAGCACTTGGTGCCCGGTTGTAAGGGTGATTACACAATTCTTAAGGAATCCGATAGCACCAACAAAATCCCATTGAAGTACACCGAAGCGATGAAAATCGTCGGTCAGTGTTACCGCAAGGGCCTCGTGCTGTTTACACCTAGCTTTCAGCGACTTTTTAGGAATATGGATCCGCAGTTGAGACGGCTCATTCAGTTGAGACTCATCGGGATTCAATAGAGTTTGATA
>JAGQZV010000089.1 GCA_020435295.1 Bdellovibrionales bacterium | reverse complement strand
TGGAGTGCATAGTCTTCTTTCGAACTCGGCACGCCAAGGCCCTGGGCGGGCGCGCGTGGGGCGTCGGGCCCGGCGCTCACGTGAAAAATGTCGTCCGCCACATCCATGTCGCCAACAGCAACACGCGCTGTATTGGTGCCAGGAGAACCAGGAAGCGTTTGGTTTTCAGTCACCGTATCTTTCCAATAGCCCAGATCGATCTGTGACAGGCGACGGACTACCTCAGGCGTGGGGCGAAGGAGTACCTGGAGAATAGGCCCCGCCAATGCAAATCTGTCGATGTCTCTTTCCGGTCGAGCGAAACTGGGATTGGGATTGGGATTGGGATTGGGATTGGGATCGGCATTGGATACGCACGTTAGCGTGAAGGGCAAGGCCCAGTGGCCGTTACTTGTGCGGATGATGTCGGCGACAATGGCGTGGGTACTGGAGTCGAGCACTTCGTTTGGGTTTAATACCGCCGCCACATCTCTAAAGAGGCTTCCGCTGACTAGCTCATAGGTCAGCCAGAAACGAAGCTTAATCGCATCAACGATCGCGGCCGCTTGCGTCGCGTGCGCGCCTCGCGCCAACACGATGGCGTGGACCCGCCGCAGTTGCGGCCCCATCTCATCTCTGGCTCCTGCCTCACCTGCCGCTTCAGCAGTTACAAAGGAGCGACATAAGGGATAGCCTGCGCGGATCGGCCGCTCGCCGGCAACCGAAAAAAGGGCACTTGAGAGCCCCCAGGCAAAATACGCAAGACGACAATTCACCCGAATGCACTAACACGTAAGAGAGGGCAGTGTCTAGAAAGCGGACCCGGGGCGGATCGAACGCCCAACCCCCAGATTAGAAATCTGGTGCTCTATCATGTTGAGGTACGGGTCCTTAAGCAGACCTAGGATGTAACATAAGTCCCCCAGTTCGTCCACTGGGGGGAGTGTACAAAAAGGCTTTAATTCCAACGGGTTCTCTACCTGCTTGACTCCAATGCCCCATTTGTTAGATTGCGCCCGCTTTAACCTCCATAGCCCGCTTACAAGGAGTCTGACTTTGGGAGTACTCACGAATTTCATAAGTATCCTCATTGGCGCGGCCATCGGCCTCTGGATTGGAACGCGGTTCACAGAACGCTTCCAGCAGATCATGTACCAGGCGCTCGGCCTGTCCACCATGATCATCGGCGGCCAGATGGCGCTCAAAATTGAAACCCCCTTGGTCCTCATCGGCAGCTTTGCAATAGGTTCTCTCATCGGCGAGTGGGTCCACATCGAACGCTGTCTTGAGAACTTCGCCGAATCGTGCAAACAAAAAATGCACGTAAAAGACTCACGCTTTGTGGAAGCCTTTGTATCGACGAGCCTCCTTGTTTGCGTCGGCAGCATGGCGGTGATCGGCTCACTGGACGTTGGGCTTCGCGGCGATTCTGCCGTGCTGTATGCAAAGTCAGTACTAGATGGCATCTTTTGTGTCCCCCTCGCCGCAACCCTAGGCCCCGGCGTCTTATTCGCCGCCTTTTCGGTCCTCGCCTACCAAGGCGGCTTAAGCGTGCTCGCAGGTTTTAGCGGCAACCTCTTTACTCCCACAATGCTTGCCAACCTAAGCGCCACCGGAGGGGTTCTCATCATGGCTATTGGAATGAGCCTTATCGGCATCAAGATCGTGCGCATTGGCAACATGCTGCCCGCTATCTTCGTCGCGGTGCTACTCAGCCTCGTGTAGCCGCTTTTTTTGCACGTTATTCCAAATGCTTACTAGGCCACCCACGCCTGCACATTTGAATCACATTCGCCTGCTACCTTAATAGTGTTCCGGGAAAAACGTAAAAAATGAGATTCCTTATTTTGGGCGCGCTCTCAATCGCGCTCTTCTTTGCAGTCCGTTCGCACGGGGAAACAATCTTTGAACGTGCCGAAAAGGCCATTGGTGTACTCGAAGCAAATTCCCACGAAGTACGCGAAGGTGGGTTTAGCGTCATCGGAAATGAAGATTGCGCCGGTCTTATCAAGGTTTTTGGAAATTGCTTTGGCAATAACCCGGCGGCCCCTTACTTGGTACCACTCATCCCACGCCACCCAAAAGAATACATCGACCCTTTTTATCACACCGAATTGTTTCTCGGTGAAACCCAAAATAAAAGCATGAGCTACCGTCTGCGCGAAGACGAAGCCATCGTGACTATCGGCATTACCCCACCAAAAGCTGCCTACTTTGGCGCTCAAACATACAATTTTACTCGCGCGGGTAACACCATCAGCGTTCCCACCATCGACGGGTTAAACACTCTTTTCACCGGATCGCCCAACCCAGATCGGTACATCTCCTTTTCCAGTCTTGGAAACGCGTTCAACAACTACATCTTAGCAAAAAAAACTGGAGCCGCTTCCGGCTTCGGTCAAAACTTTGTGCTCATCACCACACCGAGCCCAGACACCGAAGCCGCCGTGCGCGCGGCTTTGTCGGACGCAGGAATCCCGGTAAACCGTATTTTCACAGAAGCGATTCCATCTGAAATGAAACTCGGTCTTTCCTCGTCGTCAGATGACTTTTCCATGCTCATACGCTACGCGGTACCCGAATCCAAGTCCCAGGCAGACGCCTGGCGAGCCGATCCAAGTTTACGCGTGTACCGCATTTCGAAAAAGACAATCGGCACCACCCGACGCTTTGGCCCCATTGCACTGGATACCCGCGCGGCCGACAGCGAAAGAGGCCTAGGCTTGGCACTTGATGACTTTACCCGGGAAGTGGCAGTGCGCCTCGGGCAGCGACGCCTCATAAACGTGAAGGAATTCGTCGCGCCTTCTTTCTTGGTGGGGCAGAACTGCCTCAAGCTCCACATGAATTGCTTAGGCGACACCCAAGATACCGATACCTATCGAACGGCATCCGTTTCTTCCTTCGGGGATTCCGATGTTGTCGTAATAACCGGCATTAACCACACCGTTACGGGAAACGCTCAGTACATTAGTTTGGGTTTTAGCATTTCAGAAAGCTTCGCCGGTATCGCGAGCGACTCGCAGACCGCGGCGTCGGTTGGGTTTATGAGCGGAGAGCTCACCGGCAGTGCCGAAGCTTTTCTGAAAAAGGTAGGTGGCGGCGTCCCCCTCAGGCTCCGTTCCGCAGCCCCTAAGTTTTATGTTAGATTAGCCGCTCGCCATTGTGATGGGCTGCCGTTTTGCACCCCCATAACGGATGCCCAGCTGCCCCTCAATCAAGACCTTACGGTCCTAAGACGGGCGTATATTCGCCCAGGGACCGTTCGTGGCCCGGATCCGGCGCAACTTCTCTCCCCTCGCTACTTTATGTACCAGCGTTAAACCAATTTTAGGCTAAAAAAAATCCAATTGTGGGGATTTCACCATATTTCCCCAACAGTGAATGGGTATCCTTAACTAATTGCGGCACGTTTTTGGAGGCTATTTTGAACTTTTCCAGATTCATTCATACCATTTCTTTTTCTTTCTTACTTTTCTTAGGGCTCTTTTATTCAAGTCTCGCCGGCGCGGCGTGGTGGGAGTTTACCGACACTACTCGCGAAGCCCCGACCGAGAATACCGATCCGATCGATATGGACGTGACAGAGCCTACGGAAACCGTCGCTGAAGAGACAATGGAACCCATCGCAACAGAACCGTTAGATCCCGGGGACACCACCGATCCCATTGCCACGGACATGCCGGATCCAAACCTGGACGAACCCATAGAAACCACAATCCCTGCTCCTACTTGTGATACGGGAAATGAGGAAACCTGCACCGTATGCGAGGATGGCAGTTGCTTGGATTTTAGCAGCGGATCTGGCCTCGGCGGCGACGAGTACTGTGAAGTACCAATGGAAACAGACATGCCGGATCCCGCATCTGGTGAATTCATGACAAAAGGCGCTCAGACCTTTGCCACAACGATGTCCGAAGCAAAAGCGATAGATGAAAACACCACGGGCGGCGGCAAGAAGTGTTCGGATTGGCTGGCAGGTTTGCCCGCATCTACTATCGCCATCGGTTTCTTCAATATCGCTAAGCTTAAGGCAGATGCCTGCGCCATTCAAAAAGATGCCACAGATTCCACTGACTCCCTGTTTCCCGGCTATAAGTACGATCGCGGTTTGAAGGATGCGATTCGGCACTGTGCCGGTACGTTTTCGCTCGCCGTGATGACGGGTAAGGACAAAACAGACGCCGTTCTGACCGTCCTCGCATGCCGGGAATGTTCGGGAACCCCACCTAAACCCAAAGATGGTGATCTTAGCGTGATGGATCTGGACAACAACAAGATCGGGGGCGACTTAGCGAAGCTTACGGATCCCGCCTTGGGCAGCAAAACTATGGGAGAAATAGTAACCGCTGGCATTTTGGCATGCGTGCAGGCGGCAAAGGCCGGGAAGTTGACCATACTTGAACCCAATCAATGTGGAGCCAATGATGCGGCTCGCATCAATGAGCTACTCGATCCGGCCAATACGGAGATAGAGAAGCTACACTAGCTTGCGCCCAACAAAGATATAATACGGAACTTTTCCCAGAGGTAAGTACGGCACTCTCGCGCGTGCCTCTACAAGGTATGTGCGCTTGAAGCGCCACTCGAGATAGGGAAGGTGCCTTTCATTCAGGTGCACACCATCCCATGAAAACCACTTCTTCCAAAACAGGCGGGTGATCCAAGGGTGCTGGACAAAGCCGCGCAGAGCAAACGCAGGCGATATATAAAAGTCCACTATCCCTATAGTCCCACCCGGCTTTAGCCACGAATACGCAAGCTCCAGCACCTCTCGCCAGTTGGGCATCATAGTAAGGGAGTAGCTCAACGTTATTAAGTCAGCCGGCTCGTCGGGTGCGTACCGCAAGACGCTCTCGCATATTGTCTCGACGTTATCCCAAGCTTCCGTCCTAATTCTGTTTTCTGCCACTTCCAAAAGCGAACGGCACAGATCCAAGAGCACAATGCGCCGACAAGCGCGCGCCTCCGCCTTGCTAAAACCTAAGTTGAAACCGGTGCCAGCCCCTAAGTCTAACCAAAAGCCACCACTAGAAATCGGTACCTGCCCGATCATGTCTTCTCTTCCTTGAAGGAGCCTCTCCCTGAAATTGTCATAAAACTCGGCTTGCGGGGCATAGAACTTGTCTAGCGCCTCGGCGGAAGATTTTTCCCCGTGGGCACCGCGTAGTAGATGGGTTAAGACGCGAAGATCCGCAGCAAGCGACTTCACGCTGCAAACTCCGCGATGTAGAAGCTTCCGTAGGTGTGCACCCGGTCCCGCTGGTGCAGCCGCGTAGAGAGCTGGGTGTTGTAGCGCAGAATGTCCTTCATTCGAGTACGGCTGCCGTTTCGCTCCACTTCAATGGGATCCACGAAATCCACCTCTAGACCACCGCTACGCCAAATGGCTTTGGCCTTTTTTGATGCTCTCCCCGCAATCGCCTGCCATTCGGCTTTTAGCGCCTCGGGCTCCGCCACATTCATCCAGTCCATATGATCCAGTAGTACAAAGTGATGGATTTCACCCTGGTGGTTATTCAAAAACCCGGTAACTGATGTGGTATGAATTTGTATTCTATCGACTAAAGCCTTAAGACGGACAAAGTTGTCTGACTTCAAGTACTCAGGGCATCGGTCCTTAGTGTACTTCCCGTCAAAATACAACGCCCAGAAATAATTGTCGTGCACAGGCAACTTCATAAACACACTGTCGAGGCAATCGCGCACGTACTCAAAAATACCGCCAGGATACGTACGCTCGATCGTCTGGCGCTGCGCCAGTGGCACGCCTAAAAGTGCCAGTATAGAACTACGCTTCATCATCCACTCCACAAACGGCCGCCACAAGTGCGGGGAGAGCTCGTGCGCATAGATAGAGCGCTGATCCTCCAAGCTGCGGGAGCTAAAGAAATGAAGCATAGGGGCCCTGAGTTTCAAAAAATCGATGTACGCATGCACAATCCGCGCAAACAACCCGGCGGTGCCCCGGAAATAAAAGCTATTCCCACCAAAAAAATGTTGGTTGTCGTCCCAGTATTTTCTAGAAATCGCGCTGAGCTCAGGCCGCAATCGCTTTCTGTATACGTCGTGAAAACTATGGCTACTGCCCTCTCCAAATATCTGGAAGAACGTCTCAAAATCCAGGCTCCTAATGCCGGCTATTTTAAGCTCCAACAAGGCATTCTGCCTGTAGTTGAGATCAACAGCATGCACTTCTGCGGGGGAATCCAGTAGATAATCCAGCGCATTGCACCCTGCCGAGGTAATCACCATCAACGAGTCACTCGGGGTAATCTTCAACGCGATTCTGTCCAGCCTGGGATCCTCCCAGCAGGTATTGTAGACAAGATGGTT
Organism: Bdellovibrionales bacterium; assembly: GCA_020435295.1. Lineage (GTDB taxonomy): Bacteria > Bdellovibrionota > FAC87 > UBA2466 > JACKAF01 > JACKAF01. Next base: position 7,231 of record JAGQZV010000089.1, on the reverse strand, counting down.
GCCATGCAACCAATCGAAGAAGCGGTTCGCACACCAGCTACGAGGATTTTCTTGGCGTCCCATTAGTCACAATGATGACGCCAGAAAATAAATGACGGGTTAATTTTCCGTGAACTCGTAGACAATCTATTGGCTGGCAACGTCCCGCTCGTAGCGAGCGGCTAGCTGATCGTAGATGTTTTTTGAAAGTTCCTGGGATTTCTTGAATTCCTTTGTCGCCTGTGCAGTGCGTCCTATTTTCAAGTTCGCCATGGCGGAGAAAAAATAACACCGGGCTGACGTTGGGTTAAGTCTTATCCCTTGCTGGTAGTCCTGCAACGCCCCTCGGAAGTTTTTTAGCTCAAACTTCGCACTTCCTCGACTATAAAAGACGTGAAAGGATTTCGGACTATACTTCAGCGCCTCGGTATACTGCTTGATTGCTCCGGAGTAATCTCCGGCATCAAAACGGGCGACTCCCTCTTCGTAGTAGTGTATGCCCTGCAGTTTATGAAAGCGCTTTTGAGTTTCATCGTAGTGTGGGTCTTTCAGCATCAATGCGTCACGCGCTTTATCTGCGGTAGGCGGAAACAGGCTTTTCCCACGAGTTACAATGGCAGCGATACCTTCCCTTCTACTGGGACACAGCGACGTATCCCCCTCCCGACAGGCTGGACTTCTTACAAATGCTTCTCCGTTTGAGACGAGCACTTCGAGTAACCACAGAACCCCTCGAGCCTCCAACTTTTTCGGATCCGCCTTGGATCTCAGAGCGTCTATATGTGCCGTCAAAACCTGCACCCCTGCTTCCAACATGACGAGCTGAATTTGTGGTGGAAGCGGAGAGTCCACGCTGGCCTCGTCCACCATAGCTGTGTAACAGTGGACGCTGTCAGCGTCAGGACACAAAAACTTGGAGTTTTCGACAAGTGTCTTTTTTAACTTTCCCACTACACATAGCTGCACCTGCTCCGCACGGGAAAATTCTGGGGGTTCGGTTGGGGCGTTTTTGTCGCAGTCTTCGGTCAGACTTTTAAAAAAAGCTTTGAGCCTAGGTTTTGAAATATCGGCGCCAGCCGTGCTCGCTACCAACAAGATGCAACAGACAAGCATGCGCATCAGCGGCCCGTCTTTCTCATGCGCTCCTTGGGAGGGCGGTAATTGTACGGGTTGGGCAATTTACTGCGCGCCACACTTGGATTTACACGCATCCACTGGACAAGCCCAAGCGCGAGCGGCCAACCAAGCAGCGGGAAACCGGCGGAGAAATACAGTAAATACCGACCGAGGCCGACGAAAGTAGGCACATCGTGGACAAAGTGCAGGATGTCACCCGACGGGGTAGTCGCGGCCGCTAACAAAGTAAGAAAGGGGGTCAAAAAAGTTGCAGTAACAAAATAGCGCAGCACACCGCCCCCGGGTATGCCCAACGCTACCGTGAGAAGGAGTAAATTCAAGCACCAAAATAGCATCCAGGCCAACATGCTAAGAGAATGCCAAAACTCGTAGCGCTGGCGGATGTCCGGATTCCCCAACGCCTTGAGAATGGCCACACTCTTTTCCTTGCCCGGAAACGGCTTCAAGCCACACCCGTTGCAATCCTCGGCCGCGCGTCGCACGAGCTCAGAGCGGAAACGCTCATCTGAGAGGCTCTGCTTTTCGATGAAATCAAGTTTTTTTAAGGTGGCTTGCACCTGATCGCCTACATCCCCCACAAAGTGGGGCTCCCAATTGGAGTCATCCACCACGTACTGGCCGACGTCCCAAAGGACCAAGCCATGGAAGACCGTCACGGCTAACCACATGAAATAGATGCCGATCCGCTCGTAGAATTTAAATAGTCCTTTAAGCCACATCACACAATACCGTATGGCCTATCGGATAAATTGAGGAATTTCTTTAGGGATTAGAGTTTGCTTTCTTGGATCTGCTGGACTTCTTTGCGGACAAACCACAGACGGTAGATAAGCCTTGGAGCGTGGCTGGCAACGTATGAAAGGATGGCGTACTTCACGAACCTTCCGACAAGAACCGAAGCCAGGATCAACTCAAGGGGCATGCCGGCAAGCGCGGATATCACCACTGCCGGTTGTTGGGGTAAAATGCTGAAGGAAAACAAAGCCAGCGCCCAGGCCCCGTGTTGATCAATAAAAGCGTTTGTGGATTCCCACTGAGAGGACTGGAACAACCCCGGAAAGACATCCATCAACCAAATCGAATCCCATTGCACCAAGGCCGCTAGCGCCAATGCACCAAGGGAAGAGCCCACGCTTACCCAAAGGCAGATTCGCATCCAACGTTTGGGACGCAACATGACCGAACTCACTAAAAGTCCGTCCGACGGAACAACCAAAAAAAAGAGATCGAGTCCCACGACCGTCGCGAGTAACGGCAAATACCATCGGCGATCCGAGTAACGTTGAAATTTACGCGTCCAGAAGGCGAGTTTTCGATTCATGCAGCCTACAGTATAAGCATAGCCTATGCTAGCAAGATGTCACAGAAATGGGTCTAACGACAAGTTTAGCTTTGATGAATTTATTCAACTGCTAGAAACAGAAGAAAGAAGCTCGTTGAATTCTTCCACGTCCTCCCCAAGCCATAAACTCACTTGGTTTCGACCATTTTCTTTGGACTGATACAAAGCGCGATCGGCCGCCGTACGCACCTCGTTGGCGGCCATCCCCGCACGGTTCGGACTCGCTATTCCGGCGCTGATGGTCACGTTCACGGTCTCCGCCGAGGAGCTAGCCTTGCCCCGGTCTCGGTGAGACGTACGCGCCCGTACATGTTTGGGCGATCGAATATAGAATTTGCGCTTAGCTAAAGACTCCCGCACCTTCTCGACTTTTGGGTAGACGTCATCAGCACGCAGCCCGTCATACAGCAAGCAAAACTCCTCGCCCCCGTAGCGGTAGGCTTTTGTGCCAGTATGGCGCGCCAAATGAAATGCCACGAACCTAAGGACGTTGTCGCCTTCGTGGTGACCATAGGTATCGTTGAACTTCTTGAAGTGATCGATGTCAATCATCACAACGGTATACGCTTTTCCCAAGTGGATCATAGCCGTATCCAGGGCTCGCCTATTCGGTAACTCCGTGAGTTCGTCCAGATATATCTTGTGCCAGTACATACGGTACATTGAATACAAGAGAGCCAGTCCGATCCCGGAGAATGTTAAAGCGCAACTCAAGAAAAAATTCTGGCGGCCGCCGGGACTCACTAGGCGGTTAAGCAAGTAAAGAAGGGGGAACACCGACACCCAAGTAGCCGCACAAAAACGTCGAACTTCTTTGTCCTTTTGCTTGAATATGGAAATCCCAAAAAGCTGCAAACCAATCACGCTTAAATCCGTAAGGCGCCAGTGCGGGTATTGCGAAATACGCCAGTTAAGAAGGTCGCGAACAGCCGCCCCTTGAAACTTGATCAGCAACAACAAAAGGCCCAACGGCAAAACGGTGGATGCCACCAGCGCGGGGTGGTTTCGGTTGCCTTCCGGTGTAGCGCCCACAAGAAAAATAAACATGAGCGTAAGCGGGGCCGCCACGGCAATCGCACGCCAGCGGTAAATGCCAAGCGCCCCTTCCATCGGCGTCACGGTAACAATGTAGGCCGCCAAAAAAAATGCCGTGCTGTAAACAATCGATTTCTGGTGCATCTTCCAGCCCAGAAAAGCAGTGATGAGAAGCAATATGTATGGAAGCACGGTGAGTGACTGGCTAAGCCCACCCACGCCAGCCAGGCCGGGTACGGCACCATCCAACAGGAACACCCCCACCGGAAGGGAGGCCAGGGCCGTCGTAATATAAAAGCTAAGAATTGAACTACGAGTCATGGCTTCTCGCTTGGGCCGCCTAAATTCTCATTATATACTAACGCCACACAGAATCCCGATGTCTCCCGTCGTATGAAGGCAAGATTGCCTTAACAAGCGGCACCGAAAGATCGAGCGACGCACCAGGTAAGTCTAGATGATTGGCATTCTACATGGCTACCTTCTGGAAGGTTCCGGCAGCAATATCTGGACACGAAATATTTGTGAGGCGCTCGCACGGGCGGGAATTCCAGCCGCCCTCATCTGCCAGGAGCGCCACCCAGAACGGTACCCTTTTATCGAAACCTCCACTGTGCATGGCGCAACTGGAAAATCCGTGGAAGCTCGGAAGGACACCCCGTACCCAGGAAAGATAGCACTCCACCGCCCTGAGATTGGAAAAACCCTGCCCGTTTTTGTCCGCGACAAATACGAAGGCTTCGACAAAGTCACTCCCATTATTGAGCTCAGTGACAAGCGGTTGGAAGCGTACGTAGAGCGACACGTAGAAGTGCTTTCATCACTAGTCAAAAGACATGGGATCACGACTTTGCTAGCAAATCACGCGGTACTGATGCCGACGGTTGCCCAAAGGGTTCACAAAAAGACGGGTATTGCGTATTCCGTCGTGCCACACGGAAGCGCCATTGAGTACGCCGTTCGCCTGGACGGGCGCCTGCACGCCATGGCAGCCGCCGCGTTGACCCACGCCACGCACGTGTTTTGTGTCAGCGAGGAAATGAAAACCCGTCTGCAACAACTATTTGCATCGGTTCCCAAGCTCTCCGGCAAGTTTCGCCCAATCAGCGTTGGTGTGGATACGCGGCTATTCAAACTGGTTCCGGAAAACGAAAGGCAAAGCGCTAAAAGCGCCCTCGGAAAACTTTTCAAGGAACTACCTGCCGGAAAGACGCGGCAACAAAGAGAGCTTTCCGACTCACTTAGCGACGACAGCTCGTACGAAAACTACACAACTATCGTGAAAAAAGCAGGCCAGTATTCGGTCAAGGGCGTCGACACCGATGCCAGTAGCGCAATCCAAGATATTCCTTCAGGCCCAACCCTACTCTTTGTGGGTCGCCTCATCGCTGCTAAGGGTCCCCAATGTCTGTTTTGGGCTCTGCCTCATTTATTCAACGTGGTACCCGAACTAAGAATTGTCATCGCAGGCCAAGGTCCCTTGCGAGAACCTCTGGAGTGTTACCTAAGCGCCTTACAAAGGGGAGAACAAAGCCTTGCCGAGAATATTCTTCATTGGGGAGTACCCGGTGAGCCAGCCAATCCGTACTTCAAAGCGTCCCGGGATTTTCTAGACAAGATGTCGGAAGCGGATCGAACCAAATATTTCACTCTCGGCCGAAAAATTCCGCAAGACAGGGTTACTTTTACTGGCTTACTGGGCCACCGCGAACTCGCCGCACTCTATCCTCTGTGTGATGTCGCCGTCTTTCCTTCGCTTGTCCCAGAAGCGGGGCCTATGGTTTTTCTAGAAGCCATGGCCAGTGGCTGTTTTCCCATGGGAACAAACATTGCTGGCATCCGCAACAAAATCGATCTCATGCAAACCGAAATCCCCCCTGCGCTTGCCACTCTGGCTCGCTTGGACCCAGACAATCTCGTAGGGGATCTGACTACAAAACTCCCTCCGTTACTTCGCTCCGCGCCCCCCCACAAAGAAGCGCTGCGGCGTATTGCCGTGCGCAACTTTGACTGGATGCAAATCGCAACAAGTCTATCGACAATACTTACACCCGATACCAATTCTTGATAAAATAATTAAACGCCGCTTCCATGACCAAAAGAGCCATATTTTTCCTCTCTACTCTCCCGCTTTGGGGCCTAGTTGTGGCGTCCAGCTACTATGGTCCAAGCGTCCCCGATCAGGTAATCAAAAAAGACCCGACCGAATGTTTTATCAAAATCAAGCCAAGCATTAAGAGTGCGAACGACGAGTGCCTCAATATTGAAACCGAAGAAGCTTGCCTAATCAAAAAGCCGCAGTGTAAATGGCGAGCTTCCATCCATAAATGCATGGGACTTGTTTATTCAAATTGCTTGCGTACGGCTCGTCGCCACTGCAAAGACATCAAGTTCTACCCCTTCGAAGCAGACTTCTTACACAGTCCCAACCCAACTTCCAAAAACTTCATTTGTGATGACACAAATCCAGGCGATAACTTGGTGCGTGTCCCTTAAACGTAAGCAGGAATTCCGGTCAAGTGCTCTCCGAGTATGAGCGAGTGGATGTGCTCCGTACCTTCGTAGGTCAAGACTGTTTCCAAATCCGTAAGGTGTCGACCAACGTGGTGCTCATGGTGGATGCCGGCGGCACCGAGAAGATCCCGGCATGTCCTTGCCACTTCGAGAGCCTTGCGACAGTTATTCATTTTGCCAAGTGACACCTGCTGCGGTTGTAGGCGGTCTTCACTTTTCAGCTCGCCCAGGCGCTTTGCTAGAAGTTGCATGGTTGTAATTTCAGTCGCCATCCATGCCAGTTTGCTTTGGATCAATTGATGCGAAGCCAAAGGTCGCCCGTTAAATTGCGGGCGCTCCACAAGATAGCGACGTGTCTCTTCAAAACACGCCATCGCCGCACCCACCACGCCCCAGGCAATCCCATAGCGCGCCTGATTCAGGCATTTGAGCGCACTCCCAAGTGATTGGGCCTTCGGCAACCGAGCCGACTCCGGTACTTCAACATCTTGCAAAAAAAGTTCCGCCGTATCGCTTGTTCGAAAACTCCATTTGTCTCTAATTTCGCGTGCTTCAAAACCGGGAGTCGCAGTCGGAACTAGAAAACCGTTTACTGTACCGTCGAGCTTAGCCCAAATTACGGCCACCTTGGCCGCCATACCGTTGGTAATCCAACATTTCTGGCCGCTTAACTTATACCCTTTGGCGGTTTTCTCAGCCTTTGTGCGCATCCCCGCAGGGTTACTGCCAAAATCCGGCTCGGTGAGACCAAAACACCCGATCGCTTCCAAGCGACCCAATGACGGAAGCCATTCTTTCTTTTGGGAATCCGTTCCCAACATCTCTATGGCACTCATTACGAGCGAGCCTTGGACGCTGGCGAAACTTCTGATGGTGGATCCCGCTCTTTCCAATTCACGCATCGCAAGGCCGTACGCAACAGGATCCAAACTGTTGGTCGCCAGAGCTTCCAAGAGTCCAAGTTTGGCCAAACCCGGAAGCACGTCCTTCGGAAAGGTTCCCGCCCGCTGGTGTTCTTTCATTCTTGGCAAGACTTCAGTGTCCACATAGCGACGTACTGAGCTAACTATTTCTTTGTGCTCACCCGTCCAATCCGCTTCCAAATCCAAGAGATCTAAAGTCGTTTCCATTCCGCCACTCTAGGAAGGCAAGGAGAGAAAATCAAGACCCGCTTGAACGTTGCAGCCGCTGCAATAGACATTTGCTCCAAATGCACTAGGGCCG
>JAGQZV010000008.1 GCA_020435295.1 Bdellovibrionales bacterium | reverse complement strand
CCAGGTGCAGGACGACGCGCCCGCAGGCCGTCTCCACCGCCGCCTGGGCCGCCGCGCCGGCGCCGCGCAGGGCGCCGGATTCGAACAGCTCGCGGCAGAAGCCGGCCACGGTTTCGGGGCGGTCCGGCGGTCCGGCGGCGGCCCGGGTACCGTTGTAGCCGCCCGCCGGCCGGGGCCCGGCGGCGGCCTTGGATGGGGCATGGGTCCGTGGCGCCATGGAACCCCCGGCGCCTACAGGCAGCTCTCGATGGCCTTCATCAGGGCCTCCCGCACATCGGCGTCGTCGCTCAGGGGCAGGGCCAGGGCGACGGCGCAGGCTTCGGTGACCGACAGCCCGCTGGCGATCAGCCGCCCGGCATGGAGCAGCACCCGGGTCGAGGCCCCCTCCTCCAGGCCATAGCCCCAATAAACGCATCACGTGTTTTGCCATCGGTAACCACAAACGCCCATGAGGTGGCGACTCGGTGGCGTTGAAGTATGGCCTTGGCCTCCGCAAGTGAGCCGGCCTCACTGAGGATCTCTTCCCCGATCACAAAGGGCAACACCCCTTTGGTATTGGTCGTTTTGCAGTAATGTTGGTGTAGAGAAACCGAGATCTGTGCTTCATTGATCCCGGTAATGCCACAGATGGGAACTCCTGCCGTCGTAAACCCAATGAAGCGATACTTTCCGGCATCGCGTTGGGTGCACTGAATAACGGGGTAACGATCCCAATAGGCCACGCCAGGAAAATCAAGATTACGGCCGTGTAGGAAAAACTCCCCTCGATTTACAAAACTGGAACAGCCAAACGTCGGGGCGCTGACTCCCACAAAGGCATCGGGCTGAAAACGAGTGGACAACGCCTGCAGCCACGGTAGCAAGTCGGGCAATACAACGATGGTGAGTAACTGCTCCATCGGCAGCTCACTGGCCTCTGCCACCCCCCGCAGCCGATCCAACGCGGATGGTGGAATGTTCTTCGCCAGGCGTTTCACCAAAAAGGGATCCACTAACTTCTGCACACGCCTAACCAGCCAACCCTCGGTGCCACCAATGTTCACCGAACCCAACATTCGCTGCCAAAACTCGTAGTAGAAATGCACCATGCCCTGACGCACCGAATCTCCGAGTGCATCGGCGTGGGCTCGGCCGATCTCATAGTCAGACCCGCTAAGGTGCAGTACTTTGAGTGGCCGGTCCGGATAGGGGTGGGTGGCTTGAGTTTTTGCTTGCGACACAAATACTTAGGTATAATGAGAAACTGTATTCGTAAAGGAGCAAGCTTGAGCACCGTCCGGGCCGCCATCCAAAACTTGCGTAAGAATTTTTGGCCGCTGCTCTGGGTACAACTCCCTGCCGCCTCCATTAACCCGCTTCAGGATCTGTGCGAAGCGTGGACAGATGCGAACCCATTCTGGGGGGCCCTGATTTTTATCCCGTACCTTTTTCTAACTTCTTACCTCAGCTCGGCAGGCACCTTTTGGGTACTTGAAAAACAAACAAACTGGAAAGCTGCGCTTGGCACGGCCTTCGGACAATGGCGATCTCTCTTTGCAGCGAGCCTAGCCACCGGCCTGATCATCTTGCTTGGCTTTGCCGCGATACTATTGCCGGGAATCTTTTTCGCAGCCATCTATTTGTTCGTTCCGTACCTCATCATGGAAGAGAGTGGACTCCCTCTTTCCGTGTACATGCACCGATCCAAGAAACTCGCACAGCGCCACCTGCTTAAGACATGCGGACTCGTTGTTGGCATCATCGCAATAATGACCTGGTCTTACTTCCTAGGGGCCGCTCTCGGAAAGTTGCTTTTCCCATCCACGTTAGGAGTCATGGTGCACCGGGGGGGGATTCTTCTGATCCACCTCGTACTTGCCATAGTGCTCGGGGCCGTGATTGATGTTTTTGTCTGCCACTATTATTTTGACCTGCGCAGGAAGGCAAACGAATGAAAGACCTCTCAGCCAAACTTAAACTTTTAGCGTCTCGTTCCCCGCACTGGGTGGAATTCAGATACCATCGAAGGCACGTACAAACGCTCCAAGTTCAGAAGGGTTTGGTAAAGCAGCTAAAATCGTCCGTTACTTCGGGAGTTGGAATCCGCGTGCTTGTTAACGGCGCTTGGGGATTCTCGGCTACTTCTGACTTGTCCGACAGCAGCCTGGAGAAGTCACTAAAGCGCGCCATCGAATGTGGCACCTCTCTCAGCCAAGTAAAGCAATCCAAAGTAAAAACGCTGCCACCAGTGCGCCTTGCCAAGGGGGAGTTTGTGCTTTCTGGGTACGAGTCGCTTTCTGAAATGAGCCTCGAAGAAAAACTTGAAGCGGTACGGCGAGCAGAAGCACAAACGAGGGACAAGTCACCGGCGATAGAAACCGCTTCCGGCTACTATAATGAGATTTTTGAAGACAAAATTGTCATTACAAGCGATGGAGCCGACGCGCTTTCTCGTCTCGTGCGTAACGAATTTAGGCTTTCTGCATTCGCGGGAAAGGCGGGAGAAAAAGCCTCGGCCACGCAGACAGTTGGGCGCACCGGCTCCTGGGAGTGTCTCTTTGAAGATCATTCCATCGACTCACTAAGCGAGGAAGCCGCTCGGCTGGCGGTGGATCTCGTCGGTGCTCCTCGCGTGCAGGGGGGGCTGGCCACTTTGATTTTATCTCCCGCAATGGTAGGCCTGCTGTCTCACGAAGCCATCGGACACACAGTCGAAGCGGACTTCGTGCTTTCTGGCTCAGTCGCGGCGGGCAAATTAGGTCAAACGGTGGCAAGCCCGCTCGTGACTCTCGTAGATGGCGGACGCGTCGACGGTGCCCCGCATGGGGGTGGCGACTTGCTCGTGGACGATGAGGGCGTACCCACTCAAAGTACGGAAATCATCAAAGAGGGTGTTCTAAAATCGTACTTACATAACCGCGAGTCCGCCGCCGCATTTGACGTCGAGCCCACCGGGAACGCGCGTGCGTGGCTTTATAACGACGAACCCCTCATTCGGATGCGCAACACATATATCCGTCCGGGCGCACAATCCATCGAGGAAATCATCGCCAGTACTGAAGATGGCTATCTCGTGGACGGCCCCCGAGGTGGACAAGCAGACTCTACCGGTGAATTTATGTTCGGGGCGCAAAATGTTTCACGAATCAAGAACGGAAAAGTAACCGAGTTATTGCGTGGCGCAACCATTTCAGGACAGGCGTTCAAGGTACTTTCCACCGTCGATGCTGTTTCCCAAGAGTTCAAGTTGGACTTGGGGGCAGGTTACTGCGGAAAAGGACAGCCGGCCAAAGTCGACGCCGGTGGCCCCTATATCCGCTGCAAAGCCCTAGTAGGCGGGGTTCAAGAATGAGCAAATACCTAAAAGCTGAAGAGCAACAATTAGAAAACACGGCTTTAGAGCTACAGTCGCACGCCCTAAAAGCTGGGGCCGAAGCGGTCGAGGTCTGCGGGACCTTCCTTCACAAAACAAAGATTACATTGGAAAAGCAGGATTTTCATCTGGCATCGACTGACGACAATTACGTTTTTGGAATCCGCACTTTGGTGGAAGGCAAGCAAGGCTTTTCGTCGTGCAACACCGTAGATCCAAAAGAGTTGAAGGAGATCGCTGCACGCTCAGTGCAAATAGCTGCGGTATCTCCCCAAAACCCCTTCATCAGTATTGAGGCCGGACCCAATCTCTCTTCGGACACCAAATTGAATTTGTTCGACAAAGAGCTTTTTCAGGTGTCGCTTCAAACTCAAAAAGAATGGGCACGGCTCCTGAAAGATGCAGCCACTCGCGACAAGCGCTTCCGTCTAAATGAAGGCAGTATCGATATTGTCGCTGGCGCAACGCTCGTAAGTAACTCCAAGGGAACACTCATGCGAGCCACCGAGAACGCCGCGTACTGGTCTCTCATGGGAATGGGCGTAGACGGAAACCAAATCACCAGTTTTGACTACTTTCAGGAAATGGCGCGCAATCCAATTCAGGTTCAAGAGAAACTGCTTCTCTCGACCCGCGATTTTTGCAGCCAGCTTCTAGAGGGCCTAAAAACGGGGCCAACCAAAAGCTATAAGGGCTTAGTGGCATTTTCGCCCCGAGCGGTAGCTCAGATATTACTTTCCGGACTTGCCTACCACTTTAACGGACGCAACGTGGTGGAAGGTAGCACTCGTTGGAGCGCGGGCGACTTGGGCCAATGCGTTCTACATCCAGCTATTAGTGTCCAAGATCTTCCCTGGCTCTCTGATCGCACCGGCGCTGCACTTTTTGATCGTGAAGGGATACCTACGAGGAACACGACCTTACTCAACAAAGGAGTTCTAAGCGAATTTCTGCTCGACTCCTATGCCACTAAGGCCTTAGGTCAGGCGCACTCAAACGGCCACGCAGCAGGCGGGCCGAGCAGCCTGCCTGGCGTCGGAGCGTTCTGTCTTTGCATGGAGGGCGGGATCGAACCACGTTCCGCATTGATGGTCCGAGCGGCCGCACAGCAAAAAGAGTACCTTCTCATTCACCGTTTTTCCGGCAACGTGGATCCCGTTACGGGAGATTTTTCTGGCGTCGCCAAAGCAGCAGATTGGTGCATCGATGGCAAACCTGCGTACGTGGGCAAAGAAACGCTGATTTCGGGGAATATCTTTGAGGCGCTTAAAGACGGGCTTTTTGGTCTTTCTAAAGAGCGTGTCGTCATCAACGCTTCCGAAGAATGTCCCACCCTTATTGCGGACGGAATTTCTGTAACGGGAAGTCAACGATGAGTCATTTTTCTTTAATGGCACGCCGTCAAAAACCCGTCCTTCACTCCAAGCACCGGGTGAAGGAACTTTGCATCCCCAACTTCATCACCATTTCCCTCTACTTGACGGTGGGCGAAGCCATTCGCGTCATTCGCCAATCCGCCCGCCACGGAATTTTTTATATCTACGTCGTGGACGAACAAAAGAAGCTCAGTGGTGTTGTGTCGGTGCGTAACCTTCTGGTCTCGTCAGACGACCAGAAAGTTTCAGATATCTACGCCAAAGGAGTAGTTTCGGTTTCTGAAGACATGGCGATTGAAGAAGCATACCGAATTTTTTCAAAAGATCGCTTCCTAAGTCTACCGGTCACCAATAGCGACGGTCAAATTGTCGGCGTACTCCACGCGCATGAGCTCATCGATGAGTACGAAAAAGACCTGGAGGAGCTCTATCAGGAACGCTCACGAGGAGAATTATTCGAGCTACTTGGAATCAAGAGTGAGCCCGTTGACAGCCCAGTTGAACTTGCTTGGAGCCGGCTGCCTTGGTTACTTATCAATCTGTTGGGAGGCGCAATCTCGGCTTTTTTCATTCATGATCTCGCCAGCGGCTTGAAGGATGCAGTATTGTACCTCGCCTTTGTGCCGATCTTGCTTATCATCACAGAGAGCATGGGCATGCAAACGATGTCCATCGTGATCGGACACCTGCACCGCGTCGCCAAACGCCCACGCTTGCGCCAACTGTTTGCTCGAGAAGCCACTGTGGCGGTCCTGCTGGCTATCGGTTGCAGCATTTGTATCGCAGGCCCCGTGTATTTGTGGAAAGGATCCCTCGCCCTATCGCTCAGTATTACCCTTACTATCTTGGTGGGCTTTATCTCTGCCTGCACGCTGGGCCACGTTTTTCCGGCACTTTTCCACCGAATGAAAGTCGATCCTCAGATAGCTGCTGGGCCCGTGGTATTAGCCATCGCTGATGCCTCGACGTTGGTTCTGTACCTAGTCATCGCCTTAGGCATCGCCAAGCTATTCTAACCCAGAGAAAACAACCATTTATTTCCAATAGTTATACACTAGCCCGCGCGCTATGACGCTGCGGGAATTTTTTTTCTATTTTCCCTTGCTTTCAAAAACTCGATGCGTTACATATCCCGACGTTTCAAGGCACTGCGTCGAAGCGCACGTTGGCGAAGAGTGGGAGCAGTGCCTAAAAAGTTTTTCAGTTACGTTCCCCCCAAAAGGAACGTAAGCCCCCAACCCATGTAGGGGACGGCCTTACGAAAGTAAGGTCGTCCCTTAAAAAATCCAAACAAATTAACAGACAAAACAGTCAGACGCGAAATCGAATTTAATTTGTCCGCAAACCCTCCTTTGCCCCTTTACAGCAGGCCCTCGCTGAGAGAACGTGTCCCGCTGAGGCACGCGCCATGTTTGAAAATCTAACTGAGAAAATTCTGGAAACACTCCGCACGCTTGGCGGAAAGATGGTCTTTACCGAAGACATCTTGGACGAGGTTTGCCGCCAACTCCGCAAGAACCTGTTGGAAGCAGATGTAAACGTTAAGGTCGTCAAAGACTTCATTGAATCGGTGCGCGCCAAGTGCGTCGGCATCGAGATAAAAAAGAGTTTTACCCCGGAACAGCAGTTTATCCGGATAGTATACGACGAATTGGCTGCGCTAATGGGCGGATCTGCCACGCCCCTTAACTTCAAGGTACGACCTCCGGCGGTCTTTCTCGTAGCCGGACTCCAGGGAGCCGGTAAGACCACTACCGTGGGCAAACTCGCGAAACACCTCAAAGAGGTGCATAAGAAAAACGTGATGGTGGCGTCTGTAGACGTCTATAGGCCGGCGGCGCTCGAACAATTAAAAACGGTCGCCGCTCCGCTTGGGGTCGAGCATTTCGAAAGTCCGGTCGTGGATTCCGCAAGACACCGAGCGGTGCTCGCCAAAGACGAAGCCATCCGATTGGGAATGGACGTCCTACTCTTAGACACCGCGGGGCGTTTGCACATTGACGAGGAGATGATGGCGGAGATTGAAGACATCTCGTCTGAGCTCTCCCCGGCAGAAGTCCTTCTGGTTCTGGATGCCATGACCGGCCAGGACGCGGTTCAGATCGCAACCAGTTTTCAAGAGCGGCTGCCGCTTACAGGAATTGTTCTGACGAAGCTGGACGGGGACGCCCGCGGCGGTGCCGCCCTATCGGTACGCGCCGTCACCGGTTGCCCGGTCAAGTTCGTGGGGATGGGGGAACGTTCGGCGGACTTAGAGGTGTTTCACCCCGATCGCATTGCTTCACGCATTCTCGACATGGGCGACTTACTTTCACTGGCGGAGAAAGCCAAGGACACTCTCGATCCGGCGGAAAGCCTGAAGCTAGCGCGCAAGGTGAAAAAAAATGACTTCACGCTGGCAGATTTTTACGTGCACTTGCAGCAGATCAAGAAAATGGGCTCCTTTGAGAACCTGATGCGCTTTCTCCCCGGAATGGGGCAGCTCAAAAATCAGCTAAAAACCATGTCACCGCCCGATACGGAACTCAGAAAAATTGAAGCGATCATCCTCTCGATGACCCCAGAGGAGCGGGTCAACCACGCCCTGCTCAACGCAAGCCGCCGGCGACGCATCGCCAGTGGGAGTGGCACCCGTGTGGAAGACATCAACCGCCTCGTGAAGCAGTTCCTAGAAGCGCGGAAGATGATGTCCCGGATGGCCAAAAAATCTGGGATGGGCAAACGAATGAGGATGTGGTAGGTATACGAAACTTTGGAGTAATAGCTTAGTACGGAGCTTATTTAATGGCGACAGTGATTCGGTTCGCAAGACACGGTACGAAGAAAAAACCCTATTTCCGCATTGTAGTGCAGGATAGCCGGCAGAAGCGCGATGGCCGCTTTATTGAGCACATCGGTGCATTCAACCCAATTAAGGGCTCAGATTCATTAGTGATTTCGAAACCTCGATTAGAGTACTGGCTGAGCACCGGTGCCCAGCTTTCTACCTCGGTGAAGAACCGCTTGCGGACGACCCTGCGGAATCTGACGGGCGCACCGGGCGTCGAGAAAGCCTCGGCTCCCCAAGACCAGCCCTAGTCTCTCCGCGCTTAGATTTTCGGTTGACGTACACCTGAGTTTAGACAGACTGATAAAAACGAACAACTGGTACGCGACAAGCACAAGGAGGACCCGTGGTAGATGAACTGAGACACTTAGTGGAAGTGATGGCTAAGGCGTTGGTGGATTACCCGGATAAAGTCAACGTGGCGGAAGTGGAAGGCGAACAAACGACCGTCATCGAGCTCAAGGTTGCTAAAGAGGATTTGGGAAAGATTATTGGTAAAGAAGGGCGCACGGCGCGATCCTTGCGGACGATTCTAGCTGCCGTGTCGACCAAACTTAAGAAACGTTCCGTATTGGAAATTTTGGAATAGCTAGAGTCTCTTTGAGGTGAAACCTGACTACGGATGGTTTTATTGAACTTGGTGTCGTTGTAAAGCCACACGGATTCAAAGGCAGTTTTTTGGTCCGGTCCTCCGCTGGCGAACAGTCGGCGCTCCGCTACATCAAGAACATTTACGTAGGCTCCTCTTCCAGCGACGCCCAGCCGTTGTCCGTTACGGAAGCGGCGTGGATGCCAAAAGGCTGGAAAGTTTCGGTCAACGAAATCGAAAGCGAGGACGCTGTCGACTCCATTAAGGGTCAATCCCTCTTTGCCCTGCGTACCGATCTGCAAGAACCTGAAGCCAACGAGTTTTACGTCGAGGATATCGTGGGTCTCCCGGTATGGGATTGTGATGCCAGCCGCCCCATAGGGAATCTAATGGGAGTAGAACCCGTCTCCGATCGTTCTATCGGCGGTGATCGCTGGTGGATCCGAACTCAAACGGGAAAAGAAGTCGCCATACCGGCCAATGCCCGGTACGTGGAAGAAGTGAACACCAAGCAAGGTTACATCCGACTGAGAAATGTCGGAGAACTCTGCTAAGCATGCCGACCTTTCATTTCATCACTCTATTTCCTGAAACCATATCCGTTTGGTTTTCTACGAGCATTCCGGGAAAAGCCGCGAAAAACGGCATTTTTTCGGTGCGCACGGTACAGCTTCGTGATTTCGGCAAAGGCGCCCACCGGCAAGTCGACGACACTGCCTACGGGGGCGGGGGCGGCATGGTGCTCACCGTAGAACCGCTTGTCAAAGCGACAGAACACGCGTTGTCCGACTTAGATCGAAAACGCACGCGCGTCATCGCCTTTACCCCCGGCGGAAAAACCCTGGACAGGGCTTTGCTCGACCGGTTGCATGCAGAGTCCCCGGAACACTTCGTCCTCATTTGCGGCCACTATGAAGGGATCGATCAACGGTTTCTGGACGGCTGGGTAGACGAGGAAATTTCGCTGGGAGATTTTGTGGTAACCGGGGGAGAACTCCCGGCTGTGGCTTTTGTAGACGCGTACGTCCGTCAGCTTCCTGGAACGCTTCGGGACCGGGAGGCCTTTGAGTCCGAGTCCTTCCAGCTAGTCGATCCCCGCACTGAAGAGCCGCTCCTAGAGTACCCGCAGTACACCCGCCCCGCGCAATACCGGGGCCGAAACGTCCCGGCTGTTCTTCTTGGAGGGAACCACAGCGCTATTCACGAATGGCGGCTCGAGCAGAGCCGGAAACGGACACGCTCGAAACATGGTAGGGCTCAAGACGCCGGGCCAAACAACGCCTAGCAGCGCTTTTGACAAAACCCACCAGCCTAAAGATAATCTGGCTACTTTGGGGGACGCATGACACCTTACGAGAAACTCACCATCACCGATTTTGACTACATAGAGTTCGCGGTGGGTGACATTGAGAACGCGGCCAGCCTTCATGAGCGTTTGGGCTTTGAACGAGCGGCTTCACGGGAAATTGCAGCCCGCAAGCTGACTTCCCAACTGTATGTCCAAAACGACGTAAAGATTCTGTTGAGCCACAGTGAGGACGCCGACGACTACGTCGCCAAGTACGTGGCCGCACACGGCGACGGGGTTTGCAACCTCGCCTTTCGGTGTACGGACGTGGTAACCGCCTTTGAAACGGTGGTAGCCCGCGGAGCGAAACCTACGTCTTCGCCAAAGCGCTACACGAAAGATTTTGGAGCGGTAGAGGAAGCTTCTATTCAGGCCTTTGGCGACGTCCGCCACACGTTCCTTTCCCGCGAAGGAAGCATGATAGCAGCCGGGTTTACCGATCCTGTGCTCACAAGCAACGAGGGGTACGGTCTGCAACGCATCGATCACGTCACCTGTAACGTCGAGCAAGGAGAGCGCCTTCGGTGGAAGAAGTTTTATGAAGAGGTTTTCGGACTTAAGGACTCACGCTACTTCGATATTCACGGCAAGCACACGGGCCTGTATTCCACGGTCATGCAAAGCCCGGACAAAGTCATCAAAATGCCATTCAATGAACCCACTGAAGCCGGGTCGCAAATTCAGGAGTTCATAGACGTACACCACGGTGCTGGAATACAGCACATCGCACTGCTTTCCCAAGGCATCCTAAATAGCCTGAAGCAACTGCGCGAACGGGCGATTGAGTTTCTGGAAGTGCCAGCCAATTATTACGAGGCCGTACCGAAAAGAGTTCCCAACGTAGAAGAAGATCTGGGGGCGCTACAAGCGCTTGGTATTCTTGTCGACGGCGACACCCATGGTTATTTGTTGCAGATTTTCACTCAGCCACTCGTAGGGCCTTTCTTTTATGAAGCCATCCAACGCAAAGGCAACGACGGCTTTGGCGAGGGAAATTTCCAAGCACTCTTTGATGCAATGGAAGCGGATCAGATCCGTAGGGGAAAACTTGCTTCGTCGATCAAATCCTAGTCGAGAAAGTTCGCTGGTACCTGCAATTGCATAGGGACTTGCTCCGTCAGAGCAGATCTCAACTTTTTTTCGCCAAGAAGACAAGGTGCAGCCCGAAGTCGGCCCGACGCTACCCATACCGACAGACGAAGCCGATCCCCGTCTCGGGCTCCGTGTAGTCGCAAGCGAACCGAACGAGCGAATCGAAAGGAGTATTCTGCAACCTGATTTGCGCTCTGCACCTCCACAACTAAGCGCGCCCCTCGTTGGCTCAGTTTTTCCAAGCGCTCGGGTACCACCTCCAACGCGTGGGGAAATAGCATGCTTATCTCCACTTCGCGCACTTCAAGAACGGGCCCGCAAGCGGCAATAAGAAGCACCAGCAGCAGTCCATAGCATGGTTTCCTGCGGAAATAGATCACGCACAGTAGCTTCTTCAATTTCCGGACCAATTCTACGTGCGGGAGTTTGTAGTGGCAGGGACCGGAATTAGGCCCCTCTATTCGAAAAGCGTCATCTGCGTCTCAGTACTCTGTCGCAGGCGCGCCACTTTCAGCAACGTTGGCTTGGGTTCCACCATATGCATCGCTTCAATTTTTCCAAAGCGACGGCGTATCACGCTGTGATTGCCCTTTAGAAAAGCATACGTCTCGGGATCATGCGAAGCAGACAGAAAACGGTCCGTAATGACCGCGATCGTCCGATCATAGGCCTTCAGAGAATTCCCGTGCAGGTACGACCGCCCCTTCAGGCGCCGTACATCACCGTTATAATGCGGGCTAACGTGGTACAACTCGTGGATTACGGTTTCGAGTTTTTCGCGAAGCGAGAGATTCAAAAAGCGTGGCAGCATGAAGTAGATAATGTAGAGCAGTTCGGTCCCGTTATGGTAGACCGGCACCATCCCATAATGGTAAATCCTTTGCCCACGTATCTTATGCTCAAACGGACGGCCATCCTTGTATTTTAGCGGCAGCAAATAGGCCACTAACCCGCTGCGGCTCGACGACTGGTTAAACGTGGCACTCACGCGCAGTCTATCGGTGCGGATCATGTGGAACTCGGGGACGACGCGAACAATCTCGTCCACCAAGCACAACATTGACGCATTAAAATCGAGCATCCCTAACAATGACCAGCTTCAGGCAAAATCGTCAAGAATCTGCATAAGGCGCTAAATTTCTGCCGCTTTTCTTCCGATGATCCTTTGAGTGCTGGCACCGCCATGCCCGCACTGGGGACACTAAGTCCCCTTCTTGAGGGCCCAAGGATGTGGCTGCGAGTCAAAACCTGGATTTCCCAGCATAATTTCAGTTCGCGTTACCAGTCTATCGCCTATACGTTCACGAACTTCTTCGTCGCGCTCATTGCCCTAAACATGCTCCTCGGACTTTTCCTTAGGCTAACAGATACGTCTTCCGAGGCAGGCCTCGCACGAAGCCAAGTCGATCTGAGGGCTTACCATGGGCTTCCTTCTGAGCGCCTGCGTCAGGTTCTCAATGACTTCGACGATTTTGCCGCGATGGGTTCGGTGTATCGGCCATACACCCAAATTGGGGATCCCCCTTTTGAAAGCGCCTCACTCAATGTCCTGCGCGATGACTACGGGTTTGAATACCGCAAGGGCACTTCCCCCGAAATCGCAGACGCTCCGATTCGAATTTTTCTTTTTGGCGGCAGCACAAGTTTCGGCGTTCACCTAGCGGACGAGTGGACCTTGGGCGCTAAACTGCAAGAGATTCTGGGAGAGGGAGTTTCCGTCCGCAACTATTCCGTACGTGGTTTCTCTTGGTACCAAGCCCACATACTTTTCCAACGCCTCTTGCATGCCGGCAACACTCCCCAACTAGCGATCTTCATCGACGGAACATCCATCCAAAACAACGGATGGTCTAGGAATTATCCCACGTCGACGTGGAAGGCGGCTCGCCTCTGGGAAGAAACTCAACAAGGCGTGCGGCACACTAACCTGCCTGAGTTTATCCCTCTCTTTAGAGTGCTGAATATTCTGAACAGGAACCGCGTAGAAAAAAAGATGAGCTGGGTGATGGAAAAACGATATGCGTACCTCAAAGATAAACCTGATCTGAAAACAGAAGCAAAGAAAACCAAAGTTTCGTACCTCGAAACTCTGCATCAACGCGAAGCCGTCGCAACTGCATTCGGGGTCACTCCCTATTTCGTGTGGCAGCCCAACGCTGCCTATGAGTGCACCAAGGAAAATCAGGCTCCAGAGGAATATTCACAAATTGTCCCCGAAGTTTACAAAAACATGCGGGGAGTCAGAGAAAAACGCTTTCTCAACCTGTCGAGTCTGTGCAAACAATCAAAAGTAGAGGGCCCTTTGTTTGTCGACAACTTGCACTACAGCCCCGCTTTCACTGAAGAAATCGCCCAGGCCATCGCCGTGGAAATTCGCAGAGACTATAAAGGACTGCGCCAGCTGGCGTCGAACCCAAGCTAATGGCACGCAAACCGAAACAAACCCAGCTCAACAAGTTTTACCAAAGTGTGAGCATCATTCTGACTAATACCGGTCTGCTCTTCCTGATACTCAACCTGTTTTTGTTCTTTCCTTCCGTCCTGCGCGATGCCGAAGTCCACACGCGCCAAGACCAAGCCAATGCGGATAGAATCCGCCTGCGCCCGGGCCAGCCCTTACTCACGCCCAAACGCAATGGCCATCAGATGATGTGGACGGATCTGCGCTCCTACGAACACGTGGATCCCAACCACGTCAAACAAGTTCTCGATGACTTCTTTGATTTGGGTCAAAAAGGCTACGCCTATTTCCCTTATACCCACTTTACCGAGCCGACTTTTTCGAGCCCGACACTAAACCTACAGGCGGATGAACAAGGCTTTGTATCCAGACGAATCTCTCACAAACAAGAATCCAAATACCCGCTCCGTGTATTTGCCTTCGGCGGGAGCACTACTTTCGGCTGGCACGTAGGAGACGAAGAAACCATTCCAAGTTTCCTAGAACGTGAGTTGCAGCAAAAACTACGTCGTCAAGGAAACTGGCGCCGCGTAGAAGTAACGAACTTTGGAAAGGGATTTAACTCCTGGTACCAGGAAATGGTCCTTTTTGAGCGTCTGCTGCACGCCGGGTACAAACCGGATGTGGTTGTATTCCTGGACGGGGTCAACGTATTGCACGCGGATTCCCCGTACGAAATCCCATATTGGAACGACAAGATGACCGAACTTTGGGATCAAGCCCAAATCAGCACCACATCTTTGCCGGGAATGTTGCCGCTTTTCCGTGTCCTCAACTACTTCAAGCGCCGGCACCTAAACAAATGGGTACGTAACTTCCAGGTAGACCGCCACCCCTCCTCCCACACCTATGCCTTGCCCGATTGGGTGAAGCGCGTGCAAGAAAGCTACCTAAATACGTTGACACAAATAGACGCGATTTCTGCCACAAAGAAGATCCAGGCCTACTACTTCTGGCAACCCAACCGCGCCTTCGACTGCCAAAGTGGAAAGTACAGCCAGCCGCTCCCCACGCACTACACCCACAAGATGGTTCCGCTTTACACGGCTATGCGCACGGTCGAACGTCCCCATTTCCGTTTTCTGGGCGACTTGTGCCGCACCTTTGGTTTCGACAAGCGCGTCATCGTCGACGATGTGCATTACAGCCCCGCCTTCAATGAGTTCATCGCGGGCGAGATGGCACGCCACATTAATATTGCTAGACGCTAAACCGCACTAAATCCCGCTCCACTTGCAGCCGAAGAGAGCTACGTATGAATATCCTCGCTGCCTCATCGCGCCAATGGCATCCCGAAGACGAGTGGATCTTGCAAGGGATCCAAAACTTGCTGCAAGACGTACTAGCACCACCGGTAAACTGGGTCCTCTTTGACAAGAATCCGGATCTATTGCTTCCTGATGGTTCGCGCCGCCGACGCACGGTTTATTCCAACTCCTACCACCACCAGAGTTTGATCCCATTTAGCATGGCTATCATCGCTGGATCCGCCACCTGGCACAACCGCGGGTTGGAAACTTTTTATCATCTGGTCGCCCGATCGAAGATCCCGCTGTTCGCACTCGGCCTAGGCTTACCGGAAGAGGCCCGCGCTCTCAATAAAGATGAGTTGCATTGTTTTAAGCGACGTTCGACAGTTATCACGGCGCGTGACATTGCCGCCAAAAACTATTTTCGCCAGTACGGCTTAGAGGCGGCCATGCTACCCTGCCCGTCACTTTTTGCCGCCAGGACACAAACGGTAGCCGCCAATACTCAGCCCCGCATCGGCTTTGTCATCGACGACCACCAAGCAAGAGTCTCGCCCAACCACCAGACCTTTTTGCGGGAACTTTGCAGATTTATCGAACACAGCTCCGATTCGTACGATCTTCAGGTTTTCTGCCCTACAGTGGACGAATTCATGCGGTTTTCGAGTATGTTTGGCGAACGAACTCACTATTCTTTTGATGCAAAAGAATATCCCAGATTCTTGGCCACCACCGATCTAGTTGTTACCAACAACCTGACTTGCGCACATTTGGCTAATTCTGTGGGGCGAATCGCTCTTTTTGTTTCAGAAACCCCTCCAAACGAACTGGAGTTCGCACAGCTTCCGTTCATCCGATACGCTACGTTAGAATCCTTGAACCAACAATTTGAAGCGATCGTTGGCCGAACACATACAGCCGCGGGGATCGAAAGCTGGAAGCAGAAAATCCGAGAGCAGTGGCGGCAGGTCCTTCCGGCTCGCAATGCCCCCATCGGCCCCGCGGAAAGGCAGATTTCCTAAGACCGTGAGTTGGAACGTTCACATTCCCAGGCTTCGCACGGAAGTGGTAGAAGCACCAGAAGCCATTTTCCGCTCGGAACGCACCGCTATTCACAGCGGGCGCTTGGGCGATGTCATTTACTCTCTTCCCACGTGCCGCGCACTGGGAATCAACCACCTCATCCTGAACGCCTATACCGATTGCGAGAATCCCCGGCGCACACTTACTTTTCGGGCGGCCCAAGAGATGATCCCACTCCTGCTGCACCAACCGTATATGTCCAAGGTCAGCGTTTCGGAATGTGATCTCCCCCTGGAGCGGGCGTGGAGCATCGAAGGCATTCACTATAACTTGGATCGCGCTCACTTAGTCGATCGCCGCTTCGTCGCGCCGGTATTGCAAAAGCTACCCCATCGCTTGCGGTGGTTTTCTGAAGAAAGTCCGGTGCATCTTGCGCAGATCTATGCTGCCTCTCAAGGACTGCACATAAACCCCGAGGAAGCATGGCTTCAAGCTCCCGCCAATGACTCGGTGAAAGATACGATCGTGGTTTCACTCACGCCCCGCTGGCGGAGTTATCCCAAACACTATTGGAAAACGCTGCTGTCAGGCTTAGGTCCCATCCTTTTCGTTGGGCACCCACAAGAAGCGGAGCTAGATCTACCGGGCGCGCAGTGGGTAGAGACTAAGAACCACCTGGAATTGGCATCGCTAGTCCGAGGAGCGCGACTCTTTTTGGGAACAGTAAGTTTTCCTTACGCACTCGCAGAAGCCATGAAAGTGCCGCGCGCCGTGGAGCCCTGCTACCGCCAACTGGACGCGTTTCCGATCGGAAGGGACGGGTACGTCCTGCCGGCAAACCCGCTGCTGGCGCGCCACCTAGTTTCCAAGCTTCTAGCACTAAAGTTCAACAGCAATTTTTCACTGCAAACTCGACGGTTTTACTACCGACTCCCCTTGCAAGCGCGAACGCTGGGGTTTTGCACCACGCTTTATGCGCCACGGCTCTGCCAGCTTCTGTGGCAGCGCTTGCGCGCAAGCATGGGCTCTCTATTCCGCCGCCTAACGCGACGCAACGCGTCCAGCCACGCCGTATAATAATTATTTGCAGACCCCGACACCCTAATGTAATTCTTTCAGGGTAGAGTCCACCTATGGGGAGGTGGATCTTCGCTTTTTGGGCTACATAGGTTTTTGGGGGGATATGTTGGATTCCAGCGCGGGCCGTTCGGCCCCAAGTCTAGGTACGCAATTTGTCACGCAAGACCCCACGATGCTGAATCTTTTGCAGATGGCCACGAGAATTGCGGGCTCAGAGGCAACCGTACTCATCCAAGGCGAAAGCGGAACGGGCAAGGAAGTGGTCGCCAAGCACATCCACCGGCATTCTAGACGACACGCTCGCCCCGTTCTTTCAATCAACTGTGGTGCTTTGCAGGAAAACTTGCTCATGAGTGAACTGTTCGGGCACGAGAAGGGCGCGTTCACGGGCGCGATAACCCAAAAAATCGGGCTCGTCGAGGCCGTAGACGGTGGGACGTTATTTCTAGACGAGATAGGAGAAATGGGATTGGAGGCCCAAGCCAAACTGCTGCGTTTCCTGCAAGAGGGGGAAGTCCACCGCCTGGGCGCCAAAGCTCCCATCAAAGTCAACGTCCGGGTAATTTCGGCGACCAACAAAGACCTAGAGTCCCAAGTAAAAGCGGGAAAGTTTCGAGAAGACTTATACTACCGAATCAATACGATTAGCCTCCGGCTGTCCCCCCTTCGCAAACGTCCGGACGACATCCCACTTCTGATTCAATCCTTTTTGGGAGCGGAGAACTCTGCCCTTCGCATCACTGCCTCTGCCATGGCGATTCTAAAGCGCTACCGTTGGCCGGGTAATGTCCGCGAACTACAAAACACTGTCGAGCGTTTCAAGATTCTGGTGGACTCCGAAACCATCACAGAAAACGATATCCCCTTCAACATTAAGTCTCCCGGACTGGAGATGGATTACTTTTCGGGCGCAGCCACGTTCCTGCTGGAGAATGTTGAACGCCGTCATATTCTTCGAGTATTGGAACACTTTCGCGGCAATAAGACCAAGGCGGCCAATGCCATGGGGATTACGGTAAAGACTCTGTACAACAAGCTGGCGCGTTACCAAAAAGAAGTTCCCATCTAACGGTCGGCAAAAATGTACCACGTTAACCAATCCGCAATTTCTTTCTTCGTCTTTGCTCGCGCCGGCTTTTGTTTTCGAGAAAAAAGGAGTGCCGGGTGGGCCTTTTTGTTGATCTGTGAAAGGTAGTTTAGACACAAGACGTCTAGACCTTTTTCCGAAAGAAGTTTGGCTCCCCAATCCATTTTGTCCGCTTGAGGTTCCCACTCGAGCTTGAAACCGATGCGTTTGATCGTAGGAAAACGGGCAGCTACTTCATCGATGATCTTTGGCGACGGCTTCAACCGCACCGTCCAATCCCCCTTCGAAGTAACCTTCCCCTCCAGGCACTCGGCCGGAACAAAGTCCAGTACTGCCGCAGAAAACACCACATAGTCCGGCTTAAACTGCCGGCATAATTTATACACCGCAGCTGCCATCTCTTCAGTAGTTTCTACAGGAACGTAGTGAGTCAACTTGAGACGGCGAAATTCAAAGCAGTTCGGCCCAACCACTGCCGCCACCCGAGCGCGGTGCTGCCGCAAGCGGGTACACAGCCTAAAGGCTAGCTCTCCCGACGACACATTGCTCAAGAACCGCACTCTGTCTAGATAGGCACGGGTGGGGCCGCCGGTTATCAGTACGCGAGGAAGTTTACTCATCGCGACAAGCTAGCGTGAACGGGAGAAACAAACAAGAGGGATTGGTAGGAAAGGAAGGGAGAGCGGCTTTAAGCGCTGCAACAACTAGCAATACAAAATAAAAGTTACCTAGAAAAGATGTCTTTCTAACACGATTTATTGCAGTGCAAAACCGCTTCTCCCATGACCTCTTGCCGTAATTAAAAGTTACTATAAATGTTAATCTTTTTGTTTGTCCAGTGATTGCTAGGACTCGGAGCATCACAAAGCTTGCACGCATCGCATTGAAAATACTTGTAAACTCCAGCGGGCTACCGGTCGTATGGCTTGTTGAAAGTAAGGGAAAAAACTTTCACAAACTTTTGCAGGGAATTGCAACTCGATTCATTAATGAGTCGGGAACCACAAGGAAGGAGGTGTTTAAGCTAGTCGGAGGACGACCATGGCACTTACGCTACGCACGAACGTTCCAGCGTTAAATGCTCAGTTCAACCTTAATCGTACCGATCGCTCACTTCGCGGAACGTACGAAAGAATCTCAAGCGGAAAGCGCATTAATCGGGCTGCCGACGACGCTGCCGGGCTCGCAATTTCAGATCAGCTTCGTGCAGACATCCGCTCTCTAGTGCAGGGCGTACGCAACGCCGAAGACGGTCTGTCGCTGGTGCAGGTCTACGAGGGTGGTACCCACGAAATTTCAGATATGCTTATCCGCTTACGTGAACTTGCGATGCAAGCGGCGACGGACACAGTAAGCGATCGAGAACGACCCTTGATCATGTACGAAGTCGAATAAATCAAACGTCAAGTGGATCGTATTGCCTACAGCACAAAGTTTATTGGCCAGGACCCTCTTCTGGCTGGTGAAGAACTCAATCTTCAATTTCAGGTCGGTAAGGATAACGACGAAGACACCGACCGTATCCTTTTCGATCCAGGAAATCTGGATCTTACTGCATCCGGCCTCAACGTCGACGGACTAGATTTTAGTCACCGCGATAGCGCTCGAGACTCCCTAGAAATCATCGACGAAGCTATCTTCGATATCAACTCTGTGCGCGCACGCGTCGGTTCGTCTCAGTCTCGCTTGGAAACAACGATCAACTCTGGCAACATCCAGATCGAGAATCTATCCGCCGCTCAATCCCGAATCTTGGACGCCGACATGGCTTCGGAGTCGACGGATCTCATGCAACGAGAAATGCTTCGCCAGGCTGGCACGATGGTCTTGTCCGCGGCAAATCAGTCTCCTAGCACAGTGCTAAAGCTTTTAAACGGCTAAATCCATCTTGCCTTTCCACGGTTGAGCGCGCATATAGGCTCTGATGGAAACTCTTTTGAGGGCCTACATTGAGCGGCGTTTGGCCGCCCAATCTTTGAAACTAGAGTGGGTGCAAAGCACTGTCGCGGCTGCTGACACCGAAATCCCCGTGTCCTTTGCCGGCAAACCACTTGCTTCCATTCGATACCCCAAAAACGTGTCTGAAAGTGATCGCACCGCCGTTATTCAGCTTGCCGCTCAACTTGGGGCGTTGCTTGCCTCTTGCTCCGAAGCCGCTGCTATCCAACTCGACCAGATAGTGGAACAACTACACCAAGCCAACGCCCACTACGATTGGACCGGAGTTTACGTTCTCAAGGGCGACTCGCTTCACCTTGCTGCCTTCCGGGGTAGCCCATCCCCTCACGAGATTATCCCGTCAGCCAGCGGCATCTGCGGCGCAGCCGTACAGGAAAACAAGACTCTGAATATTCCAGAGGTAGGCGCTGATCCACGTTACCTTTCATGCGACTTCAGAACGCGGTCAGAAATTGTGGTCCCCATCCGTGACGCTTCTGGCAAGGCCATTGGCGAGATTGACGTCGACTCCCATCGGCCCGCGGCTTTTACGGAGCAGGATGCCAGGCGACTGGAAGAACTGGCTTTAGAGCTTGCGCCGGTAGTGGTAGACTTAATCTAAGCCTAAAAACTCTTATGGAAAATTTAATCAAACTTCGAGACCCAGGGGCGTATTTTTTCAAAAAACCGTCTAAGGTCGCTATCCGACTTAACCGCAATGCACTCATCGTCTTCCACCACCCCAGCTTGGAGGGGTGCGCAGTGGTCTTGCACGAAGCGTCGCACACAACGCGTGAACTAGTCGAAAAGCTTGATACCTTACTCAACAAAACAAAGGCCCACCTCAACGGAAAACAGACAGCTTTCGAAGCCAAGATTTTTGGCCTTAGCTATTACCAAGAGATCCTCGTCGTCACCATTTACCAATGGATGAAGAAAAACAAGATTGAGATTAGCGCGCAGGACATCGGGCGCAACGTTCGTCGGAATATCATCATTGATTGTTCCACAGGAAATGTGGGAGTTCGCTACGCCGAAAACTACTCCGCCGATGAAAGCGCAACGGCTAGCGCCTAGAAACTACCGGCGGTAACCCCGGGCGGATATTGGAGTTTCACAGTCGCCTTCATCTTGCGCTTATTGCGGATGAAGTGGATGGCGATGGTCTCCCCTGCCTTTTTATCCAACACATAATCGCGAATATCAGCCAGCGTTTGCACCGGACGATTGTCTATCTGATAGATAAGATCGCCGCCCACAGGTATCACCCGCATTCCCCAAATAAATTCCCGCGTAGCGGGTTGAATGTCGGCCCCGGCTGCAGGGCTGCCGCGGTAGACTTCCGTTACCATAACCCCATAACGACTCGGAATTTGAAAGTTATTCAAAAGGGCTGCCGAGAACCCAACGCCCTCCACGCCCAACCAAGGCCGCAAAACCTGCCCAAACTGCATCAACTGGCGCACTATTTTTTTTGCTGTGTCGCCCGAGATAGCAAATCCGACCCCGACGCTCCCACCACTAGTCGAGAAAATTTGGGAATTAATGCCGATAATCTCGCCACTGCTATTTAGAAGCGGACCTCCTGAGTTGCCAGGATTTATCGCCGCATCCGTCTGGATCACATTCTTTATGGTTCGACCGGTCTGTGCCTTTATTTCACGCTCCAGCGAGCTGACAATCCCGACACTGAGTGAGCCTCCTAAACCAAACGGATTGCCGATCGCCAAAACTTTTTGGCCGACTTGCAGCGGACCCGCCGCAAAGTCTAGAGACTTAAATTTCTTTCCCTTTGCTTCGATCTTTATGAGCGCTAGATCCGTGTCCGGATCGCGTCCGACTACTTTGGCGGGGTACTCAGACTTGTCGTGTAGCACAACCGCAATCTTCTGCGCTTGTCCCAAAACATGGTCATTGGTGGCCACGTAACCATCAGGACTAACCACAACCCCCGAACCCACACCACGCTCGGGATACACCTGGAAAAAAAAGTCCTGCTTTAACGTCACCGTTGTAATGTTCACGACGGCAGGGTTGCAGTTCTTGTACACATCGACGTTATTCTGCTCATCCGTAAGCAAACGTCCCAGGGCCTGGGTCGATAGCGCCAAAGCAAGGAAACAGATAAAGGCGCTAGATGGCCTCAATTTTTGCAGCCAAAATGAAATCATTTTCCGATAATCCACCAATCGCGTGGGTCCACAGCGTAACCGTGACCTGACTGTAGTGAATGCTGATATCCGGGTGGTGGCCTTCGGCCTCAGCAATGTCGGCCATTCGGTTCACGAACGCCATCGCCTCCACGAAGTTCTTGAACTTGAAGGTCTTCTCGATCTTGTTGCCTTGAAGCGTCCACCCGGGAACCTTTTCCAGCCACTGGCGGGACTTTTCCACCGAAAAGGCCTCGACGCCGCCTTCGCAGGGAACACATTTTTGCTTCGTCAGGTCACAACTAGACATCTTGAACCTCTTTTAGGAGGCCCACACTAACCCAGAAGCGAGCCTGTGAAAATAGCCAATCATTCTGTCGGCTTTAGACGTCTAAAGTCCCCCAGCTGCATTGACACCCGCCGGACCACGGCCTAATCTGTGCCCGGCTTTTTTCAAGATCTGCGAGGGCTAAGCATGGAAGCGAAAAAAATTTCCTACAACAGCGCCGGGAGAATGGAAGTCCCAGATTACCCAATTTTACCTTTTATTGAGGGAGACGGAACCGGGCCTGACATTTGGGCGGCCTCGCAGCGGGTATTTGATGCGGCCGTGGAAAAGCGGTACGGCGGAAAGCGCAAGATCAAGTGGCTTGAAGTCTTGGCAGGTGAAAAAGCTAAGAATCAGACTGGTGACTGGCTACCTGAAGCCACGGTTCAGACTATTAAGGACCACCATGTGGCCATCAAGGGCCCGCTCACCACGCCCGTCGGGGGAGGGTTTCGCTCCCTAAATGTCACCCTGCGTAAAGTATTGGACCTTTATTCCTGCGTGCGCCCGGTACGATACTTCAACGGGGTTCCCAGTCCCATGAAGGCCCCCGAAAAGGTCAACATGGTCGTTTTCCGCGAAAATACAGAGGATGTCTACGCAGGCTGGGAGTGGAAAAGCGGCTCGGACGAGGCCCACCGCATCATCAACTTCCTCAACACCGAAATGAAATGCCAGATCCTGGACAGCTCTGGAATCGGCATCAAGCCCATCAGCCCCCAGAACACGCAACGGCTCGTGCGGATGGCCATTCAGTACGCCATTAAGCACCAGCGCCCCTCGGTTACCTTAGTACACAAAGGCAACATCATGAAGTTTACAGAGGGTGCCTTCAAGGATTGGGGCTACGCCTTGGCTAAAGAAGAGTTTTCGGAGCAGACAATCAGCGAATCGGAGCTTTGGGAAAAACATGACGGTAAAGCGCCTGCCGGAAAGATTATCATTAAAGATCGCATCGCCGATGCCATGTTTCAGCAAGCACTCCTTCGCCCAGCGGAATACTCGGTACTTGCGGTTCCGAATCTAAACGGAGACTACCTAAGTGACGCATTGATCGCTCAGGTGGGCGGCCTTGGAATTGGTCCCGGTGCCAACATCGGAGACAGGCACGCTGTTTTTGAAGCGACTCACGGGACGGCACCAAAATACGCCGGACTCGACAAAGTAAATCCGGGTTCGGTCATCCTAAGTGGTGTACTGATGTTTGAACATATAGGTTGGCAGGAAGCAGCCGACGCGATTGTCAAAGCGCTTCAGTCCGCTATATCGCAAAAAACGGTCACGTACGATTTCGCCCGTCAAATGGAGGGAGCACGTGAAGTAAAGTGCTCCGAGTTCGGAGATTGCATCATTAAGAATTTGTAAGGAGCCTTATGAGAAGAGCAAAAATTACCATCGTCGGTTCAGGAAATGTGGGCGCCACAGCTGCCCATTGGATAGTAAGCAAAGAGCTGGGCGACGTCGTTCTCGTCGATATCGCGGATGGAATTCCCCAGGGTAAAGGCCTGGATCTCCTGGAAGCTGGTCCAGTAGAGGGCTTTGACTGCCGCGTCACTGGGACAAACGACTACGCCGCCACAGAAAACTCGGATGTCGTCGTAATCACCGCCGGGTTACCTCGGAAACCAGGAATGAGTCGGGACGATTTGCTCAAGACCAACACAAAGATCATGACTCAGGTCACTGAACAGGTAGCAAAATATTCGCCCAATTCGGTGCTAATTGTGGTCTCCAACCCGCTGGACGCCATGGCATATGTCGCCAAGAAAGTAAGCGGTTTCCCGCGACAGCGAGTCATCGGCATGGCAGGGGTTCTGGATTCGGCTCGATTCCGTACCTTTGTAGCGGAAGCCACCGGGGTGAGCGTTGAGGACGTTCATGGGTTCGTGTATGGCGGCCATGGAGATACAATGGTGCCCATGGTGCGCTACTGCAGTATTGCGGGCGCCCCTCTCTCGAAGTTTCTATCCCAAGACAAGATTGATGCCATCGTGGACCGCACCCGTAAAGGAGGCTTGGAGATCGTAAACTATCTCAAGACTGGATCCGCTTTCTACGCGCCCTCCTCTTCGGTTGTACAAATGGTAGAAGCGATCGTCCGGGACAAGAAAAGAATCCTTCCATGTGCGGTCTGGCTCGAAGGCGAGTACGGCATGAAGAACCTGTATATGGGGGTCCTGGCCCAACTCGGCACCAATGGCATGGAAAAGGTGATCGAGATCGATCTGAACGAACAAGAAAAAGCCGGCCTTGCGCAATCGGCGGAGGCTGTCAAAGGCCTCATTGCCGCACTCGAGAATACTTAATGAATATCCACGAACACCAGGGAAAAGAACTTTTCAGAAAATTTGGCCTACCGGTCCCGAAGGGGCAGGTAGCCTATACGGCCGACGAAGCGGTCAAGGCCGCTGAGTCGCTCGGCGGCTCTCTCTGGGTGGTCAAAGCTCAGATACACGCGGGCGGTCGGGGCAAAGGCGGCGGGGTGAAGATCGCTAAGTCCAAAGCGGAGGTGGCGGAACTCGCCAAAGCCATGCTGGGCATGCAGCTAGTAACACACCAAACGGGCCCAGAAGGCAAAGAGGTGAAACGGCTGTTGATTGAAGAAGGCGCTGCTATCGCCAAGGAGCTTTACCTCGCGGCGACGCTTGACCGCGCCAAAGCCAAACTTGTCGTCATGGCAAGCACAGAGGGTGGGATGGACATTGAAAAGGTCGCCCACGACACCCCGGAAAAGATTTATAAAATTTGGATTAGCCCAGTTGTCGGTCTGCGCGCATTCCAAAGCCGATCGTTGGGGCAGAAATTGGGACTGAATGGCAACGCACTCAAGCAATTCCCCACTTTCTTGAGCAACTTGGTAAAGTTGTACCAAGCCAATGACTGCTCACTGGCAGAAATTAATCCCCTCATTTTGACCCAGGAGGGCAACCTAGTTGCACTCGATGCCAAGTTGAATTTTGACGACAATGCGCTTTTCAGGCATCCGGCCATTGTGGAGCTCCGGGATCCGAATGAGGAGGACGCAAACGAAGCCAAAGCCAAACAGTACGACCTCAGTTACATCAGCCTCGATGGCAATATCGGGTGCATGGTAAACGGCGCAGGTCTTGCCATGGCTACAATGGACATCATCAAACTTGAGGGTGGCGACCCTGCGAACTTCTTGGACGTCGGGGGCGGCGCTACCGAGGAAAAAGTACGTGAGGCTTTCAAGATTATCTTGGGCGACAGCAAAGTTCGCGCTGTTCTAGTCAATATCTTTGGTGGGATCATGAAGTGCGACATAATTGCGGCAGGTGTAGTAGGCGCTGCACGTGAGTTAGGGATCAAGATCCCGGTCGTGGTTCGACTCGAAGGCACCAACGTAAACGAGGGCAAGAGGATTCTGGAAGAATCCGGGCTAAAACTCATCACCGCAACCGGCATGAAAGAAGCCGCGCAAAAAGTAGTGGAGGCGGCAAAGTCATGAGCATCCTAGTTAACAAGAACACCAAGTTGATTGTGCAGGGAATTACTGGCAAAGCCGGATCTTTCCACGCACTACAATGCCGCGAGTACGGCACCCAAGTAGTCGGGGGCGTCACCCCAGGCAAAGGGGGCACCGACGTAGAAGGCATTCCCGTTTTTGACTCCGTCGAACAAGCCGTATTGAAAACTGGCGCCGATACCAGCATGATTTACGTGCCCGCTCCGTTTGCTGCGGACGCCATCATTGAGGCGGCCGAAGCGGGAATTAAGTTCGTAGTGTGCATCACTGAAGGGATTCCGGCTTTAGACATGCTTCAGGTAAAACACTTCCTGCGCGATGCCGGTGTCACTCTGCTCGGACCGAACTGCCCTGGCATTATCACTCCAGGAGAATGTAAAATTGGGATTATGCCGGGCTATATTCATAAGCCGGGCAAAATTGGTGTCGTGTCCCGCAGTGGTACCCTAACCTACGAGGCAGTCCACCAGCTTACGGAACGCGGTATCGGACAGTCCACATGCGTCGGTATCGGTGGCGATCCGGTGAGTGGGCTAAATCACACGCAAGTACTCGAACTTTTCAACGAGGATCCGGACACCGAGGGTGTCATTCTCATCGGGGAGATCGGGGGAAGCGCAGAAGAAGAGGCAGCGGAGTACATTAAGGGCCACATGAAAAAACCAGTTGTGGGCTTTATCGCTGGCCAGACAGCGCCTCCTGGAAAACGCATGGGTCACGCGGGCGCCATTATAAGCGGAGGGAGCGGGAAAGCCTCTGACAAGATCGCCGCGCTCGAACGAGCCGGAGTTTGCGTAGCAATGAGTCCCGCCGCCATGGGCGAAACGATGGAAAAAGCTTTGAAAGGATAAAAAGATGGAAAAGACTTTCGGAATAATTAAACCCAACGCCGTTCAGAAAAACCTGATCGGGAAAATTTTGACACTGATCGAAGAGTCCGGCTTGAAGGTGGTCGAGGCCAGAATGGAAACGCTCACCAAACCGCAGGCGGAAGGCTTCTACGCGGAACACAAAGAGCGCCCCTTTTTTGGGAGCCTGGTAAACTTCATGACCAGCGGCCCTGTCCTGCTCTTTGTTTTGGAAGGCAACAATGCCGTAGAAAACTATCGCAAGTTGATGGGAGCGACAGATCCCGCCAAGGCCGCGCCCGGTACCATCCGAAAACTGTACGCCGACAGTTTGGAGGCGAATTCTGTTCATGGATCTGACAGTACGGCGTCTGCCGCTCGTGAGGTTGCGTACTTTTTTGGGGACAAGTAAAACCGTCCCGTAGAAAACAATCCACAGACTTGTTAAAAGAGGAACGTGGTACCTACGGTTTGATGGTGACGCGGGTGCCGATCTGCGCGCGCTCGAAGAGCCACTTCATGTCGGTATTAAATAGCCGAACGCAGCCTTCAGACCAATCTTTTTTCTCAAGCTCCCCGTGGATGAAGATCTCACCACCCATCTTGGTCTTCCAAGGAGGGACTTTCCCATCGTCGTTCGCTTTACAAATGGCATCAAACTCTTCCCGGCTTAAACTTCCCGTGGCAAGTCCCCTATTGGCATCGATGTTGTTGGGATAATTCAGCCCTAGGCTGAGAAAGAACTTGGAGTTTGGATTCTTCACGCAAATGACATACTCCCCTTCGGGCGTGCGCATATCGCCTTCGACCTCTTTCTGGCCCGTTTCGTCTTTTCCGATTCCGATCGGAAAGCGGTGGGTACAACGTCCAGATTCCCATATCTCCATTTCCTTTTTGGACTTGTAGACGATGACTTCCATGGAAGTACTATACCATGCGTCGTGGCGAGTTTAGGCGGCCTTTTTCTTTTTGCTGCGCTTCGGTTTTTCGCTAGAGATTTCTGCCAAAAAATCCTCAGTCAGGGGGAGGCTAATAAATCCCTTCACCCACTCATCTCGCACGGAAGACTTGTCTCTCGATTCTCCCGGGTCCAGCCCCACGTATAGCGCTATCCCACGGGTAATCTCGTTGGACTGAAGAATTTCTGCCACTTCGTCTTCCCCCATTTTGTGAGTGTCATGTCGCAGGATGGCGAAATCCGGCCGCAGATAAAAACTCATGGCCACCGCTTCCACGCCGTCTTTCACATAGTGAACATCAAAACCCTTGTCGGTCAGCGCGGCAAAGTACGGCTTTCTTTTTTCTTCAACGGGCTCAACTATTAAGATCGTTGGCCGTGTATGAGAACGGCGGGCAAGCTTTGAACCGATTACATGCGGAAGCAGCACGTGAAAGACAGAACCCTCCCCCTCCCGGCTTTCAACCCACAAGTTACCAGCGTGTAGATTCGAAATCTGTTTGGCGACGGTAAGTCCTAGCCCCCGTCCACCAGCTCTTGAATAGTCTTTGATTTGGCTGAAACGATCAAAAATCTTTTCGATTTCCTTAGGTGGAATCCCCTTACCTTCGTCCCGCAAACTGAGCACCACCATTTCGTAGGGGGGATCATTGCGCCGGCGCCCCTTGAAGGGAGTTACCGACAAATGGATGGTCTTGCCCGAGTCTGTAAACTTCAACGCATTGGCAAGCAAGTTTTGTAGCAGCTGACGCACACGATCCGAATCAGCAAGTACACGCCACTCAGGAATCGGGTTCTCGTACTGAAATTGGATGCCACGCTCCTCTGCCTGGGAGCGGTAATCCTCGTAAAACTCCTTCAAAAACTCGTGCAGATTAAACAAGCCATATTTCGGTCGGAGGCCTTGCTCATAAGACATGACGTCCAAAAGATCATTTACCAAACGCAAAGCGTGACCCGCCTGGCGATAACTTCTGGAAAGCACCTCTGCCACGAAAGGAGAGAGGCCACTGCTGTGTGTCCCTTCCAGAATGGATGAAAGCCCCGATTGAATGACCCCGATGGGAGAACGCAGATCATGAGCACAAACGCCAAGAAATTCCTCGCGCTGCTTTAAGGCCGTCTCTGCAGCAGCGTCCTGCTTTTGAAGTGAGTCCATTTCCTTTTGCAGGCGCCGCATTTCCGCCGCGTGCTGGATCCGCAGATTGAGCCGCGCTACCAGTTCCGCCGGCCCCCCACTGCGGCAAAAAATCTCGTTAATGCCGATCCCCACCACGCGGTCCAAGAGCTGCGCATCGAGCGTTTCGTAACCCCAAAACAGGGGTAGGAATCGCCACTGCAAGGACGTCTGTTTGCGCAACGACGTTGCCAACAAATCCAATCGCGAAAGATTGCCTCCCTCGACGATGAGGGCAACCGTGTCCGGGGAAAAGTTCTGCTCAATCCATCCGCCCAAATCCGATGCCTTCGGCGCTTTGATAAGGCGCACGGAGTAACCGATATATTTTGCGAACTTAAACTCATCTGGAGGCGCCACGCAGCGAACGCTATACCCACCATGGCGCAGCGCGTTCATGAGCGGATCCCGAGTATTGGGAGCGTCCGTAATCCAAACGATTTCTTTAGCCGGCTTCATGGGATCTCAGTAAGGCTTATCGGCAAAAAGCCGCCGCTTCCGTAGACAGGAGCGTGAAAACTAGCCCGCCAAGAGTGCCATTTTTTAATCAATATCTTTAGGTACTTGGAAGCATCCAGCCGGTACGGAACTGAAAGTGTAAACCCGCTGGTCGGCGGAGGCGAAAAAGCGCCGCCATGTATTCTGCGAGTTTCATAGCGGATCAAAATGTATACAAGCGATGGCACTTCGCTTGCACTTAGTAGCGAGCAACGCGCAGTGAAGTAACGTAAGCAGGGGAATCAAGGTGGGACTAAAAAGTATTTTACTCTTAGCGAGCCTGTCACAGCTGTTGTGCTCGATCAGTTTGGCGGGAAATCCTCATGCGGAACCATCCGGCATGGGCCGTCCGTACGTGCAAGAAGAACAGGATACGGACAATCAGATCGACCAGTGGAACGACTCGGTCGAATTTCTCCAACAACTTAATGGAACAAAAAAAGGCGAGCAGTCCGCAAACCCGCGGCCTACCCGCCTTCCACAATTCTCTCCAGACTCTATGAACGATATCTAGTCTTTCACAAGCGACCGAATCAGATCGCTTTGTGTCGCCAAATAATGAATCGAAGGTCCGCTATTGGTCGAAGTCTCTGCCGAAGTACACCCGCCGAACGCATGAACTCCCACGACGCGCGTGTTCTCCGGGTTTGTAAAGTCAGGTAGCAGAATTCCGGTACCAGAACTTCCCGGCTCCGTATCACAACGATGACGGACGAGACCTTCTTCTTCTGCTTTAAATTTGCAACCTTCCAAGGACACTTTCATCGGGGTACCGCGCGGGTGGTGTATCATCATGAGTTGTGTTTCGGGCTCGATCTCACGATCGGACAGAGGGTACCAGCCCCACTCCACACCGGGCTTACCTTCGAGCCGCATCAGCATGTAATCGTGGTTGGATTCGAAATCACCGGCCTCTAAGATCTCAGAACATTTAAAGGTTTCTTGCTTCCGTTCAGGAGTCAGGTAGCCAAAAGTAACACTAAGATCTTCACAGGCTTCTTTGCAGTGTCTGGCCGTCAAAAAAAGATCTGGTGCAACCAAAGTCCCCGTGCAAATGAAATACCTTCCCGAGGAACGCTCGTAGGCCCGCAGGCTCCCAACTGGAAGCCCCATTTTTTTTAAGTCTTCATTCTGCTCGACCATTGTTAAATTGTCGTCGGAGCCGCAAATAGTGCGGCCTGCAGTGCGGTCACCGTCTAGGTAAAACGGTCCCCCCACTACAACTGCACACTGAAACAAGAACAGCAACATACAACACACCAACTTCCCACTCAGCGTGGGCTGGGTAAGCCTCTCCATCAGAATCTCCTGTTTTTAGGGTGAAGTGCGGGTATTAATTTAGTGTAAAGCCTGTAACGGCCCGACGACGAAAGAAATCTGTGCCGGTTCTTAACGGAAGTTAACCAGCGCCGACTTTTGAGGGAAACGCCAGCGTTGCATAAACAAAAGCGTCAAAAATTTGGCGACTTGAATAAAATTACGCAGACGTAAAGCGCTCGATCCCAATTTTTCCCGCTGCGCGAGTTCCACTCCGACCTCGAGATACGTACTTCCGCTTCGAATAAGCGCTACTAAAATCTCTGCCTGGTAACCAAAGCCATTGGTTTTAAAATCTACCGATCGAAGCCGATCCGTCTTGTGTAAAACTGTGCCGTTGTAATAGCGGAGTTGGCATCCCGAAAGTAGGTTTATAAGCGCCACAAATGCGGCGGAAAGCGTGCGGCGGCCCCACGGACGCACCCCGGTGTTCACCACGTATGGCACAATAATCTCTGCTTCCCCGGCCCGATCCAGAATGCGGCGGACGGTATCGCTGCCATTCTCGTTGTCCCCAGGGAGCATGATCAAATATTCTTTTTTGGCCCGAGCAATCCCCGCCCGGTAGACACCGCCAAGATTCAAGGACCTCTCGTGGTGTATAGCAAAGACATTGGGAAGGCTCGCCGCAAGTCTATCCGCTATTTCTCCCGTGCGGTCCGTGCTGCCGTCATTGAAGATCAGTATTTCCCAATCGGACGTGTATGGCGTCAACAAATTGACAGCATTTTC
The DNA here is from genome assembly GCA_020435295.1 of Bdellovibrionales bacterium. Taxonomy (GTDB): domain Bacteria; phylum Bdellovibrionota; class FAC87; order UBA2466; family JACKAF01; genus JACKAF01. Next base: position 7,974 of record JAGQZV010000008.1, on the reverse strand, counting down.
CACCGCCGTTTCGAGATTTCGCTCCTCGTTGAGCGCTGGCATCACCACGGTAACTGAATGTATCAATTTTCCCCCAATTCTAAGTGTAGCATTTCCAAAGAGCATTGTAATTGGCCTCAGGTCCGGATATGACTGGCCCATGTTGGACATCCACCTAGTTCCGCTCCTGGCGGACAACTACGCTTACCTGATCCGCGATACGGAATCTGGAAAAACGGCCGTCGTGGACCCCTCCGTGGCTGACGGGGTAGTCGCGGAACTGGAGAATCGAAAATGGGGCTTAGACTATATCCTCAATACTCACCACCATTACGACCACGTCGGCGGGAACCTAGAACTTAAGCAACGTTATGATTGCAAGATCGTGGGTTTCGCGGGCGACCGAAAGCGGATACCGGGTTTGGACATCGCCGTAGAAATAGGCCAGGAACTGGAGATTGGAAATTCCAAAGCAAAAATTCTTGGAGCTGCCGGGCACACGCACGGGCATATCCTCTATTGGTTTCCAAGTTCTCAGGCCCTTTTCAGCGGGGACACTCTTTTTTCGTTGGGCTGTGGCAGACTATTTGAAGGGACACCGGAGGAAATGTGGAAATCCCTAAGCGCCTTGCACGCGCTTCCGGGTTCGACGCAAGTGTATTGCGGGCACGAATACACTGCTGATAACGCTGCCTTTGCACTTACAATCGACCCCAATAACCATGCTCTTCTTGAACGTTGCAAAGAAATTGACCGGCTCGTACGGGCCGGCTTACCAACTATCCCTTCGACTCTTAGCAGTGAGTGGGAGTGCAATCCGTTTCTACGAGCTTCCGACCCAGCTATACGCGCTCAACTAAATTTAGCTTCGGCTCGTGATGTCACAGTTTTTGCGGAAATTCGAAAAAGAAAGGACTTATTCTAGATGCGACACCGACAAACTGAACGTGGGTACATTGTGCGACTCGAACGCGGTGAACCTCTGATGGAAACGCTTAGGCATTTCATTCACGCTAATGAAATTCAGAGTGCCACTCTCACGGGTCTTGGAGCGGTTTGCAATAGCCGGCTCGGTTTTTACGACTTGGAGACACGATCGTACGTCGAGAAGAGCGTTCCAGAAGACTGTGAACTGGTCAGTCTAGTTGGTAACATCAGCTATTTTGAAGCAACTCCCGTTATCCATGTGCACGCAACTCTTGGGACGCGAGACTTTCAGGCACTCGCGGGACACCTATTTGATACTGAATGCTCTGTCACGGTCGAGTTGCACATCGATGTGTACCAAAACAGGATCGATAGGAAGCCCGACGACAACACCGGTTTAAACTTGATGGACTTGTGAGGGATAGCACAGACGTGCACGTGCGCGTACGCGAGCCCGCGCACGCCTGCGCTTTCAACGTTAGAGAATACCTAAAGGATCCGTCACGTCGGCATTCAAAACACCGTATGGATCGGCGGCGTTCTCAATCAAATAGAGCGTCGGCTCCAGATTTTCCGTGAAAGTGGGCTGGATTGCTGAAGCCCCCGGATAGAAGCCACCGCCAAAGAGTGAGCTAGGCGACAACTCAAACGTAAAGGCAAAGATTTTGAGTTCGTCATAGGCCCAGTCCGTCGTGTCACCAGACGCCACATACAAGTCGCTTGATTTTTGCGGCGTATACCGGTTCCAACTCGCCATTTTTCGACCCATCGTTTCAAAAACAGACCTGTCTTTGGCGTCAGAGATCAGGTCTTCCGTGTGTCCCCAAGGCCAAAGTACCAATTCACTGAACGTATGGAACGACAACAGCACTGTGGTCTTGTTTCGCGCCCGCACAAAATCACGCACGGCTGCCGTTTCCGGTTCCGAAAACGCACTAGGTCCGTGATACGTATCGGAATTCGGGCTGGAGCTGGAGCCAGGTCCCCCAAAACCCTTGCCGTAATTGCGGTTGAGGTCCACGCCATAGCTGCTCCCGCTATTCTGCCTGCGGTTTTTCCGCCACCATTTGTAACTTCCTGAGCTGATGTCATATTCGGCGCCATCGGGGTTGAGCATCGGGACCACCCAAATCTCCCTCGTATCGACCATCTCTTTGACTCGTGGGTTGCTGTCGTATTGCGCCACAAGGTATTGCGCCAGCATCAGCGGTACCTCTACGCTGAGGTGTTCACGGGCGTGGTGACAACCGATAAAGATCGCAGTGGGAAGTGCATCCACCGCAGCTGAAGAGGAGATACGAATCCCATTTATGTCACGCCCCTCGACACTCTGTCCAATCACGTGCTTGGAAACAATGTCTGGGTGCTGAGACACCAACTGATCAAGAACTGCGTTGGTTTCGGCATAGTTGTGGAATGCATTGTCCGAGCTAGGAAAGTCGTCCACCATCCGTTCCGGAAGTTCGGTCCGCTCGAGAGCAAAACCAAGCTGATGAACCCGATTGATATCGGCATCGGTTCCAATGAAAGTTACCGAGTCGGAAAAGATGCCATCTAACGCTACGCCAACATCGGCAATCTGACTGCGCTGCTGTGCCGTGTCAGCCTTGACACTAACCAAATAAAGCTTTGCATCGTTTTCTCTTGCCAAGACCAGTGAGGAAAGAGCGAAGCACGCGGAAATCAGTACACGAACCCAAGCCATATGGCCCCCTGTTGTTAAGGTACGTACAACACCGAATCTACGTGCCGCATTGTTTGAATGTTTTGAAACGAAAAAGACTGTAATTTTATTAGAGTAACTTTATCAGATATTTACCAACCCGCCACAATCCGCGGCGTAAAATGTTAACAAGTGTTCCGAGAATGCAGGCCAGGCAAGGCTTTGGCCTACAATTCCCTCTCTTACGCATAGTTTACTGTGTTAAGTTAAAAACTAATATCAAGCCTAGACTAACCAACTCTGACATGGATACCGTAACTGAAAAGCGCCTGAAGCAGGCCGAAGAATATTTCTATTCCTGTCGGTTGGTGGAAGCCTACAATATTCTGCGTCGCTATTTCGATCGAATTCCCTTCAGGTTAGAACCTGGACACGCCAAGTACATAGGCTTCTTTACCCGAGTTTTACTCGAGATGGGTAAAACTCATGAGTTAGATTTCTATATTGGCGAGCTGGAAAAACACTACGCTCAGCTCAATACTCCTGAAGTGACCTATCAGCTGGGAATGGTTTTTCTCTCGAAAGGCGAGCTGAACCACGCCAAAGAGAAATTTGAGGAAACCATACGCAACCCAAACGGTCACGGCTACCACGTAAAAGCAAAAATGTGCTTGATGCGCTATTACGAGATAAAAAAGGACTACACGTCCTGCCGGCTGCTTCTGGATTCCATTCCTCCGCAACCGGATGCCATGACCAATACCCTTCTGGACATCTGGCGCGCCAATATTCTTCGCTACGAGGGAAAGTTTGACGCCTCGGATCTCATCTTGGACGATCTTCAAAGGCGTGTGACGTTTGAGGCAAACTGGTACGAGTATGTTTACGTCCGCTTTATCCAGGCGTGGGTTCAATTGGACCGAAAAAACTATGTAGAGGCTTCCAAAATCATCGAGGAAGTGAAGCTAAAAGTCGAAAGCAAGAGATCGAAAACTGTAAATATCATCTTGGATGAACTAAAAACAGCTCTTGCGGAACGGACTTCGGTCGGCCATATCGAGTACCAGTCGGACGACTCGCGTTCCGGCTACATCGTAAAATATCTCGGAAAATGCGTGCATCTGAGGCGGAGCAACCCGAAGGAAAAGCTTCTGATGCTATTTCTCAAGCACCGCTTCTTAGAAAAAGATGTAATCGTCAGCACTCTCTGCGGGCGGGAGTATGTGCCAAAGGTCGATGACAGATTGATCTACTCACAAATTCATTCCTTGCGAAAACAATTTAAGAGTTTGGGACTACCAAAAAACGTCATTTGTAGCGAAAACAACGGGTACCGCTTGGTGCCCACAGTCAAAAGAATCAGGGGGATGGCATGAACAACTCGCAACTTAGAACGACACTCACCTTGGTAATTTTGGTGCTAAGCTCCATTGAAGCTTGGGCCATTAATTGCCTAGGAGGTCCCACTCCGTTCAGCCCGATCCAACTCTGGCCAAAATTTAATCATCTCGAGACTCGTTTGGGAGCTCAAGATTTTAATCTTTGGGAGGAAACCGGCAAAGTAGTGTTCCGCACCTACGACAACCAACTACGGGAATACTCTCTGTTCTCTGGCTTGTATACCGGACTTACCCCGATGGATCGACGGATGTCAGATATCACTGAGCCCCAAAACCGATATGTAGTTACAGAGGGGCGTAACCTGATCTTCGACACCCAGGCGGATACGTGGCAGGAATTCCGTGGGGCGGAGCAACCACTACGCCACCTCTTTTGGAGCGGAAATGATTTATACACCTTTTACCGCAACATGGCGGCTAGCGGAAACCACACGTTGGAAGTGTACCGTTATCACTACGGCGACGCCGAGGCAATCAAGGTTTGCTCCATGCCCATCCGTCCTGATACAAAGCTTGCGGAAGGCTTTCATTTCCCGCACTTCCGTCTCTACAACGTTCGCTATGACTTCTTAGGTCGCCAACATCTGGATACTTACTTGGTGGACGTCACGCGCAACTGCAGTTTTTCGCAAGAGAGCCCCAACGGGACAGGCTACCCGGGTCGTATTCAGGAAATCTATAATTTCAACCAGGACAACTCTTACGGCATCAAGACGGACAACCCCAATTCGAACTTCTTGTGGGTACGCGGCGACCGCTGCGCACCCCATAAATTGTCCGGGCAGCAGCCTATGGTGCTTGATTACCAGCGTCCCACGGTGGCAACCTGGACGCGCGGTAAAGGATTGGAGATAGCCTATCTCGAACAAGGAAATGTAGCGCGCCTGGTCGAAAACTGGAACATTTCTGAGTTCACGCCGCGAGACGCGCGCCTAACTAGCAACCACCAGCTGCTCTTTATTTCCCCACTGCTACAAGGGGAATCGCAGCGAAAACTTGTTCAAGTGGAATTGCAGAACTAGAAAAGCACCCGGGGATCTTCGGATCCCCGGTTTTTTCCCCTACCTGCTACCTCCCCCAAGTTCCCTTTTCATCCCCGCCCAGAACCGGTAGACTGCTCATAGATTTGGGGGACTGCATCATGAGCGCCGCCGTACAAAACTTGCCCGAATACCTGAAAAAATACATTTCTGTCCAAAGGTACGAAAACTACACAGCTGAGGATCACGCGGCTTGGCGCTACATCATGCGCCAATCGCGGCAATACTTCCGTACGCACGCAGTAGAAAGCTATCTCGAAGGTCTTGAGAAAACCGGAATCCCCACCGATCGTATCCCGCGCATCAGCGAAATGGACGAAGCGCTTAATCGCTTCGGTTGGGGCGCCGTTCCCGTAGTTGGTTTCATACCTCCTGCGGCATTCTTAGATTTCCAGTCACGCAAGGTGTTGCCGATTGCAGCCGATATGCGCACCGTGGACCACATCGCCTATACCCCTGCACCTGACATTGTGCATGAAGCGGCTGGGCACGCCCCCGTTCTCGCAGATCCCGAGTATGCGTCCTATTTGTGCCGCTATGCCACGCTGGCACAAAAAGCCATTATGTCGATCGAGGATATTCGGCTTTATGAAGCCATTCGCAATCTCTCCGACGTAAAAGAAAATCCAGACTGCACGCCTGAGCAAATAAGGAAAGCAGAAGCAGCGTTGGATGCAGCGAACCGCAACGTAAGTTTTGTAAGTGAAGCGGCCAAAGTCGCTCGTATGAATTGGTGGACGGTAGAATATGGGCTGGCGGGAGATCTATCTAACCCCCGAATTTACGGCGCCGGTCTACTCTCTAGTGTTGGCGAAAGCCAAAGCTGTTTGTCAGATTCCGTCAAAAAAATTCCGCTAACAGTCGATTGTGTGGAGTACTCGTACGATATCACTGAACCACAGCCCCAGCTATTTGTGACCCCCGACATGAAGCACCTCACGGTGGTCTTAGAACATCTGGAAAATCGAATGGCTTTCAAGATAGGCGGCAAAGCGGGTCTCGAGCGGGCCGTTCAGGCCCAAACCGTCACTACCGCGGTACTGGACTCGGGAATTTCCGCTTCGGGTGTTTGCAAGACTTTCGAGTTAGACGCCGCCGCAACTCCCTGCTTTATTGCATTCGAGGGACCGGTACAACTATGTATTGGTGAGCAAGAACTCGAAGGGCATGGCCGCAAACGACACCCACAAGGATTTAGTTCTCCGATCGGACGGTGGAAGAGCGCACACAAAACGCCGCAGGAATTAAGCGATGCGGATCTAAGAGCTATGGGGCTCGACTTCGGCAAAAAGGCCAAGCTCACTTTCGAAAGTGGCTTCGAGGTAAGCGGAACTCTAAGAACGTCGCTTCGAATCCAGGGGAAGCTTGTGTGTTTAACCTGGGCGGATTGCACCGTAAAACGGGGATCACGCACCTTCTTTGAACCCGCTTGGGGTGAATTTGACATGCTTGTAGGCACCTGTGTCTGCTCAGTCCATGGCGGCCCGGCAGATCGAGTCCGATATGGGGAATACGAGGTAGGGCTGGCCACCAGCTCTCCCAGTCGCACGAGCCCACACTCAGAGTCGGAAAAACAACGCTTTGAGATGTACCAGGGCCTACGCCGATACAGGGAAAGCGGGCAATTGGATGTTTCAGAGCTTCAAAAACTTGTGGACAAGGCGGCGGCATTCCCGAAGGAATGGCTAATCCAGCTCGAACTTCTAGAGCTGGTGGAACAACTTCCAGACGCCTCCCGCTCCCGCCTCACCGGAGTGCAAGCTCTGCGTGGGGGATTGGCAAAGCAGGACAGTACTGCCAAACAGTGGCTTATCGATCGCGGGCTTAAGCTTCTCCAGCGTTCCTAAGTTACTTACATACAAAGTCGAGTTCGACTTTATAGTCTTCGGCCGTATCCATGCTGTTTCTCTGCGAGTAGTAATCTGAGTCCTTGCGGGTCAAAGCTCCCACTGCTCCAATCACACCTTTCGCCGTTTTGTCCATGCCTTGGTACTGGGTCCGCTGGTTTATCATAGCAAACCGCTTGCCTTGCTTTGCGCAATGGGCCTCTGCATCATTCACCGCACCCTTAAGCGCGTAACTTTCCGAGGAAGAAGTCGAATGCACCATGTACGATCCGTCCGCTCTTGCGATGATCTGCGTGTTCGCGCAGCCGAACCACAAAAGAAACACCATCGGCGCCAAAGTCACCAGGAAATTCCGAACCATATTGTCTCCAAATAGGCTTAGTGGCCCAGTTTTTGGGCTCGCCGAATCCATACTATGAAGAGAGACGCAAAGGCAACCAAGACAACGCAAATGATCGCCAAAAGAAAGCTGATGCCAGCGTTGGCTCCTTGCACCATCGTGGAGTCTTTGGCACCGAAGCATACGGCGCAGGCCTGGGCAGGAGCACTAGAAACAGCGGCCCCCAAGAAAAACGGCAGCAGAAAAGCCGTCCACTGGCGTGTGCGCCGCACAAACCAGTTGAGATAAAAGATGAGAGTCACCCCGCCAATGGCTGAGGAGAAAGCAAAAAACAAGCTGAGCCTTCCGTGAGTGATTTCAAATTCATCGTAGCTCCACAGGCCAAACCAGAGACAGAACAGGCTCGAAATCGTAACGAAGAAAATATGGAAGGCCCTCAGCGACATGTCTAGGACACCATCCGATCCAAATAGTGGAAGATCTCGCATTCCACCAGGATAGGAAACAACATCAGGGCGGCAAACAAGGTGACCGTTAGAACCAACGAGTAAACGATGATCTTTTTCTCGTTGCTCAGGTGCATGAAAATAGCCGCAACCAGCGACCCCTTTACCACAGCCACCAACATCGCTGCCAAAATATGCATCGCCGTCGTGGTCTGCATGTGCGCGACTCCAACCGTCGCCACCGTCAAAACCAGAAGGGCAAAATAGACCGCAAAGTAGGTCTTAACGTGACGCTGCATCTCTTCTGCGGAATGTGCTTCCATGAAAGCTCC
>JAGQZV010000088.1 GCA_020435295.1 Bdellovibrionales bacterium | reverse complement strand
AGGAACCGAGAGGGCACTGGCTTTGTCGCCGTCAAAGTCGGGCCCACTCTCCAAAAAAACGCCGGCATTGTTTACAAGGGCGTCCAATTTTTTGTACTGGCTACTAATATAAGATCGCAGCGCTTGCACGTCCTCCGTGCGGGTGACGTCCAGCGGGTGGAAGTCCACGTCTAGACCTTCATCCGCCAATTTCTTTGCGGCGTCTTTTCCCTTTTGAATATTTCGTGCCGTAAGAACGACCTGATAACCTTTGCGGGCGAGCTGCCGGGCCGTCTCAAACCCCAAGCCTTGGTTGGCTCCGGTGACGACGGCAACTTTCTTCCTGCTCTCACTCATGATGGCCTCCTGCACCGCGGAGTATAACACAGAAGGCAAGACGAGCCAGGCGTAGAAGGTTACAATGAAGCCCCATGAGAAACCTGGTATTTTTTCTTCTGATTGTAGTGGCGGCGAAAGCGGGAGCCGCTGAAACGGCCGAGTGGTTGCGCCATGCAGAGCGGCTGACCGGGGAATCTGAGGCGGTGCGGGAGCGTGCGATACGGCGCTTGAAAAACGTTCCGGGCCTGGAAGGGCAATTGACGATCGCGCTCACTGGGCCAGATCGTTTTCTTGCTGTAGACGTGATTGCAACGTTGAAATTGAAAAACTTGCTTCCACTTCTGATCGATCTATCAAGAATAGATGACACCGGAACCACCTACCTAGCGATGAATGCATTGATGGACAAAGACAACGCCCCGTTGCTGACAAAGCTCTACAAGGATCGGTTGCTAGCTAACCCGCCGCCAGCCTTGGCTGCGAGGATGGTGATTATAGATACCTTCGGCAGGATTGGGTTTCAACTAGCCGCCCAGGAGCTGAACCAGTTGTACTCGCGCGGGATTTACGAAGTGAAAAGTGCCGTCGTGGCTTACGCGCGTTTGCGTTTGCGGGCGGGTGTTGGCATCGAAGCACACAGTGAATTCCTGAAAGCCGCTTTGAAGAGTCCTTATCAGCAGTTGCGGCTACAGGCCTTGTACGCCATCAAAGATCTGCCCAGTGCGCAGCAGTCCCCGTGGCGCGAACGGCTTGAAACGTGCGTGGGCGATCGCCAGGAGAAAGTGCGGGAACTATGTTTGACGGTAAGAAATTCCCTAGATTGAGCTGGCATTGGTTTGCAGTGGCTGCGTTGATGGTGGCCGTGTTGTTTTTTTTCCGAAACCCGAAGCGTCCGCCCACGCCGGAGACACTTCTACCCCCGGTGCCATCAGAGCTTGAAACGGCCTACGGCATTTCTAAAGCCGAGCGTGCGGCATCGCCTTGTTTTCAGACCTACGAAGAGTTGTTGTCCGACGGGGTGCTCGATGTACGGATAGTCTTTGGTTACAAAGATGCCCGGCCTGCGCGCTACGTTGGGGATCGCTATGAGCGTGCAATTTTGGTGGAATACCTACTGGGCGAGTGCCGAGCGGGGTTTTTTGCGTGTGGATTTGATCGCGACGCCGAGGACGCCGATTTGTTTCGCAAAACGGTCCGGGCGGCTAACGGCGCTAAGGTTTTGGTGCGCGTCCGTGTGGCGGCGAGTTCGGTAGGGCCGGACGACGAAGAAAACCGCGAGCGAGACGCCAGCCAACCACAACAAAGCGCCTACGCTGAGCGTGTTTTTCTCGACGGCTTGAAAGTGGCAGACGTGGTTTTCTATGATGGGCATTCGCGAGACGGTGGGGGCCCTGACTTTGAACCTCCACAAATGCTGAAGGACGATCACGTCAACTATTATTGGTATGTGCTGCGTACTCCGGGACTCAGTAAGACGGTCGACGCTCTTAAGGCCGACTCCGGGAAGCGGAGACTTGTGGGAGTCTTCTCTTGCGTTTCTGACAAGCACTTTTCCGATGTGCTGCTTGCGACAAAAAAAAAAAATGGGCTCATTACGAGCCCAAATCTTATCTACTATACGGAAGCACTTCGAAACTTGATCGGAGGGCTATCCGCAACAATAGGTCAATTTTGCAAACATAGCTTCGCGGCCGCCGTACGGGCGGACGAGTCCCGAAGCTCTCGTTTGGAAAACTTTCCGGCTAATTAGCGAGCGCGGCCGCTGGAGCTGGATCCAAGATCCGCCATTGCGACATCGCTGCCGGAGCCCATGCCACCGGACATCGCCACATCATCATTGACGGCTTTCTTAGAGCTACAGGCTGCCAAAAACGCCATAACCGCGAAAAATACACCGTTCAAAATGGCTTTCTTCATTTTTTTGACCTCCACAAGTCGTTATACATCAAAAACATGTAGGGAATATTTCCCCACGATTCCTGGTTCCACGCATAAGGCGTGCATATTCGGTGCCAGCCTGGCTCCACGCAGAGTCAAGTGCTTAAACCGTGTACACTCAGTATACACCGTCTACAAAACTGGCGATTCACCTCATTTGCGTCGCAAGCAGGGAAACGCCCGCTTTTATTGCGGTGTCGGTCATTGCACGCCTAAACCTTAGATTGTGTGAAGGAGGGTGTCGAGAAACTATACAAATCCGCTCCCAGCGCGGCTCAAAATGACGCATAAAACAAAAAAATATTAACGCGTTGTATTATTTTGAATGACGCTCTGCTATAATGAAAAGGTAAGAAAACTTACTTTACACCTATTAACGATTAGCAACTGAAGTAAGACAACTTGGAGTAACAACATGAGACCCCAGCAAAGCGTAAAGAAGGCGTTTGCCATTCTCATTCTCTCCCTACCATTGATGTTTACGGCGTGCGGTCGCGGAAGCGCCGGATTGTTCCTTGCAAACGGCAGTAGCCTGTTTGGGGGCGGGTTTACAAATACCAATTCTGGAAACTCGAATACAAACACCAGTGGCTCAATCGACATAAGCACGCTGGGTACGACTCCTAACGATCAGGCGGCGCAGGACGCGTTCTTCAACCGGTGCTCGCAGCTTGGCGACATCGCGTTTAAAATCGCGGGGTTTTGCGGGCCTCTCGTGAACTCGCTCTGGAATCCCAGCTTGGAGGAGCCCTCTTTGCAACAACAGTTTCGTAGCCAGATTCAAGGCTGCTATCAGGCGTTCAACATCATGTACGAACCCTATTGTTACTCCGATCTCCAGACTCGGATGCAAAACGCTATTCGCACGTGTGTAAACGCGTTTGTGAATGCGCCGTGGTCACAAATTTACGACTCGGTAACGAACCCGCAAACGGTGAACACTCAGGCTAAGGATTGCGCGAACGGTCTTAAGAGCTTGTAAGCCTACGTTAGCAGCGAGTTCACTACTGCCACGTACTCTTTCATGGCGGCTTGCTTGGACATGCCTTTTTTTTCTGCCCACGCGTCGTACTTTTTTCTACCTTTGAGATCCATCAGTCCCGGTCGCTTGCCGGAAACATCCCCATCCGTAGATTGTTTATAGAGGGCATAGAGCGCAAGAAGTGTCTCGTTTGAGGGACGCTCCGAGAGTTTCATGACGTCTTCCGCAGCTTTCTCGAATTGCGGCCTGAGTTCCATCTGTCGCCTCCTAAAGGTTCCCTTATAGCGCATTGAGTAATGGATCGGCCAAAAAACTTAGTTTTTTTTGGGCCGCGTCTGTATATCGTTGTCGGATGGTGCGTTTTTTCTATTTGTTCCTCTGGATTGTTTTGGCAGGCTGCGCGGCCCAACCCGTCTACCGCAGCACGTTTCATGATACCGCCTTGCGCTGGTACAGCGGTTCTGTGGAGCAGGCTTTCGAGGACGCCAAGAAAACCGGAAAGCCTGTTTTCTTATATTGGGGGGCTGTGTGGTGCCCACCCTGTAACGAAATAAAGACCCAAGTTTTTCTGCACGCAGAATTCCCCCCCCTAATGGATACGGTAATCCCCGTTTATTTGGATGGTGATACGGAAGCAGCGCAAGTTTGGGGAGAGAAGTTGAACGTTCGGGGCTACCCGACACTTTTGGTGCTTTCGCCGACTGCGCAAGAATGGATGCGCATTTCGTCTTTCGTTAGCTTTGAGGAATTCAAAAAGGCCTTCCAAAGCGCGGTGCTTGCGCGAGAGCCCTTCGAATCGGTACTGGAAAAGGCGGCAAAAGGGAAAGCGACGGATCGCCAGTGGCGCATTCTAGCGTTCTTTGATTGGGAAAATACGCCAGGACTTAAGCTGAAAAGTGAGGAGGTTTTGCAGTGGCGGCAGCGTTTGTCAGATAGTGCGCCTCGCCGGTTACGGGCGGAGCGCGGGCTGCTCGCGGCCAGCGTTTTGGAGGCGGGAGCGGGTGCCACCTCAAAGTCGGCAGAGGCTAAGAAGATCCAGGAAAAAGCCTCTACGTACCTGGAACGGGTGTTTTTTAACAATGACTCTATTCTGGCGGCGCGAAGTTTGGTCGTGTATGGGGCTAAGCGAGTTCTCACCTTTGCCTACCCCAGTGGGGGAAAGGACCGCGAGCGTTGGGAGGAGAAGTGGATTGAGGCGGCTCGTTTTTTGCGTTCGCAACAGGACTTGTCGGTGGACACTCGACTTTGGACGTTTTTCCCCGAAGTGCAAATCTATGACTTGAATCACCCCAATACCAAGGTGTACCCGGATCCGCTAGCAAAAGGGCTTGAAGCGTCTGTTAGGGCGGCCGATGCGGCTGTAACCATGCCGATGGAACGGCAGGCGGTTATTACGGGTGCAGCGTACCTATTGCGCGCGGTTCAGCGTTACGATCAGGCCGAGGCCTTGCTTAGGAGCGAGCTAGAAATCAGCACCTCACCTTGGTACGTCCAAGCGGCACTTGCATCGCTTGAGGAAGCTCGCGGAAACAAGAAAGCGGCGATGGAGTGGATCGCCAAAGCTCGCAAGTCTGCCGAAGGGCGTGCGACACGCTTGCAATGGGTTGTGAGTGATTTGGAAATGACTGCAAAAATGGATAACGACAAGAACCATAAACGGCTCAAAGCATTGGTGCGGGAGCTCTATGATGTGGCGGTGTCACTGCGAGACGGATTTGTGGGCAGAAATTTTACCTATCTGGAAAAAGCGCAAAAGTTGATCCAACGCGAGGCCAAGAGCGACCCGGGTCTCGCCGAAGCGGCCTTTTACTTCTTGCCCGATTGCGAAAAGTACGAAGGCCGCTCCAAAAAGCGCTGCGAGGATTACTTCAATAGCTTTGAAAAACTGGCTAATCGTTCCTGAATAAACCGACTTCAGTTTGGACGGTATTCACAATACGAGTCCATACCCTATCATCCGCATCGATGGCTGTGTGAGAGTCATCATAGGTAATGTGGAAATTTTGTGCTTCGTCGATCTCGGAAGACGTGAGCCAGCGATCGTCTGTCTGGTAAAAGTTCAACCAATGCGCGGTCGTTTTCAAGATGTCTGCGTTTTCTAGATCTCGGGGCGACTGGTGGCAACCCGCCGAGCCTAGTAGCACTTCGACGGGACCGCACGTTTTTGGACTAATTGGATCCACGGTAAAGAGCCCGGCTAACTTGCGGTCACTCAGCTGTGTGGAGAGGTACATGGAAAGCCAGCCCCCATAGGAATGGCCGATCACAAATATAGGAGTATTTTTGGTCGACATCGATTCAATGACGCTCTTAATTTTGGCGGCATTTCCAACTCGAATGTCCTTGGGGGCTTCAGACGTGACGTAGCGCCCTTCTCCATCTGGGGGGGCCACAGTTCTCAAACAGGCGACGATATACTTTACGTTCGGCGTGCGCGCGGAAAGCTTCTTCACCAGCGACGCCGTTTGATCGTACATTCCAATGTTGTACGGATTGTTGCTGCTTCCGCAGCTGTTGTAGCCGCCTAGTGCGACGACAAGTACGTCTTCGAGTTCGAGCCTTTGGGCTGGACTCTCAAAGCCTGTAGCGATTAGAGACACTGAAAGAAGCAACAAAGCGATCATTTTCATTGTGTTAGAGCCCCCTTAAACGTGTGGGTTTTAAGTTTTTCCACGTTGGGTGGTTGCCGCCAAGGCACGCTGCAACGGATTTCGTGTTGCAGGGGTGCCCAGTCCGGAAATGGGCCACAGGACTGAAAGAGTGCGTCTCTATGATCGCGTCTCCACGCGGGGTTTTCCTTGACGGTCCGCGGCACGACTCATAGTTCTGAAGTCATAGTGTGGGTTAAAGCCATAAGGAGGGCTCAAATGAAGGCCAATAATCAAATAAAACTGTTCGCACTAACTTTGATGGCATTAGTCATCAGCCAGACCGGGGTTGCCGGTGATCCGTTCTCGCAAGGGGATAAGCAGCTAAGCGCTGCCCAGAAGGAAGGCATCATGGTCGCGCGTCAAAACCCGCGCACCGGTGAAACCGTTTACTTCAACTTGAAGGACGTGAAAAACGCCGACGCCATCGCGCTTAAAGGCGAGAGCAAGGAACTCGACGCAAAACGCGCTGATCTCCTTGATTCGTCTTTGGCGAGCCTGGATCTGGACACTCAGCGCGCTGAAGGAAAGTTCAGTGGCGTGGATTCAGACAAGTCCACGGCTGCGTGGTACGGCTACTACTATGGTTGGTACCGTCCGGTGTATTACACCTACTATCGCGTGACCTGGTACTACAGCTGGACCGTCTATTACGGAGGTTATTCCTGGTACATCTATTGCTAACCGGCAATGGAGTACTGGAGAGAAACTCTCCATGAAAATCAGCGGAGGCCTTCCAGGTGGGAGGCCTCCGTTTATGTTTAATCAGAGAATGTTTTTAGGGTGACTCTATGAAACCGTTCTTGTTACTAGTGGCCGTACTGACCACAAACCTTCTGGCTACCGTAGTCAAAGATAGCGACCTTGCCATGAAGGTGACCGACATCGCCACTACCCGGAAGTTTTTGGGTATGGACTCCTATTCCAAGTTCTACGGCAATCTATCGTCAGTCAAAGTTGCGGTTCTGGACAAGGGTTTCAAAGGGATTTATCCCGCCCGCGAGGATGGACGTAGATTCCTGCCTAAATCTGCTGAAGTTATTGATGCCTATGCCAAAGCGCTTGAGGATGTAAGGCTCGATGAAGAGGATCCGCACGGCACGCACATGGCTCACCTTATATGGGCCATGACGGGTTATCAGGAAGAAGGCCCCAAGTTTAGACTTTATAATGCCAATGGCCCCGAGAATTTTCTTTTGGCAGTCGAAGACCTCCTTAAGTGGAAGCCAGACGTCGTGGTGTTTAGCCAGAATTGGGAAACCTTTGGCAACTTCGACGGGACGGGTTTTATTGATCAAGCCGTCAAGGAAGTTACGGACGAGGGAATTATCTGGCTGAACGCCGCTGGGAATGACGGCGGCCATATCTATAACGGCCCAGTAAAGCTCGTCAAAACAGAAAAAAGCGATTACTTCGTTCAGTTTGATAGCAACTCCAACAACACATGGTACCTGCGGTTCAAGAATTTGGTGGATGAGAACCAAGTTACCATTACTCTGTCATGGAACAGTTTCGATCCTGGATATGAAGCCACGGGAACGGACAAGGATTTAGATCTGTCGCTTTTTGTGCAGCAATCGGGCCAGGCTTCCAAGCGTTTGGCTAGTTCTAAGCTCATTCAAACCAAGGAAAAGACCGGTGAGGAGAATGAAACTATCCACGCGCGCGAGCGTATCTCCGTAACGTTACCTGCGGACAAGGAGAACTATTATCTTCTCGCCGTGAACGCAAAAGGAGAAGGCAGCGCTGCGCTCTTTGATCCGAAGAAAGATCGGATGAGGATTACGATACGCGGGAACAAAGGCAGCTTTTACGATGAAGATAAGAAAAAGAACGTGGATGCTATAGATTTCGTGGACTCCACGGATACGGGAGAAATACCCGTTCCCGCTGACGGATCGGGACTTGCGATCGGTGACTTGACAGCCAATAGTGCCAAAGGCCCGACGGTAGATGGCCGCGGTAAGCCGGACATCATTATGCAGAAAAACAACGTCACGTTTAGTGATCGGCAGGGCTTTTTCGGCACTTCGTACGCTAACGCGTACCTGGGTGGTGTGGTGGCACTGCTTAGGGCTGCCGAACCTCGTACCATGCAAGAGGACTTACTGAAGTTTCGCATCCGTTACCCGCTGCAGTACCTCGCTGAACAGGTGCAGGCGCAAGGGTGGACCATTTCCGATGTACCAGTTATTGATCCGGTCCTCGCGTCCTACATCCAGGAGAAGTGGGGGATTGACTACATCGTCATGACTGGACCCGGTGGGCGCACCGCTGTCGCCAGCTCGGAGTCCGTTGATAAGTTGAGCGCTTGGCCCAAAGAGGTCATGGACAACCTGAAAGACTACTTTTTGTATGCACGGGCCAAGCGGATTGCGACGACAAAGCGCGAGCGAGTTCCCAAGGAAGTGGAAGTGATCGTAAAGGCCGGCTATTACAAACCGACGACGAAGCGTGATTTGCAGAAGGTACTTGTCAAAGCCGGTGGGAACGTTGCCGTTCCACGAACAAAGACAGTGAACTATGGTAGCCAGTTTGTGGGAATTGATTTATACCGCGGGACTTACGGCCTCTATCAGCCGCAGCTCACGCTCTACTACACGGAAAACAAGTATGTAGAACCCGAGTACGATTACAAGTGGGTCGATGTTCCTGGGGAACCGGAGTGGATTCCGCCCGTCAAGAAAACGGAAACCCGCTACGTGTATGCGCAGGTGGCGGGTGAGGATCGGGTTGAAAAAGAGTTTCGGTACCAGAAGAAGAAAGATGCGGAAGCTCCGTGGGACAAGTGGGGCGGCTTCCCAGGCGACTACGTAGAAATTATTCAGCTGCCCGAATTTTCGTTTATCGGAAAGGGGGCCGTGGTGGACGGCAGCGCCAACTCTCCTAGAATTTGGAGTACCCCTTCCTTTGAAAAACTTCAGAGGGTCGTGAGGGCCCGGGAGATTCGTTAGTGGATACCACTTTGCGTGTCTGGTCAGTTCTGTTGTTACTGATCGTGTCTGGGCGTTCGTTTTCTGACGACGTTAAGCGCCTCAGCTCAAAGTTGGAAAACCCGGATGAGGTCAGAAAGTACTACGACATTGATTCTGACTTATTGGATAAGGCAGATGCGAGTGGTGTCAAGGTTGCCGTTTTGTCGAAAGGATTCCGCGGGGCGGAAGACCAAGACGCGAAGGTAGAGGATTTCTTTCGCAAACGCTACTTACCGCAGTCCATGAAGCTATTTTCTGAATATGACGTAGCCTCTTTTGGATTGGAGGGCCGTAACGAAATTGGGCGACGTGTGGCGCAGACAATCTGGTCGCTTTCGGGCCTTGCGGACGACGGCCCGGAGTTTCACCTATACAACGCCAATGGGCTTGTGGCGTTTCGTGAAGCGGCGAATGCGCTTGTGGAATGGGGGGCCGACGTGGTCGTCTGTACGGAGAACTTCTCTGCCTTTGGTAACTTTGACGGTACGGGGATAGTCAATCGTCTTGTAGATCTGGCAGCAATAGGTGAGATGATTTGGATCCAGAGTGCCGGGGAGTTTGCTACGAAAGTGATAAACCTTCCCATCAAGGTCAAAGAGCGTAAACTCGACCAACCGGATCCTCAAGTTAAGGTGTTTGCAGATGATACCGAAGCAACGCTGACGCTAAGCTGGAATGCTTACAGTCCAGGATTCCGTCGTTTTTATGGTACGGACAAAGATCTAGACATGATTCTTTACGACAACAAAGGAACAGAAGTGGCATCTTCCAGAACGCGGCAAGTGGAAGGGGATGCGGGGGATGGTGAGAGTAACTTTGCCGTGGAACAAATGACCGCGAAGCTCTTTAAAGACCGGTCGCCCTACTATATCCGCATAAGAATCGAGAACGGGGATTTTGATCCGCGTTCAGACGAGCTGCGTTTAACAGTGGATACGGATCGCCGGCCCTTCTTTGACGGGCAAAAGGAACAAAGCGCCATTGAATTGGTGGATGGAAACCGAGAAAAGAGTATTCCCGTGCCCGCCGACAACAAGTGGGCGACTACCGTTGGATCCACCCATCCATTTAGCTCGGAAGGGCCCACGGCAGACGGAAGAAAAAAGCCGGATCTTGTGCTCGATGGAGCCGAGTCGCGTTACACGGACAAGGTGGCTATTAGCGGCCCAAACATTGCGGCGGCCCAATTGGGGGCGCTGGCAGTCTTGTATAAGGCGAACTTTCCACGATTCAATCGCAAACACTGGCTTTTGGCTTTGCAAAGATCATCGCTGACGCCTAAGGGAGAACTCAAGCCCGATCGCAAGAAGTCCGCGTACTTCGGAGCGCGCTCGCGAGACGAAATTCACGATCTGATGGAAGAGTAGGGCCTTCAGTATTCTCGATGTATACACCCTGAACAGCCGAACAGGGCTTACACAAAAACCGCGAGGGGGCGGCCACGGCAAGCGGATCCGGTAATAATACGCATTTATAATCAACTACTTATGACGTGTCTCTAAGGGGCATAGGGTATGCGATTTGCATTCTGATCCCACATGAACGCACTCGCGCGCCTTCGGAGAACTTTCTTAAAAGCCGCACTGCTGCTCTTTTTTGTGGCGATGTCGGTAGCGGCTGCCGAAGAGGCAGCGCTCGAACCCTCCCTTAGCGATAACGTGAACCAATTGGACAAGAACGCGCAGAGCGCTGAGCAAGCCAGCGAAGACTGCAATCCGGATCAGGAGGACTGTGGGCAGCGCGAGCAGGTGGCCGAAGATCTGCGGGATCAGAAAGATTTAAACCAGAAATCGCTCGATTCGATCAACGAACGCCTAAAAAATAGCGGCTACAGAATAGAGGGTATCGACAAGAACGGTGATTTGAGGATCACCGATTCCCATGGAAGCGTGGTGAAGAAGTTGGGAGAGGCAGAGCTCGGCTACTCCAGAGCGACGCAAAACGGGAATCTAATTGAACGCTACGGAAAGACCGATCGTGGACTCTCCGTTGAAACAGTACGCGATGCCAACGGGAACATCGCCGATCTCCGAATCAACGAGTTTAGCGGCGATTTCTCCGGGGCAAATGCGGGCATCGAACGCTCTGTGGTGAGTATTGACTCCGCTCAGTTGGCGGATCTTACAATCGATCCTTCGACTTCCGGGCCTGTTGTTGAGCCAAGGAGCAACTTGGCGGCTCCAACACCAACCAGTGTGGAACCTGGCCCGGGTTCAATAGTCACTCCCGAACCACCAATCGCGAGTTCGAGTGCGGGTACAGGCGCTGCCGAGCCGACCTTGTTGGAATCCGCTGTTTCGAATGCGAGTGAGTCTCTCTCTGCGGCACAGCGGCTTTACGAGGACACTCTTTCTGCAGCCAACGATTTTATTTCGGAGCTTCGCAACCCTGTGGAGCAGCCTGCGCCCACTGTAGAAAAAAACACGCAAGCCGCTACCGGATATTCTGCTATGGGAAACACGGGGGAGCGAATCTACCGCGTTGCGGACGCCCTCACTCCCAATCAGGATCGCATCGCTGTCGTGGTGGATACTAATGACAAAAACGTTAGTTTTAGGATGAAGCTCGCCCAAAACGGCAGTGTGTATGATGATTACATAAAGACATCGGATCTGAACAGTCCGGCGGTGAAGGATTTTATCGCCAAATACCCGAACCACCGTGTTGACATCATGACCCACGGGTTTTCCGCCTACGATGGTGGGATCCAAAGCGGGGCGAACTCGTTTATGTATGCGGGATCGGAGTCAATGAATAACTTTTTTTCGGGGATGCGCAACGAAGTGTGCTTGTACGCGTGTAGCGTTGGCGCCAGTCTTTATACCAGTAGCGGGGAGTTGAATACAAAGTCATTCCAGTATCAGGTTTCCTCGCTAACACATGCGCCTATTACTGCTGCGGATAGAACGACGTTTGCGGGTGGGTACCAGGCGGCTGGCACGACTCGATACACATTGACCGTTCCGGCCTCTGTCAGTCCATACCCTAACCTTTACACCACGATGTCCCAGCACTCCGGTACCCTACAAACGTGGGCAAATCTCTATAATACGCTGTCTCTCATTCCTTAGCGGACTTCGGTGCTGCTTTCGCGGCGGGCGATTTCTGAGACGGCTTCAATTTCAAAATACAAGCGTCCGATTTCGCGCCCGTCTTCTGTTTCTACTTGAAACCGCCAGCTTCCCGGACGGAAGTGTTCTTTGACGGTATAACCACGAAAGCCTTCGTCGCGGCCACCTGTGATCTGGATGGGGATGAGATCTTGGGTTTGCCACCCCTGTTCACCTTCTTTGTAAAGCCAGCGGACATAGACGTTGTCCTTGAAACCGGAGGGCGAAAAAATGGACGCAAAGCCAAAGAGTTTGTCGCCGGGTACGTATTCAAAGACTTGATCGCCATTTTGCCAAAACTTCCAGGATGGGCGCGTGTAGGAGAGGTGGTATTCGTCGCCTTTCTTGCTAATGTCGTGGTAGACGCCCATGTAACTGATGGAAAGTGGAACCGGGGGAATGGCGCGCAGGAAATAGAGAATCGTGAATGTGACGTGAACCGCGACGTGCGGGTAAAGGGCCTGACGTCGCAAAGGGGCTTTATCGGGCAAATGATCGCGCAGGACATAATAGATAATTGTCCCGAGCGCTGCGGAACACGAAATCGCAAGAAGAAACGGAAAGTCTCCCAGGAAACCCAAAAATATCGGAACCGTGTAAATGAGGTACGAGGCCAGGCATAAGCTAAACATGCCAAAACGAAGCGCGATGCCAGCGCGGCGTACCCGTTCAAACTCGTTCGCGATGAGAAGTGCTGAGAGAATTGAGAGAAAGAAGAAAGCGGAAAAGACAGAAGCGCTCTTAAAGTAGAAAAGCGTATAGGCGCTTAACAACGCGCCGAGGAAGAAGTGAACGACTGCTTCTTGATACCGCCAAAACTTTTTAAAGTGCTTGCGGGGATCGTAGTCGCCGAGTTTTTCCCACAGTTCAAAAAGTACCAGTACGCCGATGACAGCGAGGTACAGGCCTTGTTGCGCAATCATCCAAAGCGAATCGATGCGACCCATCGTTGCGATATCGAACACGAAGCCAAGAGCGAAGGACATGGCGGGCGCTGTTCTTGCGTGTTTCTGGTAGTGTTTTTGGAAGGTCTCGACGAGCATGCTTTATCTCATCGGATGCTGAACTACTGAATTTGAATGGCAATTTACTTTTTCTGATGCGTCTTGTCGAAGGCAGGCGAAGTTATGGTTTGAGACGCCGGGACGTCACGGTGCGGAGTCCCGCCAAAAGAAGCGGGTGCGCGTTCTATCTGGGTACGCGGTGCAATGATGGCGTTATGGGTCGTGCGTGTCGAGCCCGCGGCGAGACTCGGGTAACGTAGCGGCGTACTCGAGCCACCCACTGCGCGAGCGGTGCTGACTGCGTTAATAAAAGCGTTGTTGCCTGCGATGGGACCCGCCGTATTTGTGGCCTGAACCAAGGCTTGCGTATTGGGCGGTCCGCCGGACTGTAAGTTTAAGTTAGAAACGAGGCTTTTAATAAAGGCCGTTTGTTCGGCGAGTACCGCGCTCAAAGAGTTACTAAACGCTTGGGCGCTAGAAGCTGACGGGGGAGATCCCGCACTCTCGCCGAAAAGTTTGCTCAGTAAGGCGAGCCCGGTGTCATCAGTCGACTGCAGGAATTGCAGAAGTTCTTTCGGAAGTTCGCCCGG
>JAGQZV010000087.1 GCA_020435295.1 Bdellovibrionales bacterium | reverse complement strand
ACGAAAGACGCGACCTCGATCACGTCATCGAGGTGTTTGATCGTTTGCTGACAAAATACGGGGCAAAATCCGCTGCGTCCCACGCCTAACGACACATAGAGTCAGGCGCTCTCGGTGCGCGTCTACAGAGAAATCCCGCTTTCTCCGATAGTTGTAGTGAAATGATAACTAAAGTGCGCCATCTCGCTTGCAGCCGCGTCTTAGTGGCCGCTGTTCTGCTCGCTTTCTTCGAGACCCAAACCGCGTTGGCCGCAAGTATCACGGACGCGCTCTCGCTCCAACAACGATTTTCGGGAAGTTCTGAGTACCGTGCGGGCAACCTGCCAGACTCGCTGCTCGTACCTGTCCGCTTGCTGGGCGCCGTCCCGAAAGCTGGAGTCCATTACATTCCAAAAAGAACTGACCTAATCACTCTGCTTTCTTATGCCGGCGGCCTACTTCCTAGCGCCGAAGGCTATCTCATAATCAAGCGTCGAGTCGGGAACGAATTCAAGAATTACCGACTGAGCCTGGATCGGCTGGCGGACGCGGATGAGAACTCTATCCCTCTCATGCAGGAAGACGATCTTGTCTATATTCCGTTCTTCCGGCCGGTAATACACCCAGACACCATGCAAATGATTTCAGTGGTTGCGACTGTTCTTTCCATTGCGGTTTCCGCCACCGTACTTATCACCCGGTTCCAGTAAGTCGGAGCATGATGATTCCCGAATGGTCAAATCTTCCAAAGCCCACGTCAAAGCCCCTTCGGATTCTGGCGGTGATAGAACAGTTCAACTGGCCCATTCGAGAGGGTTCGACCACGATTGCCTATCACTTTACCAAAGCTCTTAGAAAACTCGGGCATTCGGTTGATTTGTATACGGCCCACTCTGGTGGCTCCACGCCAGACGTTCCAGTACTCAGAATCCCCAGCGATCCCACCGAAAACCGACTTGAAGCGCACCTCTGCGCGCTGACCCGCCGTTTCCACGCGTCACCTTTCCAAGTTGTCCACCTCCGAAATCTTAGCCGACAGCAAGAGTATGATGTGTGCTTTGGTATAGGGCTAGGATCCTGCCCCTATCTGATCAGCGCAAACGCCCGCACACGATTCTGGCTACTGGGTGACAATCCCCTACGAAACGCATGCCTATTCGCCTACCTGGAAGGCCTACGATCTCCCGTTGCGGCTCTCAGAGAGTTCAATACATTAGGACGGCAAGCTTTGTTTTTGCAACGACACCCGCAACCACTAGACGGTGTCACGTGGGTTACGGCCAAGGACCAACGCTGGGCCCGACTCTATCCTGGTACACAAAAGGGAATGCTTTTTCCCAATGGAGTGGACTTCAGCCGCTTTGGTCGTTTTGATCCGCCCCCTGACGGTCGCCGCCTGGCTTTTTGGGGGAATCTCGCCTATTACAACAACGTCCACGCAGTGGAATGGTTCTACCACAATGTTTTCTCCACCTTGTACCGACAGGACCACATGTACCGTTTTGTTATAGCTGGTTCTTACCCCGACGATCGGATTTGCCGAATTGCGGAAAACCCCGGCGTACACTTACGGGAAAATCCGCCGGACATGGATGAATGCTTGAGCGACTGTGGCGTCGCGGTTTTCCCATTTAAGTTAGGCACCGGCATTAAGAATAAAATCCTAGAAAGCGCGGCGATGGGCAAATATTCGATTGTTTCCTCCTGCATCCCGTTAGACTTTTCCCCCAATCCCTCTCTCCCTTTCGAAGTCTGCCAAACCGCCACAGACTGGACCCGTTCACTGGCGGCCGTGGCAGCTCGGCCCAGAATCATCACCGAGCGATCCGCCCACTTGAGAAATTGGGTGAAGGAGTTCCATGACTGGGAGAAAATCGTTGGCAACTTGTTGCAGGCAGTCCGCCTGAAGTTAAGAGAAAAAGAAGACACAGACCGACCCGTAAGAGCCGGCAGCCCCCCTTCTGCCGCCTAAGACCACGACTTAACGCAATGCACCTTTAGGCCGATAAGTCCCTACGGGGGGGAGTTATGCGTCTTAGTTCTGTTCTCGTAACAGGGTCAAGCGGGT
The DNA here is from genome assembly GCA_020435295.1 of Bdellovibrionales bacterium. Classification (GTDB taxonomy): domain Bacteria; phylum Bdellovibrionota; class FAC87; order UBA2466; family JACKAF01; genus JACKAF01. The sequence continues at coordinate 11,555 of JAGQZV010000087.1, read as the reverse complement.
TTGTCGGGAGCGCCTTGTTGAGCGCCTTGAATGCGTGTGGTTTACGCCTCTCCGGACTTGATCTCCTGCCGCCCACAAACCCGAATCTTGAAAAGCATTTTACTGGATCCGTGCTCGATGCCCCGCTCGTAGAAAAAGCGACGAAAGGAACAGATGCCATTATCCACTTAGCGGCCGCACACAAAGATTTCGGAGTATCACGGGAAGAGTACTTTCAGGTGAATGTTGACGGCACGCGTACTCTTCTGGAGGCTGCCTCAAGCCTCGGTGTAAAAACCTTTGTCTACTTTAGCTCCGTTGCTGTTTACAGCCCGAATCGTGGCACGGGCCCGATTACAGAATCGGGTGAAACTAGACCGACTTCGGACTACGGGAAGAGCAAGCTGGCAGCCGAAGAGCATGTAGTGAGGTGGGCGCAGGCAGCAACGGACCGCCAGGCGCTCATTTTGCGACCTACAAATATTTTCGGGCCGGAAAATCACCATAACCTTTACAGACTAATCCGAACGCTGGATAAGGGGCAATTCCTTCGGGTAGGAAAGTTAGAGGGAATAAAATCTATCGTCTATATTGGAAACGTCGTGGCGGCGACACTTCATTTGCTTAATCGCGTGCAACCTGGGGCCAAGATTCTCAACCTAATCGATGAGCCCAGCATGACCTCATGGGACCTAGTTCAAGAGATTTGCCATGCCGGAGGATTCAAAGTGCCCCGCGTGCGGGTGCCTCTTTCGGTCGTACTCCCCTTAGGGAAAATCTTGGACGGGCTCGCAGCGGCGAGCGGTCGAGACTTTCCTATCACGGGTCAACGCATCAAAAAACTCAATACCCCGTCCCATTTTTCCGCCCAGGGTCTTCTGGCTGAGGGATTTGCCGCCCCCTACTCGCTTTCCCAAGGCATCCGCAATACCGTTGATTGGTATAAGAAAACGGGTTCCAAGCCCGAAGCTGCCTAGGCTAAATCTTTTCGCTGAATATTCCGAAACGCATAGGGACGAACGTCCGAGGACTGTGTGGACAAGGCTCTAATCGAAAAGATCACCAATCTACTCCTTCTCCGAAAAGCTCGGATTATCGCCGTTTGTCTACTTGCGTACGTCACTCTCATTTTGTACGTGCGCAACCTGTCCCCCGACTTTGTAGCACGAACAAAGATTTTCGTTTCCATCCCCGAGGTCACTCTAGGCGAAACTCGAGGGATGTTCTCAGGGTTGTTTCGCGACCGAGAGCGTACCGACCTCATCCTGACTCAACGGGCGCTCGTGGCGTCTTACCCTGTTTACAATACGGTAAAAGAAAAGCTAACGCAGAAGAAGTTAGCGATTACGCCGTCCTCGACGGATTTCGAGGTAGCACTCCAAGACATAGTGAAGTACATCATCCTCGGCAAACAGCACGAAATCTCCGCAAATATGTACGACTGGGGTTACTTCGATTTCTTGGACAGGCTTTCGTTTAGTACAGATATTCAGGGCGGCAATTTTTCCATTGGATTTAAAAGTTCTAACCCTCAACAAGCTCTCAACATATCAAAATTGATAGGTGAGGCGCTTCTGGATCTAAACCTGGAAATCGCTGCCAAGCGTTCAGCCAAAGTCTCCGATTTCTTGGAAAGGAAGGTTCAGGAGACCAACGAAAACCTGCAGCGGGCAAACGAGGCTATCGCTGAATTCGTGAGACAGCACAATCTACCACACCGAGAAAAGCTGCTTGAAGAACGTTACCGCGCCTACATTGAGGCCCAACGAGCAATGGCAAAGGCCGAGCAGATTGTTGCAGAAAAAAGTGTTCGCCTAGTTCAGACTCGAAACCTGTTAACTAAGCTCAAAACACAAATGAAAGAGAGCGTTAGCAAAACCAACGAACCGCGCATTCGGGCTCTCATGACCGAAATCGCTAAATTTGAAGCCGCTCTTCTAAGCCAACAAAAGAGTGCAATACCGACTGCCTCTCAAGCGGACGTTTCACGACGATTGCGCCGACTCAGAAGCCAGCTATCCGAGGAGATGGATACGGAGAAATTCTATGATACCGAGGCGCTTCAGCAGGGGCTCGAAAAAGCGCTGGGCATGGTGCAAATTGCCGAGGCGGAAGAAAAAGGCGCCAAAGCGATGTACGAGGAAGTAAAACGTCAGGTGAACGCTTACAAGTCTGAAATGAACAAGTACCCGGAATTAGAAGCCAAGCTCGAACAGCTCCTGTTTGTTCAAAGACAGTACGCCAAAATGCAGCAGGTTCTTACAGAGAACTACCTTTCGGTGATTACCCAAGGAGACGTACGCACGAGCAAATTGGTAATTTTGCAGGACCCGATGCTAGATTCCAACATCTTGGGAGCAAGCAAAACAAAAAAATTAGTACTCCTGAGCTTTGCGGTAACGCTTCTACTTATTGGCGGAATCGTCGGTCTAGATATTTACAGAGAAACCATTGTCGGCTCCGCCCAACTGAAATCTTTCCAGAACCCAACCTACCTGGGAAAATTTCCCCATATCCGTTCGCTTAAACGCAAAATACTTTCTCTCGGGTTTGAGGAGAATTTACAAACAGCGCAGCTCGCGTTCCGCCTTATGCGGACCATTCAAACAAAGCGCATCGCGGTTGTTTGCAGTTCCCGGGCTATGGCGGGTAAAACCATCACAGTCGCCGCCCTCTCCAGCGCACTTGCAAAACTCGGAAAAAAAGTCTTGATGGTTGATGGTGACAATCAAGCCACCAACCGAAAACTAATGAATTATTTTAGACAGCGAGGGGGACGAAATTTCGCTGTTGCACAGAGTCTGGCCTGGGTAATGGATCTCGCGAAGAATCAAACGCTGGAAGAATGGCGCGGAAACCGCAATCTCGTTGTCTGTCCGATTACCCTCACCTCTAAAACCTCTGAAGAACACGTTATGACGTTGCAAAAAGAACTTCTCCCGCTACTACAGCGTGCCAGGCAAACTTTTGACTATGTCATAGTGGATGCGGGACCCATCTATTTTGTGGAAACGGGGATAATGATTGAAGCCTCCGATGCCGTGCTATTTGCGGTACCGGAAGGTTCGATAACAACCGCTGAACTGATGGAATCCACGCGGATAATCGATCTGCACCGCAAAGAAGGCGCCACCCTGTACAGTATTCTGACCAATACCCGGCTGGAAGCGAGCCTAGATTCGGCGTACCGCTATTACATGCAGCCAAAGCGCAACGAAACGCAATCTTCGGAGAATTCTGAGGCAGCCTAACCGGCAACGCCCCGGATTTTTAGCCAACACGCCACTGCAGTAAGCACCATGGCAATCAGCGTACTGCGCTCACTCCTAAGTGCAGCCCTGAGCTGAAACCGGTGGGCGCTAGTTTGCCTTGTGGCGTTTAGTCGCGGGACCCAGCGGGGAACTAGGCGCTGGTACTCTCGGTACGCATCTCCAAACGTACCTGCCAGAATGCCCTCTTCGTAACGAACAATAAGAGAATACTGGATCGCAAAGAAAACGGCGGCCAGAGCCGCGTACACTCCCAAGCCAAACAGGACAGCCCAAGACACATACATTACGATATTGGCAATATAGAGAGGGTTGCGCACGTAGCGGAATGGCCCCGCACAAACCAAAGAATTCACAGCATCTTGCCGGGTGCGGGTAACACTGCCGGCGTAACCTACCGCCCAAATTCGAACCCCCTCCGCCGCAAGAATCAGCCCAAGCAAGGTCAAACGGGCAGGGAATGAGGGCGCCCAAACCACCGGCATGAGCAAAACGAAGAGCAAGACCGGTACCGGAGAAAAGCCACGGTACTTGAACCAGATTCTGCCTGCTTGGAAGGCAGGCGTTTGCATCGCCAATTCCATTGCACTAGGAAACCAGATCCGCCGCTCTACGGCAACATCGGGGGAAGTGGGGTAAAATAGTTACGGAGGAAGGGTAGTGGACATTGTCTTGCTATGGGTCGATGGCGAACACCCGAAATGGTTGGAGCGGTACCGGCAATACAGTGGCACCACCAGTGGCGGCGCCGAATTCGCCGCACGCTATCACCAAGCAGAGGAGCTTCGATACGCACTCCGTTCAATCGAGCAGTATGCCCCGTGGGTTCGCCACATCTTCGTTGTGCATGACGACGTGCAGCGACCACACTGGCTTAAGACGAAACACGAACGCCTAAGACTCATTCCCCACTCGGCCTTCATTCCCGGCGAGTTTCTGCCAACTTTTTCCTCGTTTGTAATCGAAAGCTTTGTTCACCGCATTCCTAACTTGTCTGAGAGTTTCGTTTGTACCAATGATGACACGTTTCTGATTCGCCCGTGCGAGCCGTCGACATTTTTTGAGGATAGCAAACCGATAGTTTACTTTTCCGAATTCGAGGCTCCTGCCGGCCCACCTGCGCTGAGCGATCCGGCGTGGATCCAGGCCCTGAAAAATGCGGAGACGCTACTTGGGCCAGCCCGCCCCGCCAGGAAAAATGTGGCTCATGGCTTCTATACATGTCAAAAAAAAGCTGCGGAACGAGCGTGGCACGAGTTCCCAGAGGCCCTACTGAAAAATGCCCGATCGCGCGTACGTTCCGCAACTTCGGTGGCCTTCATCAATCATTTGCTTCCTTATCTCATGCTGAGGCATCACAAAGCCGTGGGATGCCATCTCCCCTTAGTGACTACGTACCGCTGGACAATTGCCGATAAAATTTCGCACGCTCGCCACAAAACCGTGCAAGCAGTCCGGCACCCCTTGCGAGGCCTCCGAGAAATCGGAGCACACCTCGCACACGCACCCAAAGTTCTTTGCATCAACTCCGGCACGCCCACCGAACTCTCAAGTCTCCTTTCCCGGAAATTTCCTAAGCCAGCAAGCTTTGAGCACGAGCCCGACATTGATTTAGCAGGGCAAATTCGCTAAAACCGCCACATGCTGTCTGAATCGTGTTGCCGACGTCTGGACTGGGACTTCGAAAAGCTCATAAACCCCAAATTTGAAGCCCAGTGGGCCCGCTATACGCCGCGTAGCCCGATCCACCACAGATGGGATCCAAACCGCCCGCTTTGGCTCGAGGTAGGGGCTGGAACAGGCGGATTTTTCAGGCAACTCGCTGCAGAAAACCCGCAGCCCACCTTCCTCGCCATTGAACGAGATCGCCACCGGGGTAAAACACTAGAGTCCCGCGCCCAGAAAGCCGGACTCGACAACTTTGTAGGTCTGCGCGCCAACGCTGTCCCCTGGGTACTCCATTACGTTCCCGAGGGGGCGCTCGATCGAGTTTATATTCTCTACCCGTGCCCCTGGCCCAAAACTTCAGAACGGAAAAACCGGTGGTACCTGCACCCATTCATGGAAATACTGCTGCGCAAACTTCGATCTGGGGGGCACATCATCTGGGCAAGCGATCAACAATTCTATATAGAAGAAGCCGCCTACACCTGCGATAAGAAATTTTCACTGCGCCAGATAAAAAAAGGAGAACTCTCCCCACACCCACTGAATTTTCTGGATCGGTTTGAGTCCGGCCGTACCAAGTTCGAAGTCGACTTTCTTTCAAAACAGCAACCCTGTTTCGAGTTGCTTGTCGAAAAGCCCTAACGCTGCGAATCGGGCTCCCGCCTGTAGTCCATAGTATTCTTAAGGGGCGGAGGGGGCATGCAATTTCTATCGATAATCGGGGTGCTTTTCTTGGCGGCAACCGCTTCGGCGTCGGACGGCGCATCACGTGGGGACTCCGGTATTTTCGGCCCCCCCTATGAAAACATTCTTCGCGCCCAGGAAGCACTGCAGGTCGCCTATCCGGAGTTGGTCACGCTTCACGATTACGGCACCAGCTATGAAGGGCGCAGACTGCAGCTTCTCATCGCCATGAAACAAAAAGAGCTGCCGTTTTCTCGAACAGCCATCGTGATGGCCGGTGCAACACACGGCAATGAGTACCTTCACATCGAGGACCGCCTTCCTGCAGAACTGCTTCGCTTGGCCAACCGCGAGTCCAGTGTTTCTAAATTCCTTAACGCCGGCGGCGTCCTGGTCTTCGTGCCTATTGTAAATCCGGACGGCTATGAAAGGCGGAGCCGATTCAACGCCCGCGGTGTAGATCTGAATCGTGACTGGGACGTCCCTCCCGCTGGCTTCAAAGGCTTTAAGGAACGCGAGTCGGCGGCGCTTTCAGGGGCTCTGGAACAACTCCGCCTGCAACACGGGCTGCGCTACGCCATCACTGTCGACTACCACTGCTGCGCCGGGGCACTGCTCACTCCGTGGTCCTATACTGAAGACGATCTGCCCGAACCCCAACTGGGCCACCACCGCGCGATTGGCGCGCTGGCGCACAAGGATTTGGGCGTCACCGTGGGGGCTACCGGACAAGTCCTGGGATACACTCCCACCGGGACCTCCAAAGACTACTATTTTGCTTCCTATGGGGCACTCGCCTTTACCTACGAAGGGCGTTTTAAGACAGAGGAAAGCCAGATGCCGGGGCACTTGCGTTGGTGGGAAGCCATGCTCGACTATTCCAGAGAAAACCTTTTTTCGGAAACTATTCAAACTGCAATGTCCAGCTTGCACGGATTTAACGTCGATCTCTAGTCGCCTTCAAAAAGGTGGGCAGCCCGGCTGCGGAATGCTATATATTGCGCTGATCCATCGGGGCGTAGCGCAGGGGCTAGCGCATCTGCTTTGGGAGCAGAGGGTCGCCGGTTCAAATCCGGCCGCCCCGATTACCTGCCTCTTAATTCTTCTCTCAAGCTTTTTGGGCTTTTTGCCGATAGAGACTCGGGACCGTTTTCCTAGAACTTGGTCTTGAAGCATGCACATCCTCACAATCACAAATCTGTTTCCCAATACTTACGACAAACGAAACGGCGTATTTCTCTACCGTCAATTGAGAGGCCTGCAAAAGGAAGGGGCTAAGATAGAAGTGTGGCTAGCTCTCCCGCTTTGTCCCTGGCCGCTTTACCTATTTAAGAAATGGCGCGAGTGGGGCCCCGCTACGCGTCCGCTGGAACTCCCAGGTTGCGAGGTCAAGATCGTGCGGTACCTTCGCCTTCCAGGTGCCTGGTTCAACCGGTGGTCGGGCCTGTTTCTCTATATGTCGTGCAAACGGTCACTGGCGACTAGAGCAAAAGAATTTGACCGGCTCTACGGCTACGACATTTTTCCGTCTGGAGACGCCGCCGTTCGTCTGGGGAGACTATTCAATCTGACAACCGTTTGCTCCGCAATCGGCGTGGATCTCATGCAAACCTCGGAAAGAAACGAAAGGATGCGCCTACACGCATCGTGGATTCTGAGAACAGCCGACGGAGTCATAACCTGCGGCAGAGCACTCGCGGACGCCGTTGACCGCTACGCACATAGAGAGTCGTTAAATGTTTATGGCGTCGTGGACCTCCAACGCTTCCGTCCTCTTTCTGACCGCAAATCCGTGCGCGAAGAGCTACATTTGCCAATGCACTCCCCCATTGGCGTTTTTTCAGGCTACCTGCAAACCCGAAAGGGCGTGTACGAACTTCTGCTGGCTTTGGAGAACCTCGTTAAAAAGCGACGCGATTTTCTACTGATCTTCTGTGGCGAAGGTCCAGAGCGCAGCGAGCTCGAGAAAAGGGTCAAAGAAAAAAACCTGGAGCGCAACGTCCTCTTCTCAGGCTTTATCCCACCCGAGAACATGGCGAATTGGTACCAAGCAGCGGATCTGTTCGTGCTTCCCTCCCACGTGGAGGGTATGCCCAACGCGCTGATGGAAGCAATGGCCTGCGGCCTTCCTGCTGTCGCCAGTGCTGTCGGTGGAATTCCGGATGCCGTGGGTAAATCCTCGGGCGTTCTTCTCATCCCCCCTCAAGCCCCAGAGGCCCTAAGTAGCGCCATGGAAAAGCTCCTAAGCGAACCTGATTACCGCCAACAAATGGCACGCCAAGCCCGGACCGTAGCTGAGCGGGATTTCGGGCTTCAACGAAATTCGGTCCGAATTATGGAATATTTTTCACAAACTCCAGCTGAGACCAACACTCCAGTTGATAAAGTTGCCTCCGTTCCCCGCCGATAAGAAAATGCATAGTATCAAAAGGCGCGAGGAGACTAGAGTGCCTAATCGGGCTAGAAGAATCCAGAGCAAGAGTCACAAAGAAGACCTTCTGCGCAAGATATGGGACAAGTCCGCCGTTAGTTGTGTGGTAGGACTCGGCTACGTCGGCCTACCCTTGGCAATCGAACAAGCGCGCGCCGGCTTCAAGGTAGTTGGCGTTGATACCAATGAATTCCGAGCCAAGATGGTGCAGTCTGGTAAAAGTTACCTGCACGACATCCCCGCCGAGAGTTTTCAGTCTCTGTTGAAAGACAAACTGAGCGCCACCGCTTCGTACGAGAATCTTCCCGAAGTGGACATTTTCATCGTAACCGTACCCACACCCCTGTCCAAAAGCCTTAGCCCGGACCTTTCGTTCCTGCACCGAGCCTGTGAACAGATTGCAACAATTCTAAAACCAGGCCAATTGGTGTGTATCGAATCAACAACGTATCCGGGAACCACGGAGCAGGAACTGCTACCGATATTAGAAAAATCAGGGTTGAAGGTCGAAGAAGATTTCTTCCTGGCCTACTCTCCCGAACGAGTGGATCCCGGCAACAAAAAATTCACGGTGAAGAACACACCAAAAGTGGTGGGCGGGCTCGGAACGGAGTCCCTAGAAATTGCCGTAGCGTACTACTCGCAATTCATCGATACCATCGTCTCGGTCTCCAGCGCGTGGGTCGCCGAAATGGTCAAGATCTACGAAAATACCTACCGCTCGGTAAACATCGCTTTGGTAAATGAGATGGCAATGCTTTCCAAGGAGATGGGCCTTAACATTTGGGAAATTCTAGACGCTGCTTTTTCAAAGCCCTTCGGCATATTACCTTTTTACCCGGGCCCTGGAGTCGGTGGGCATTGTATTCCGCTCGATCCACACTACTTGGAATGGAAGGCGCGCGCCATCAACTTCAACACTGAATTCATCACTCTGGCAGGGAAGATCAACCGCCACATGCCTTCTTACGTCGTGGGGCGACTCCGCGAACTCCTAGATAGAGCGGGCAACGCGCTTTCTCAATCCCGCATACTGGTACTAGGGGTCGCTTACAAGAAAGATGCCGATGAAAGCCGCGAAGCCCCAGCCTTGGATATTATCACCAAGCTACAAGCGGCCAGGGCCGACGTCAGTTATTACGATTCACGAATTCCGGAAGTGCTGCACTTGGAGCAACCTCTGCGATCCATAGAGTTGACCCCAAAAAACATCCAGACCTTCGACGCCATCGTCATTACAAATGAAGATTCTAATGTCGATTATTCTGCAGTGGTAACAAATGGAAAGATCGTCTTTGACACTCGAAATGCCACGCGTGGAGTAAAAGCCCATCGCCACAAAATCACGCTGCTATAGTCGAGAGGCTATTCCGACCCGCCGGGGCTATCAGCCACAACCGCGCTACTGCTCAAACTCGTGGCCGTGCCGCTCTGACTGTTCCCCGATCTATCATCCACGGTAGGAAAGCTGCTACCGTCTCCTAGATCCCAGTACCCCATCAGGTCCCCGGACGATGTATAATTGCCCTGCTCAGTCGTAGGGCGAAATGGAGTCCCATTATTGTAGAGTTCCAATATTTCCGCGGCTGTCAAATTATCCTTCCAAATGGCCACCTCATCCAACTTTCCGGTGAGCCGGCCGCTGTCCTGCGAACGACCGAACTGCAGCTTCGCGTCACCAACGGCAGGTTCGCGGAAGTTCTCAAAACCAGTCGCAAGACCTATCTGCTCCTTTAACGTGCCGTTTAGGTAAATCTGTACATTTTGCCCGTTTGCTACCTGTCCATTTTCGTTGTAAACGCCAACCACATGGTACCAAGTATCTGTACTCAGATCGGTCATGGGAATTCCCGCTTCCTGCGAATTCCAGTCGTTCGGCCCAAAACGAAGTTTATTGATGCCCGCACCTTCTCCAATATCACTGAGATTTTGGCCAGTCCAAAACACGAACCCGTCTTCCCACGCATCGGTGCTGGTCGCCCCGAGGATGGGGAGTGTGCTGTTTCCCGGAAGTGAAGCAAACTTGATCCAGAAGCTAACGGTCATCGTTGTGAGGTTAGACGAGACGGCTAAGTCCATCAGTGTGCGGAACGGAGTAAACTCAATATAACCAGTACCGTTAAAAGAATAGGAATAGGCGTTCCATGGAACGCTGGAGCCGCCCCCTCCCTTGGCGCAACGTCCAAGGCCAAGAGCTAGCACGGCAAATAACAGGACTTGTAACAGAATACGTACCACACCCACCCCTTTGTTTTCTTTCATTATACCACCGGCGTGGCGCCCCTACATGCTCCCGTGCCTGACTCTTCAAATTTGCTTCATAATTGGCTAGTTCAGCCGCACGGAGGTCATCTTCGAAATACCCGCCTGCTCCATCGTCACCCCAAAAAGAGCATCCACGATATCCATTGTCTTGCGGTTATGCGTAACTAGAATGAACTGACTCTTGGTGGCCATCTTCCTAATAACGGTATTGAAACGCGAAACGTTGGCCTCATCCAAGGGCGCATCCACCTCATCGAGCAAACAAAACGGGCTCGGTTTGCGGGCGAATATGGCAAGCACCAGACTCACCGCCGTCAGCGCCTTTTCACCGCCTGAAAGCAGGCTGATACTCTGCAAGCGTTTGCCTGGCGGCATCGCCATAATATCTACGCCCGACTCCAAGATGTTCTCCGGATTTGTTAACGCAAGCTTCGCTTTGCCGCCATTGAACAAAATGGGGAAAACTTCCTGGAACTTCTCATTCACCCCCTCAAACGTTTCGCGAAAACGGCGCTCAGTCGTCTCGTCAATTCGCTTAATAGCCTGTTCGAGAATTCTTATTGAGTTTTCCAGATCAGCTTTCTGCGTATTCAAGAAATCGTGCCGCTTCTGAACTTCCTCAAACTCATGAATGGCAGTAAGGTTAACCTCGCCATAGCGACCGATTTTTGCTCTCAAATTCTCGACGTGCTCTTCCATGAGCCCGTCCTTCTCGTCCGCGGGAAGGCTCAGCCACTCGTCTTTTACTTGCCCCTGAAAAAGCGGGACCTCTTCTAGGTTCAGCTGAGCGGCTTCATCTTGCGGCGAAGCCTGCTGATTATAACGCTCCAGTGAAATATTCTTCTGGTGCTCGAAATTAGACTCTTCGTGTGCGAGCTTAATTTCCACTTCCTGGATCCGGTCAGCGGCGGCCTGCCGCTCTCCTTGAATCGCTTCTTTTTTCAAGCGGATCTCGTTGAGCGCCTGGCAGGTAATACCGTATGCCTCGCGCACTTGGGAAAGTTGCGTCACCAGCTCATTGCGACGTTCCGAGCATTCATCTCTTTCTTCGCGCACCCGCCCGCTTTCGTCTTCGATTGCCCGGAGTCTAGCTCGTTCTTGCTCCGTCTTTTTTGCCAGGCTTTCCACCCGAACCCGCAACTGACTATTTTGCGACTCCAACCCGTTGCGCTTTTCTTCCAGGCCCACCAAGCGCTCTTCCATCTTAGAGTACTCAATTTGCTGGGCCTTCAAAAGATTTTGAATTTCCGCTGCCTTTT
>JAGQZV010000086.1 GCA_020435295.1 Bdellovibrionales bacterium | reverse complement strand
TCGCTAAACTTTTCTTCTAATGCGACGGTTGAACTGTGGTTTCGCCTAAGCAGCACGTTCAATTCCTCCTCTACTACCAGTCAGAACCTGATCAACAAATACTCCAACGACGGAACCCTCATGTTTATGGCGCTGACCGGCACGGACTATGGGCGCGCTGAGTCCCCCGATGGGGCCTTGGTCTTTAAGGTAGAGAATTCAAATAACCGCATCTTTAAGTGGACATCGCAGACCACCTGGAGTGCGGGGACATGGTACTATGTGGCAGCAACCCTCAATGCATCAACGAACCAATCTAGCGTTATCTACGTAAACGGGTCTGATACGACGGCAGGAACAAACGTACTGGAAGGATCGGATGGAAATAACCTCAACTTTTCCGCCAACTGGGGATTTGGCGGTCAAGCGGTAGACTCCGGCAATTTTTCGGATCTATCAGGGGTTTCGGGACCGACGGCCTCGCAACGATTTTTTGACGGCCTCATGGACGAAGTCCGCGTCTCCCAAGTGGCACGTTCCTCCAGTTGGATCAAGGCCCAAAATCTCTCCATGACAGACGCCTATATCACCTTCGGTTCGGAGGAAACACCCTAGAATTCCGCACGGAGTCCAATCCCAAAGCGCACCATTTGGTTGTCATCTCGAACGCTTCCCGTCACCCGCCCGCCTGTCAGAATGTCGCCATCATCGGAATAGGTAAAGCGATTGTAGTCGTACGTGTAGGCAAAATCCGCAAAGACTTGCTTGTAGAAAAAGTACTGCGCGCGCACGTCAAAACGCAGGTTCAAGCTCGAGTTGATCCGAATATTATTGTTAGCAATAGGTTTTGCAAACCAGGCGCGAGCGGACACACTGAGGTTTTCCCGAATCCAAAATTCGATTTCGGCACTGCCTTTTAAGTAATGCACGTCGTTGTTGAGCAATTTAAGTGTTGTGCTGGTCGCCGTCTGGAATGTGGGGAGGTTCTTGTACTGATAGCCAAAGCGCCATGTAGTTGCGAGAAAAGGCTTTCGGAAAAGCGGCGGCCAGCGGAAGACCGCGCCAACCCAAAGGTCGTTTCTCAAAACTGATAGCGATGGCTGCGAACCAGTGTAAAACAAAGTTCGATTATTTTTAGAATAATATATTCCGATGCCAGACATCGCGGGCTGATACCAAAATTCCAACTCCCCCTGAAAGCCCATGAAGTTCAGCCCACTGTAATAAAGCGTGGGGTCCGTAGATGACTGACTGTAGTTGTTTATCGATGGCGCGTACCCGCCTGAGAAAATCAGCATGAACGGATCGGAAGGCGAAGCCAGCACCGCCGTCGATTCTCCGAGGCTAGCAGCCCCTCTCTGAATACCGGGTCTACCGCCGTGGACGTGAATCTTTTCTACCCGGTTCCAAGCAACAGCCTTCCCTTTTTTTGGTACGGGTCCCACACGCCAGTAATACTCCCCGGGTTCCAAGGGAACCGAAGCGGAATTACGCCTCGTGGTTTTTATCACCAGTGGACGAGAAAAGTCCGGATCTTTGGAAATTTGGAGACGGTACGCCCGCGCATTTCTAGTTCGACTCCATCTCAGAGGCGTAACTACGGGGCCTGCCCTTTGTTCGGAACGCGGTATGTACGCATAGGTGTACGCCAGTGGGCGTGATTCGCTAAAATGCGTATCCAGCCCGTTAGGACCGAGAGCCCGCACACGCCAGAAGTAGTTGCCAGATTCCTCCAAAAAAAACTCGAACTTCGAGCGAGAGGTCTTTTCTTCCTCCACGACACTAGAAAAACTCTTGTCTTTTGCAATTTGAATTTCGTACTCCGACGAATTTTCTACTGGGCTCCAGCTAAACAGTGTCGCCTTTTTCTCCTCGCTAACGGCTAGTTTTAGTTGCGGGAGGAGTAGCTCCGGTGGGTTTGGCCGAACAAGCACCGTACTCACGTTTGAGTACGGTCCCTTCCGCTTGTATTGATCGATGGTTGCAATGCGCATGTAGTAACGCCCGGGGCTTGCGCCGGTCCACTCGAAAACAGGGCTAGCGAGGGTCTTCTTCGTTACCAATACTTCGAAGCTCTCATCCCTAGAAAGTTCCAGCAAGTAGGCCACCGCGCCTTCGACTTTCCCCCATTTGATCGTGGCACCACTCTTTGGCTCGTTCTTGGTTTTTGCGCCAGCAATGGCTTCTCGTATCCAGCCCCACACGCTATGGCGGACACCAGCGGGCGCATCAAAATGCGCATCGATTTCAATCTCGATCTTCGGGGAGAGCTTTGGCGGCTCCGGCAAGGGCAAGTCCACAATTTCCAACTCTCTTACTGTGCTCTCGATCGGGTCTGGTCGCCCTTTCACATAGGTCATGACCCGCCAGTAAAACTTGCCCACTGAGAGCTCTGCCCAATCGGCCGCCTCAACGTTTGACGGCAGCTCTGCCACTCTGTCTCGGAAACGATTGTCTTTTGCAATTTGTAAGACGTACCTATCCAGCAGCGGGCTTTTCTCCCAACGGAATCGAATCGGTGTTTTTTGCGTTACCAAGGTGAGAACGGTCTCAGGTTCCGGCCCCAAGAGTGCCACCGGAGCCACCTCCACTTCGAAGTCCTGACGCTCGGCATACGGAGTCATGCGCTCATACTCGTCCCAAGCGCGCACCCGCCAATAATATTCCCCGATCTCCGGAGGTAACCACGTCCAGGAACTGCCGCGCACTTTTTGCTGCGCAATGGGTGTCTCAAAACTCTTGTCGCGTGCGACTTGCAGGAGGTAGGTATGGGACAACTCGTCCCTTTCCCAACGAAATACAATGGCCGGTTGTTGCCGGTCCAACTTCAGCAGAGCCCCATCAGTCGGTAAGAGCCCGGCGGGAGCGCCCGGAAGCGAAATTTTCTGCACGGTGAACCCCCTTGCCACACTCCATGGGGAACTCGGCCGCGACTTTTCAATGTTGCGCACGCGCCAGAAGTAGGGACCCGACAGAAGCTTCGTACTGACCAAGTTATTCGTTTTCACCTCGTCTTCAAACAACACGCTCGTGAATTCTCTGTCCGAGGCTAGCTGGAAGGCGTAAGCCCTCACGCCACCGACTTCTTCCCAAAAAAACTGCACGCGAGTACCATCGGTCCCGCCCTGAAGACTAGCGATCGCACGTGCCTTTTCGTCCCTATCTAGTAGCTCCTTAAACGCAACCTTCACGTTGCTTTCAGGCTTCCAGAGTCGAGGTGCCCGGTCTTCCTCCAGAGTTACTCGTCGCTCGATGCTATAACTATACCCGCGACTACCCGAATCCCATGCTCCCACCCGCCAAAAATATTTTCCGGAGTCCAACGCGGCGATGCCGGATGTACCATTGAAGGCTTTTTTGAAGACCGTTTGCTTGAACGCGTTGTCACGGGCGATCTGCAACTCAAACTGATCGACGCCATTTACTGGCGCCCAAGTAAACTCCGCCCTTGGCCCCCGTAGCGCTGCACTTTTTTGAAAAAATACTGTCTGGCCATCTTCAGGCGTGAGCAAGCGCACCGGAATTCTCCGGGTGGCTGTCAATTTCCCGGTTTCGCTAAACTGGCTCACCGTATCGGCAGCTAGCTCAACCACTTTCCCGTTCGAAGCGATCTCGGCTTTCCCGCCTACAACTGCGATGGATGTTTTTCCTTCCCCATCCCGCTTGACGTTGATTTCAGTGTTTTTATCCTGAACCTTGGTCTTCATGCCGCCGACGTCGATCTCAATTGCCACATCTCCGCCTCCAGACTTGGCAGCCAGTGCTCCCCGCAAAACGTTGAATTGAGTGCGACTTTCCTGTTTTTGAACTGTTACCAGAGTGTTTTCGCTTAAGAGAACCTCCGAACCATCGATGAAGCGAATAACGGTACTGGAATCCTCATCGGTAAACACCTGATCCTTGTCTTGTACGGCTTCCCCCTTGCTTGCTCTGCTCCAAACCGGAAGCCCAGCAGCGCGTCTGCGCACACTGTTTGTCGCCTCGGCTATGCGTGCAACGATTTCGGCAGAGTTAGAGTTGGTCCTGTGAAATAGACTAAAGTCACTGATCAAGAGTATGATCACAACTATCAACGCGAGCGAACACACCCCTAGCAGGATGCGATCAAAAAAAAGCTCGCGGCTCGCGAGGCCGCGAAGTTGAGATTCGTTATGGGTTGGATTCACGAAAAGGAAGCTTTTAGAGACGGTATATTAATATTTTATAATGCTTTGGGACGTAGATAAACCGCTGAAACAAAAAGAATTTCATTCTGCCGCAGCGGGCTAATGCGGTGGCAAGGGGGCGAATATACATGCTAAAACTACCCGCGTTAAAAATACGTCATAAAATACTACTTTTCAGCATCGCGTTACTTATATTTGCACTCATTACGTACTCACTTTTGGCCACTCGATTGTTTAACGCCGACAAAACCGCGTATATCTACGAAACCAACGCCCTTCTCGTGGAAACACTTGCCGCTGATCTGCAAACTAGCCTGGCCAGCACACTGAAAACGATGGAGCAAATCTCTAACGCCACCTCTCACAAGGCGCTAAACCAAGATGGCCGCGCTGATTTTATTCGCACACTTTTTCAGAGCGACCCAAATCTGACAGAAATTACGATCTACCCATTAAACCAACCGGGGCGAAATCTAGCCAGTAAGGACCCCTTGCTTCACATGTACAAGCTCGATTATCTGAAATTGTACGAGTTAAATAAGGATTTCTTTATGAAGTTGCGGGAGAACCGCAACATTCCCCTCGCAAGACTTGAAAAACAAAACGTCGTTGTGGAAGATGCCACCATTCAAGGTGGTGCCCCAATGATCGCGGTCTACCTAAATACTTTTTCAAGCAATAACGAACCGCACGTCGTTGTTGGAAATTTAAGAAAAGATAAAATCATTGGGATCTTCTCTAGATCCGATGTTTACACTTCTTTTTTGATCGACGAATTTGGAGCGCCTCTGGCCCAAACCTCTCACGGTGGAGACACACTTCATCTCTCGCAATCCAAAAACTTCATCAAGGACATTCTAGGCAGTGAATTTAGCAAGGGCGCCAAGGAATTTGTCGACGATGACGGGATGTCATACATCGGAGCATTCAATAGGTTTGACTTAGGAAAACTTTCCGTCTTTTCATACATCTCAAAAGACAAAGCGTTTCTCGCGGCAAAGCAGTTAGTTGAAAAAACTGTGCTTGTAGGGATAATGATCCTACTATGCTCAGTCATCTTCAGCGTACTCTTTTCAAGGCGCTTAACAGCGGCTCTCAATCGACTCTACAATGCTACGCTAAAAATTTCTCGCGGTGAATTCGATCTAAAGGTCGATATCAAATCGAGAGATGAAGTAGGTGCTCTCTCCAAGGCCTTTGATAAAATGACAGAAGAAATTCAGCGCCTACTTACCGAGACCCATGAGAAGGCTCTGATAGAGAAAGAGATTGAGACCGCTAAGACCGTTCAGGACAACCTTTTTCCGCATAAGACTTTCGTGGATGAGAAGTTCCAGCTTTCTGGCTACTATTCCCCCGCCAGTACTTGCGGCGGAGATTGGTGGGGCTACATCCCGGTGGGAAATAAAGTGGTCATTCTTATAGGAGACGCCACTGGACATGGCGTACCTTCGGCTCTGGTGACCGCGGCAGCCCAAAGCTGCTGCACCACACTGCGTCAGCTAGGGATCCAATTCAATACATTCCTTCTCACGCCGGCCCAAATCATGACCAGCCTGAATACGGCCGTTTTCCACGCTGCAAGGGGCAGCATAAAGATGACATTTTTTGTGTCGGTAGTGGATCTCGAGACCGGCTTGATGCACTATAGCAATGCTTCTCATGAGATGCCGATGGTTTCCAAAATAGGGCCAGATGGCAAAAGAAGCCGCAAAAGCCTGACGGTACTTACGGGCCAACCGGATGGAACGCTAGGAGACGATCCTAAAACTAAGTACCACCAGCACGAGTACCAGCTAGAGCCCGGTGACGTTATTCTTTGGTATACCGATGGTATTACGGAATACCGCAACCAAAAAACCCAACAGGAATGGGGTGAGTCCCGGCTATTACGCGCCCTGATAAAGTGTGCCGATGGGAATGTCGATGACATTAAGAGCCATGTCATCTCAAATGCCATTGAGTTCGGCGAGCAGAGTGCTGCCGACGACGACATGACGCTTGTAGTTGGCAAAGTGAGCGAAAATGTCCGTTTCAGGCCCAGCATCTAGATCAGCGCAGAAGCAGCCCGGCACCCAGGTATTGCTCATCTCCAGCAATGGCAAACTAGCGGAGTCCGTACGCCAGATCCTCCCCGCGAGTTGCCAACTCATCGTGGAAGCAGACATCGGCCGTTCTCGCGATTGCATCCGGCATACCCCTGCTATTCCAGTAGTAGCAGAGTTCACTCCTGGACAAGCGGATGGAAACGGCCTTTCCCTTCTACTGCATGGCCATTCTTCCAATAACACCGTGCTAATTGCGAACGGCTCGGACCAAGACAACCTTGGCTTTTTGTTTGAACACCCCGGTTTGATGAACATGGTTCCCTCGAGCTTTCCAAACTTTGATCACGAGCTCAAAACCACGCTTGTGAAAAAATTCGGACTGAAAACAAAGTGGGGGATCTCTCCCTATTTGAAGACCGGAGCACAAATTGAAAAGTTGCGCCTATACAGCTTTAGCAATCACGGCACTATCTTAATGACCCTGAATCAACACCTTTCGAAAATAAAGGCATTCCGTTCGTTCCCCGATCGGATTCAGACCATTGCCACAGAACTCATGATGAACGCAGTGCTAGATGCTCCCCCCCAGGAGAATGTAAGAAACCACCGACGCAAACTGCATCAGCGTAATCAAGGCATCAAGCTAGCCAAAACGGAGGAGGTACACGTCGAGTTCGGCTACGATGACGAGCGTTTTGTTATCGCCGCGTCAGACAATCATGGTATGCTTAAAGAAGCCGATGCCTTGCAGCGCTTGTATCGGTGCTCCACCTTAGGGGGCAGTCAAATGCGTATGACTGAAAACCGTGGGGCTGGCGTTGGTTTTTTTATGATGTACACGTGGTGTTCGCAACTCGCATTCAATATAATGCCGGGAAAGCGAACCGAGGTTATTTGTATTCTACCGATAGTAAAACGTGAGAAGTTTGCGCTTCCTGAAGCCAGGGCTTTGAACTTTTATCGCGGGCGGTCCTTATGAGCCAGGCACTGACTATCGTTAAAGATCTTAGAGACGGCGTGTTGAGCGCCAATTTGGTTGGCCACATTGATGCCGGTTCTGATTATAGTGCGCTCCAGTTCGCAGGAGTCACTCAGCTACACTTAAATTTCAAAGGTATTACACTCATCAACTCGGCGGGTATCCAGAAATGGGTAAAGTTCATGCAATCCGTGCCGGATACCGTGGCGATCACTTTTGAAGAGTGCCCGCCAAACATCGTAAATCAGTGCAACCTCTTTGCAAACTTCACTGGCGGAAAAAAGGTTACGTTTAAGTCTTTTCAGGCTCCTTTTTTTTGCGAAACCTGTGATGACTCAGTTGACATCCTTCTCCAGACTGATCAAGTCTTGTCAGGTGGAAAAGTCACTATCCCGGAACCACCTTGTCCGAAGTGCCAATCTAAGATGGACTTCGATGGGATCGAGGACAAGTACTTCCTTTTTCTCACGCGGTAAACATGCCTTTTGATCCTGTAAGCCAAACAAAACATTTGTCTCCTAAATTGCGTCTTCCCGTACTCAACACATTGCTAACAATCGGGATCCCTTTTAACAAGGGACTGGGACTTCGCTTGTACGAGTTTACGGAAAAAAAGGTCGTGGTGAAATCCCTGCCGAAACGGCGTCGACGTAACCACGTCGGGGGTGCACACGCCTGTGCGTTGGCGCTTTTGGGCGAGTACCCAGCCGGGCTATTGGTCGCCCAACAGTTTCCATTTTCCGACTACCGAATCATTATCGGCGAGTTGAAGGTGGAGTACGAGAAGCAGGGACGTGGGATTTTGTTTTCGGAAGTAGAGGCACCCGCTTCTTGGCCGGATTTCGACGAACAGAGCGACGACTTGTGGATCCCACTGAAAACGACGATCTATAATGAAAAACGTGAAATCGTCGCCCGAGTGGAAACCCGATGGCAGATTAAGCCTTGGAGTAAGGTACGCAAGAAGCCCAGTTAGTTAAACCCTAGCTTGCGTAAATAAGGCGTGCTCTGGACTTAGGATCCCTTAGTAGAGTGGAGCAAGCAGAAGTATCTGCCAGCCGGAGCGCAAAGCGAAAGGCTGTGTAGACTGCAGCACTCCCAAGACTTCGCCAATTCCCGACAAAGTCTCCCCAAAGAAATACTTTTCTAGCATTCCTTTTGGTGGACGCGGGTAGTGAACTGGGGCGTCTTCGGGAAGCTTAGCGACCGCGCGGGCTTCCGCAACAGCATCCGCAAGTCCTCCGAGGGCGTCGACCAACTTGGCTTTAAGGGCCTGTTGCCCGGTCATGATTCTACCGTCAGTCGTATCTTCCATTTCGGCATCTGAGAGACCTCTGCGGGTCTGGACAGCGGTCTTAAATTGAGCGTGAATGTCGGCAAGTAGGGTGTTGAGAAAAGCTTTCTCTTCGGGTTTCATCGGACGGTTTGGCGAGCCTACGTCCTTTAGCTTTCCCGCTTTTAGCGTGAAACGCTCGATCTTTGCCCAATTGTAGAGCTTCTCGGTATTTAGGAACTCCATGATGACGCCGATGCTCGCTGTTAATGTTCCCGGATTCGCGTAGATCTTACGCCCTCCCAACGCCGCATAGTAACCACCGCTCGCTGCAACAGCGCCCATGGAAATGATGACGGGCTTTTTCTCATCCAACTTCTTAAGACTCTCAAAGAATTCTTGGGACGGGCCAACCACTCCTCCCGGGGAGTTGATGCTTACCACAACGGCTTTTGCGTAGTCATTGTCCTTAACTTCTTCCACTCTGCGCAGGAAATCCGAGGCATCCAGAATAACCCCCTCTAGGTTCAGGACTGCCACATGATCTTCGCGCGCTCCCCCGCCGCCTCCGGACACGGCCAGGCGAAAAATCCCTATGGTAATGGAGATGATGATGACGATGACACAAACGATCGCTGTGCCAGCGAGCGCTCGTAGTAAACCCTTCATGACTTGTCGCTATCGTCGCCTTTAAGATCTTGGGCTGCCGGCTCCTCAGCTTCGGATTTACCCTCCGAAGAAGCGGGCTTCTCGCCGTCCGATGTTTGGGCTTGCTGCTTAAGCTTGGCCGCCACGTCACCCAGGAGGTCGCCAAAGCTGGTACGGGACTCACGCTTCGCAGTTTCCGTGTAGTGACGAACATTTTCACGCTCTTCAGCTTTGTGCATCGCACGAATGGAGAGGGAAAGCTTTCTTTCCGCCATGTCAACCGAGGTCACCATGACTTCCATTTCATTCCCAACGCCGATTTCTTTTAGGCGATCCTTCGGCTTGCCTTCACCGGCGAGTTCCGACGCGTGCAGCAGGCCTTCCACTCCTTCTTCGATTTCGATAAACACCCCAAAGTCCGCAACTTTGGTAACTTTGCCGTTCACGCGAGTGCCCGGGCGGTATTTATCAGCAACAATCTGCCAAGGATCCGAGGACATTTGCTTGATACCCAAGCTAAACTTCTCGGCTTCTTTATCAATCGAAAGCACGACGCACTCAATTTCATCGCCCTTCTTGAACATTTCGGCAGGATTGACTCCCTTGTTTTCCCAGCTGATGTCACTGACGTGCACCAAGCCATCAATCCCTTCAGGCACGCCAACGAACACGCCGAAATCGGTGATGTTCTTTACCGTTCCCTTGACGCGAGTTCCAGGAGCGTACTTCTCGGCCAGAAGATCCCAAGGATTGGGCTCGATCTGTTTCATACCGAGCGAAATTCGACGATTGCCCTTGTCCACATCGAGCACAACCGCTTCCACGAGATCCCCATCGTTGACGATCTTGGACGGGTGTTTCACCCGCTGTGTCCACGACATTTCCGAAACGTGGACCAATCCTTCGACCCCAGGTTCTAGCTCGACAAAGGCACCGTAGTCCGTAAGACTGACTACTTTGCCCTTTACGCGCATGCCCACCGTATAGCGATCTTCGACGGTTCCCCAAGGATCCGACTGAAGCTGTTTGTAACCAAGGCTGACGCGCTCTTTGTCCTCATCGTACTTGAGAACCTTAACTTCGATGTTGTCACCAACCTTAAAGAGTTCGGAGGGATGCTTGATGCGTCCCCAGGACATATCCGTAATATGAAGCAAGCCGTCCAAACCACCGAGGTCGATAAAGGCACCGTAGTCGGTGAGGTTCTTGATCGTTCCCTGTGTGACCATGCCTTCTTCGATATTGGCCAGAGTCTGCTCTTTCAAGCGGGCTCTTTCTTCCATCAGCAGCAAACGACGGGACAGAACGATATTCCCACGCTTCTTGTTAAACTTAATGATTTTGAATTTGAACGTTTGGCCAAGGTACTGATCCAAATTCTTTGTCGGTCGCACATCTACCTGAGACCCAGGCAAGAACGCCTTAACGCCGATATCCACCGACAGGCCACCTTTAACCTTGGAAATGACCGTACCTTCCACTAGCTCGTTCTTTTCGCAAGCCTCGCTAATCTCGTCCCAGGCACGCAAAACGTCCGCTTTTTCTTTGGAAAGCACCAAACGACCGTCGTCGTCTTCCACCTTCTCTATGTAGACAAGCACGTGGTCACCAACGTCCACCGCCACCTGGCGTTGGTTGTCAAAAAACTCAGAAACGCGGATGTTGCCTTCGGACTTGTAACCGATATCCACGGTAACCGTTTCGGAATCCTTCTTTACGACGACGCCTTCGACGACCTCGCCTTCCTTAAAGTTGGTTCCTTTCTGGCTCTCTTCAAAAAGCTGAGAGAAGGTCTTGCCTTCTTCTTTGATCTCTCCGCCACTCTCTTCCAAATCCTTGTCGTGTTCAGGTAGCTCGGGCAGTTCCGCTACTTTTATTGGTCTGTTTGACGCCAAAATTTTCCCTTTCAGCTTACTTAAGGCCGCCGCTACTTTGCCGGGCTCATTTTTTCCAACTTGTTCCGCCATATTTTGGTTTTCCAATGCCATATTAGGACCCATCTCCGCAAGCTCTGTCGTTTTGACACTACCGCCAGCATGTAAGTGTCCCCTTTTCCTATGCCAACCGCTCGGTGTCAACGCCTTTCCTGCGCTCTTCCGAGCGGCTTTCCTGGATTAAGCCATTCACATCATTGGGATTAGTAGGCAGCCAATTTTGGGCCGTAGTATAAGGGCGTACCTGAAACTTGGCCACGGATATTTCTGGGCTGCGTTGCAAAGAGGGGCGGGTGTCTAAGTTGGAGAGTTTACTCTTTTATTTCCAATAACTTATTCTTAGGTGGGGCCAATCGGCTCAATGGCCAGATTGACGTTCTTAAACCCGGCGTCCTGGCAGGAGGCAATAATCTTGCGCATGACCCCAAAAGGAACCGAGTAATCGGCTACCACGTTCACATAGCCGTTCTTATTTTCCTGCTTTTTCAGATAGTCTTTGATGGCAGCTACCGAGAAGGAACCCCGAGCGATTTGAGACACAGAAATGAGCTCCACATCAAGTTCCCCAAAAACCATGTCCTTAGTCACTTGAAGGGCGGCCCCACGCTGAGGGCTCTCACCAATGTAGCGCCCCTTGGGAAGCTCAATATTGCTCGCTAGCCCCACCCATTCCTGGAGCGAAGTGGACGTCATAATAAGGTAGACGACCAGGGTCGCAAACATGTCCACCATGGAGGTCAGCGAGAGGGCGGCTTCCTGCACCTTCTTCTCTTGGTCTTTCAACCGGTTCTTGCGGCCCCGGTTGTAATCACTGATGCGCAGTCTCGCTTTCTGTAAAGGCATATGTCCCTAGTTTGGCTTAGTTTGTTAGCAAGAATACCTGGTCCAACCCGCCCGCCTTCACCGCGTCAATCGCTTCCGCTACAGCCCCGTATTCCACGTCATTGGTACCCGTTACGGACGCTGTGAGCGTCTTTACCGCCAGCGCCTGCGCAATGGCTTCGGTAAGGGTGTCGTGATCAAACCCCTCCTTGCCGCGACGCACAAAAGACGGCAACCGCACCCCTTTAACCGAAGGCCAGGCTAATTGGACTCCCGTTTTCGTAACCGTAATCTTGATCTCATTGGGCTCTTTGGGCTTGTCGACGGACTGAGGTGCCCGCCCCTTGGACTCCACCGCAGCTGGAAGCGCCGCCACATGAACCCAGACCGAGGTCAGCAACATGAAGGCGACGAGACAACTCATCAAGTCGATCATCGACGTGAGGTTGAGCTCGGTATTGAGGTCCTGTTTCGCCATTAAGCGGCCTCACCTTCCGCGTCACCAGCTTCCTCGACACCAAAGCGCTCGCGGTTGGCCACAATGAAATTGAGGGTGCGAATACTGATTTCGTTGATGTCGTCAATCAGCCGTTGCGCTCGACTCTGCAGAAAAGCGTAAGAGAATACAGCCGGAATAGCGGCAATCAGCCCAAAAGCGGTGGTCAACATCGCTTCGGAAATACCTTTGGTCAACATCGCTGCCTTTGTAGAAGGATCCGCGTCAGCCACGCCCTTGAAAGCGGTGATCAGCCCGGTCACTGTGCCCAAAAGGCCGCAGAGCGTCGAAAGGTTCCCGAATACCGCAAGAAAACCGATGTTTTTCTCAATGGCTGGGGTTTCCACCATCGCCGCTTCGTCCAGCGAGGCCTGGATTTCCTGATCCGTGCCGTTGTTCATGACACGAATGAGACAGCTCTTAATCACCTTGGAAAGCGGCGCCTCATTCTGATCGCAAACTAGAAGCATGCCTTCCAAATCCCCTTTTAAAAGGTAGCTGGTCAGGCTCTTGAAAAAATGTTCCTTGTTCAGGTTCATTTTGAAATAAAGGGCACGCACGCGTTCCGCACTGAGCACCGAAATCGTGATGAGCAGCGCCAAAATTATCCACATCAAGGGACCGCCGTTTTGCATGCTTTCAATGATGAACATTGAATTCTCCTTAACTATTTGAAAAGACGCGTGTTTACGCGTCGCAAAAAAATTCTAAATGAATTAGTTGAATGATCCGATCAGTAAGACATGAAAAAAGACAGATCGCTAATCCGGGTGTCTTTCCTGTTAATCATATCAGGAATCCTGTTCTTGAGCCATAGTGTAACTTACGGCGAGCAGCCGGGGTCTATGGTGTTCGACCCTGCCACCCGGAAGTACTTTGTCGCCGGCAATACGAAGTTTTTGATTAAGCAAGCAGCAGAGAGCAGTCTGGTAGATCGCATCGAAGTTAGCGTCAACGGCGGCGAATACCAACTTTACGAGGGTGCGATCAAATTTGAGCGAGAAGGCAAGCACACCTTGAAGTTCCGCGCTATCTCGCCCGTCAACAATTGGGCCCCGGTCCAGTTTACAGAAGTATTCGTCGATCTGACGGCACCGTCCACGAAAGCGATTTTTTCAGATCAGCGCTATTTCAAGAACGACGAGACGCTCTACGCCGCAGTAAACTCCAGCATCACTTTGCAGGCGCAGGATAACTTGTCAGGCGTATCTTCCATTGAATTTTCGTACGACGGAAAAAGCTACATGACTTACACCGCACCCATCGGAATTGAAAAAACCGGGCGGCAAACGGTCTGGATTCGTTCCAAGGACAGAGTGGGCAACACGGAAACCCCCATTCCCCTGGAGTTTGTTGCGGATGGCACACCACCTCAGGCGGAGTTGAGTATCCAAGGTTCCGCAAAGCCGGCCAACA
>JAGQZV010000085.1 GCA_020435295.1 Bdellovibrionales bacterium | reverse complement strand
CCGATAGCGCCCTAACCCAGCAAACTGGGATCTTGCACTGGTACAAAACTCTCCCAATCATCTTCGATTTGGAAGGCATGGTTGAGTACTCCTTCAAACAAGGACTGCTTGTTCGCTACGCGGCCGGGTTGCACTTTGGGAAACGCAAAAGCCAATGCTGGCAACTTACTGTCCATTTGGGCCAGAATGAGTTTCGCCAACCGTTTGCCAGACTCGACTTCAAGCTGGGCATCAATCCCACCATGGCTTTCGCGCCTTGAGATGAATTTTTTGGCTTTCCGCGGTAAAATCACCGGACATGACACCCTCAAATTCTAGAGCCGGCCGTCTCGGCCTGGTGCTCAGTGCCGGTGGCGCTAGAGCCGCCTATCAGGTCGGCGTTCTGCGTCACCTCGGCAAGCACCTGCCGGAACTCTTTTGCCCCACTGTTTTCACCGGTATTTCCGCCGGATCGATAAATGCCGCGTACCTAGCGCAGGGACAACCCATCCCCGAAGCCACCGAAAAAATGTACGAGTTGTGGCGCGACCTCAAGTTTGAACAAGTGATGAAAACGAATTTCCGCACGATGTTCGCAATCTTTCAGAAGATCTTCTACGACTTGTTTTTGTCCAAGGTCACACAAAGAAAAGTCTTCACCTCCGTACTCGACGCGTCCCCGCTAGCAGAAACATTGTCCCAGCACATTCACTTTCCGAGGATCACAAAAGCCATTCACAGTGGAGCCATTCACGGCATCGCTGTAAGCACCACAAACTACAACACGAGCATAAATACAGTCTTTTACGATTCGCATGACAACGTCCCACCCTGGGCAAGAAGACGACGAATTGCGATTCGCACACGCCTCCGCCTGAGACATATCATGGCATCCTGCTCGCTGCCGATTATTTTTGAACCCATCAAAATCGGCGACTACTTTTACGGCGACGGCGCCTTACGCTTTCGTTTTCCTCTAAGTCCCGCTATCCATCTGGGTGCAACCCATATTCTCGCGCTGGGGATGGTGTCCAATTATACCTATTCCGAAGCGGCACCCGCTCAGCAGAAAAAATTGAGCATGGGTCTCGTAGCCGGTACAGTTCTGAATTCCATTTTTGTGGATAGCTTAGAAACCGACTACGAAAACGTCCAACGCTTCAACGAACTGGCGGCGGCGCTGCCAAACTACCGAAAACTAGAAGTGGTGCTTTTCAGCCCGAGTCGTGATCTGGGCCACATGGCGGAGGACTTCGTCAACGATATCCCCTACCATTTCCGCCAATTGCTCAAAGCCTCGGCGATGTCTGCAACGGAGTTGGGAGACCTCATCAGCTACCTCCTCTTCACCAAGGGCTACATTCAAGCACTCATTGAACTTGGCGAAAAGGACGCGGCTACCCGGCACGACGAACTGGAAGCTTTCTTCCGCCTAGTGAAGGCCGAGAATGAACTCGGCCACGGCACGTAACTTCTTTTTTCCAAGGTAGCTCTGCGATGGCATCTCCGAAAACCCCGGCCGAACCCGCTTGGGTTGCGAGGCGAACGCCACGATCCCATCTGGGTTATTTTTGTATTTCTTTTGGATTTCTTCGATAGCGGGTCCGATCCGGACTAGCCCCTGTACGTGACAGCCCGAGCACACAGTGGCGTACACTTTTTCCCCCGGGCCAAGTTCGCGCTCAGGCGCCGCGTGCACGGGTCGGGAGGCATAGAAACTCGTCACGTCTTTCGTCGTAGCTTTTGCGGCGCATCGCTTAAACTCTTGCGTACCTATCGCCTTCGCGTTCAAACCCGTTGCCAGGCAATTTCGCTTCCCTTTTCCGGAGATGACTATGTCTCCACTACTTAGTCTGAACTTAGTGGCTGCCAGTAAAAGGCGGACTTTGGCATCCGGGCTGTAGCCATTGTGAAAGAACAGGTTCTGCAATATCTCATTATCATCAAACTCCGGCTCCACTTTCGCATCTGGGGCAGTTGCGCCAGCCAAGTAGCTTAGGTCAGAAATGAGAAGTCCTCCGGATTGATTATCGCGAATAATGTTGTTTTCAATTCGTACCTTGTCGGCAGCGAGCAACACCATACCGCTACCCGCAGGGACGTTGGCTACGAGTGATCCGTCCGCGCCAAAGTTAGGGTGGTTGTTGGCAACCACAAAATTATCGCGCACCACAACGTCGTAGCCATCTTTGACCGGCAATCCTGGCAGAGTAAACACCAAGATGCCACTGGAGTTGTTGTAGGCCAGATTCGCCTCTACAAGCGCATGACGCGAATTCTCGATCTCTATTCCTGCAACGTTCTTAAAGACTTCATTTCTTCTCACATCAACGTAGTCGCACATTCCGATGTAAATGGCCGCGTCTGCAATTCCCCAGGACACGGTATCTTCCACAAGAACATGCTTTCCCCGCGTTGGATAAATTCCGTAGATTCCTGTATCTGCGACGATTAGCTTGCGAATCACCACGTTGTCGGCACCTTGGGTCATTACCCCATTGCCCTTGTACCGCTGGATGTAAAACTGCTCTATTTGGAATCCAGAGCCGCTTGCAATGACTCCATCGTTTCGCTTCCCTTCACCATTAAGGATCGGCCAGGCGCCGTTCTCAATTCGTCCGACGAGCTTAATGTTGGGCTTGTCGATGACGAGGCTCTCCCGGTACTCACCGGGGTACACCTCAATGGTATCCCCAGGCGACGCTTTTTGAATGGCCTTCTGGATTGAGCGACCCGGTTTAACGCTAAGGGTCGCCGCCGACGTCACCCCCGTTGAGAGCAGCGTCGCCAAAAGTAGTTGCTGTGTAGTCTTCATGTTCCTCCCTACTGCGGCCAACCTGATGTGTCTGTGAGCGTCCCTAGAAAAGCAATCAAGTCGTCCCGTTCGTCGCGACTAAGACCCATGCGCCCAATGTGCCAATGCACCGCCGGGTTGTTGTAGTAGTCATCGTAGCGCCCTCCCCCCACGTTGTAAAAATCGATGACTTCGGCCAATGTCGGAAAAACCCCTGAATGCATGTACGGAGCCGTTAGCGCAATGTTGCGAAGACTCGGAATCCGAAAAACTCTCTTTTGCCCGGGATTCTTGGTCCAAAGATACTGGCCCAGATCTTTCTCGCTCAGCGTGTCCGGAGCTCCAATACGGGCCATTTGAAAGTTTGTAAACAGTGGCGGCTCATGACATTCCGTACATCGAGTAACAAAAGACCGAAACAGTCCAAAGCCCCGCACTTCGGCGGGGTTCATCGCCGTCGTTTCACCAAAGACATAGCGGTCGTACCGACTCCAGAGTGAAACTAAACTTCTTTCAAAAGTTGCCAGAACTTCCGCTAACTGGTCGAACCGCACCCTCCCGTCAAAACTCTCTCCGAACGCTTCTGCAAAAAGCTGGAGATACTTTGGGTTGCTATTGAGTACCGCTTCCAGCTTTTCGGCTGTGGTGTCCATTTCGTGCGGAGAAAAGAGTGGCCCACGTAGCTGCCCTTCCAATGTGTCGGCGCGAGCGTCCCAAAAATACGTCTCGTAGAATCCAACATTCCAAAGCGGCGGGGCCGAGCGGGATAACGCGGCTTTCCCGACGCTTCGGGCCAAGCCATCGGTGAACGCTTTTTGCGGCTCGTGGCAGCTAGCGCAAGATAGAATCCCATTTCCCGAAAGGGCCTTTTCAAAAAAAAGTTGCCGGCCCAAATCTATTTTCCTGGGTGACAGGTTTTTGAAGGAAACTTTTAGCGCCTTTCGCAAACCCGTTTCTCCCGACGTCAGATACGGAGTTTTTAAGTAGCATTGACCGTCCGTGCGTTGGACAAAAGACGGCGGGCATTGGGTCGCCAGAAACACAAATAGCGAAAGCATAGTATTACTCTACCTCGCCCGCGACGCGTTATCCAAAACCCTTTTCCCTTGCCCCAGCTGTGATACAGTTTGGGCGATTTCATGGGAGGGGATAATGAAACACGTTTTACTCTTTTCAACTCTGTTGGTGTCTACGATTCTCACCGCAGAGCCTGCGGTATACCGATACAAGCTAGAAGGTTTTCCGAAAGAAAACCCTAACTGCCATTTAGCAGCGATGGAGGCGGGAAAGACTTTTGCGGCAGCCAATCCGCAGGTAGCACTCACGTCCGCGGTCTGCATCGCGCAAAACCAGGACGGCTACGATTTTGAAATCCGCTACGAAGCAGAAGAGCGCGTTAAACTTGTGTCAACCACCGAAGGCGTCTCCCCCACACTGAGCAGCCGCGCTCGGTTTAAAACTCGTGAAGCCTGCGAAAAACAAATTCCAGCCGATCGGGAACTCTTTGAAAGCACCACCGGCCTCACCGCGAGCTTCGCCTTTTGTTACCGGGATGCTTTTGAGAACCGTATCCCATACGGCCTTCGCATCGACGCGTACGGAGACGCAACCTTAACCCCACACGTTTCCGACTACCCTATCTTTGCGGTACCGGAATCGATGACGGGTGAGCAATACGGTAACGCGCTGGCTTCAAACCTGGCGAAGCACGGCGCGCAGGTGTACGCGATTGTCTCTCATTCAGGTTTAGCAATGGGTTCTATTGCCGTCCATTATTACGCTGAAAAGCGAATTTACTTTTATTCCGACGAGCTCACCAAGGTGCCGTTGACAGCTCAATGCGAGGCTCAGGTCCCTGAAGCGGTTGAGGCTTTAGCGCAGTCCGCGAACCCGCCGGTTCTGGTCTATTGTGCTCGCCCGGGTGTCACAGGGCTATCAGAACTCACTGTCGTTTTCGCGGACCGTCCAACGTTTCGAAACAACCGATCGATTGAAGAGTTTACGACTTACGAGGAATGCGAAAGCACGCGACCTGAACTTTTAAGCTTCTACAAAGAGACTCTGCACCGACCCGTTCTGGGTGGCTTTTGCTCCCGTCAGGAATCGATGGAGTTTCGCATCCAACTCTTCGAAGAGGCGGTGAAGGAGTAGGTTTTATAGGGACGCGGAGCCGGTGACCTGAAACACGGTTTCGCGTCCAAATACCCCAAACTCCAAGCGCACCGCTGGAGAATACAGATCGGAAGGGTGAACAGCCAAGGCCAGCCCCGCACCCAAATGGTACGGGAAGTTAAAAAGCCCACCTGGAGTTTCGGCCACTCTGCCTGCGGTAAGAAATCCTCCGAGGCTAAACGAGTCGAGCAGGCGGTAGCGGTATTCCGCAGACGCTAAACTGACCGCTTTTTCCTGGAAGCGATCGCGCCTTACTCCCGGAAGCACCCAACGGCCGTTCAGTCTAGGGTACCAACCATACGGCGCGTCTGCTCTCACCCACTGCACGCCAAGCTGAAAGTGCAAGCCGTGCGAAGAACCAAGGGGGAGGTGCCCTTCTCCGCCGGCACTCCAACGCTCAAAACTGCGCTGACTCCCTAGGCCACGTGTCGGAAATTGCGCCTCGACTTGGGCCAAGAAGCCTCGGCGAGGATCCACGCGGCTATCACGATCATCGTAGCCCAAACGCCCATAGGGCCCGGTTCCAAAACTCTGTGTCTTGTCCGTCAGAGTCGCGCTTTGAAAAGATGTTCCCTGAACACTCTTCACATTGTGCGCTTCAAACAGCCACCCGATTTCCAAAAAGACGTAATCCCAAAAGCTACGGACAAAGCTCAATCGGCCACTAAACTGCTGCGTCTTCAGTTGAGATCGATCGCTAAATGCCGTCTGCATCCCAAGTCCATAGAACTCATGGTTGTACACACCAAAATCTAGCGCCAGGCTAATCTCACTCTGAGAAATGGTCTCGTTGTCGGCAACAAACAAGCCAACCCCATAACTCCCCTGCGTGCTGCCCAACACAGAAAAAGCACCGCGGCGCTTGCTATCCCATAGCCTATCGTCGTAGTAGCGAAGGGCCCCACCAAAACCGGCTACTGGAGATAGAAAAAGCGCGGGCCGCAGCCCCCAGGAAAGTCCATCCACGTGATCCGGATTGCGGACAAAGTGCGACTCGCCAAAATACGCCAACGCCCGGGGATCTTTGCGCGCCAACGCTACTTCAAAACTCTTGCGGGCTTTTTCCTCATCGCCTCTTTTTAAGTGAACATGGCCTAGCCAAAAATCCACGGAACTCGCCGTGGGTAACATACGCTTGAGAAACTGCCACGCTAATAGTGATTTGCCCACACGCCCACCAAGTGAGCTAGGCAAACGATAGTAGAGGCGGCCTTCTGCATACAGGCGATCCACGTTTTGGCCCTTGGCTTCGTTCCCAATACTCATGTAGGCGTGGATGCGCGAAGCGTAGCCTGCTTGGGCGAACTGAATCACTCGCCCCAGCTGCTCGTTTGCGATGAGCGCACAGGTAAATGCTGCAGCCGCTTTTTCGCTTGTCTCACTGAAGAAACTAAACTTGGAGCTTAGCTGTTCCGTGCAGATCGCTTCGAGTTTCTCAAGAACAGCAGATTTTTCGTGGATGGCTTCTGCAAAGCCCTTCGCTTCCGCGAAAAAAAAGCCGGTCTGCAGCGTGCGCAGAGTTTCTGAAGGGTTTGGGTTCTCGATCGCGCAAAGCCGCTCGTACTCCACCCGCAACGCTGTGGCATTTAGACTTTCGTAAAGAGAATCGGTGAACGTTTGCGGAAAAGCGCTCAGGCACCAAAAAAACAGAGCCAGTGCTGCAAGCCACCGGGGAGTCACCCGGAAGCCCAAGATGCTAGTCGTCGTCCACATTGTCGGCCTGACCAGAGGGAGGCAACGCCGACTTACCGTTGATGCCATCGCGCAGAATGCGGCTGGGAGTAAAAGTCAGCACCCGGCGCGCTGAAATCTCCATCGCCTGCCCCGTTTGCGGGTTGCGGCCCATTCGGGATTTCTTGTCGCGGACGCGGAACTTGCCAAAGCCCGAAATCTTGATGGTGCCGCCTTTGCAGAGCTCTTCTTTCATGCTTTCAAAGAGGAGTTCCACTAGATCGGCCGCTTCCTTCTTGGAGAAACCTACTTTCTCGTAGATAGCGTCAATCAGTTCGGCTTTCGTCAGTGTCATGGTGTCTCCTTCGTCCGCCGGACGGTCTGGGTTAGGATTATTCCTATTATAGTAATTATTTCAATGGTCTACAATGCTTCTTTGAAAGACTAATCTACCGCAGTGCGGCATCCGTCAAGAACTAATGAGATCGGCTTCACTGGGCCATCGCAGCGAGGAACTGGCGCAGGGCTCGTGGGTAGTCGGTAATAATTCCCCGCACGCCAAGGCCAATGAGCCGCCGCCATTCTAGCGGCTCGTTCGCAGTGTAGGGCACTACCGATATACCCAACTTTTCGCACACCCGAAGGCTCGCCTCATTGACCGCCTGCACGTCTGGGAACGCCAACGAGAAATTCCCTCTTTGCGCCTGCAGACAGAAATCCCCAGCCCCTTCGGTCAAAAGGGCCCGTGGTACACTGGCGTCTGCTCGCTCTGCTGCCCGAAGCGCCTCTTTAGAAAACGACTGGATCCACAGCTGCCCCTTGAGATCGAACTGAGAAAAGAGCCCAAACACCGTTCTTACGAAATACGCCACGTCAGGCGGCGGCGAACTATCCGTCTTAATCTCCACGACCAGTTTTTGGCGCACGTGATTTTGCCGAACCCATTTCAAGAAGGCTTCCAATGTCAGTAAGGGGGTCCCCGGAACCAGCTGTTGGGACTCAAATCCGGCCGCTCGCACAACACCACAGTCAAACCGCGAGAGATCGGCCGCCCGGAGCATTAGAAGAGGAATCGGTTCGAACGTGGGCCCCCCATCTTTGGGAAGGCACCGCTTTGGCCCCACAACGGGATCATGGGACAGGACTGGGACGGCGTCCCCAGTTAGTTGCAAATCCAACTCCAAGGAGTACGCGCCACTAGCCACCGCCTCCTCAAATGCTGGCCGCGTATTCTCGGGATGCGTTCCCCGACTGCCACGGTGGCCGTGAATCTCGATGCTTAAAGCCGTACGTGCGGCGAGGAGGAGAAAAACGAACATTCTAGACGACAACACAAACACGGCGGCAAGATACACGTCCTGCGAGAACCTGTCAAGTAGGGCAGAGATTTACTACTTTGGTGGCTCTGCTTTCAATTGTTCAGGGATCTTTCAACGAAGTGGTGGAAGTGCACCATTCAGTTGTGATCGTCAATTAGGGACGGGTCACACGGCTTTGAGTGTAGTTCCCGGCCCGCATGAGATCGTCTTTAGTATAAATGAACTGGTTACGTTCGAAATTGGCCAGTTCGTACCGCGTTCCCATGCGGATGGCGTCCACGGGGCAAGCCTCTTCACACATGCCACAGAAAACACAGCGGAGCATGTCGATGTTAAATTCCTTGGGGAACTTTTCAACCTCCGGGTTTGGGTGCTCGGCCGCCGTAATGTGGATACAGTCCGCCGGACAGGCCGTCGCACACAACATGCAGGCCGTGCAGCGGATTTCGCCATTCGGTTTCACGGTAAGAATCTGCAAGCCTCTAAACCGAGGTGAATAGTTCCGACGCTTTTCGGGATACCCCACATTCGGCATCCGGCCCGGCCGCAGTAAGTTCGTAAAGAAGTGGCGCGCGGTAATCCCCATCCCCTTCAAGATCGCGATCAAGTAGATGCGTTGGCTAAGCGGTAAACGGTACTTGGAACGCTTCACGACCTCTCCTTTAGCGCGACTCCCATGGGATCTAGCTTCTTCCAAACCTGCTCCCGCCCCAAAAGGGGTGCCGCGATCAACTTTTCAAAAAGGTCGACGTGACGGGCTTCGGGCGCGGCGTCCCGATCCGCGCCCCGCTGAACCCCAAACGCCACAGCGTGGCCATCCCTTGCGAGCGACACCCGAGGGATAGCTGCTTGAAGACGTTGCAGACGCCCGAGCGCATTCACCATCGTGCCCGACTTTTCGAAGGCCGAGGCCGCCGGCAGCAGCCACTGCGCCCTCTCCCAGATGGGGAGGCGCGAAGTCGCATGCAGTGTCAGGGAAACCCCTTCGGGGAGCGCTTCCACAAAACGGCTAGCCCAAGAAACGTCTTCGCCTTCCAGCCCAAAGAACCACGCGTGCCGCAAGTTGCCTTCTCCTACGAGGGCAGCAAGGCCAGCGCAATCCAAGAATTTGGTATTCATCATGGAAAACATTCGCGCAAAACCTTCGGCATTGGGCGTATGATCTCGGTGTTTAAGCACACCATCCCACGGCGAACGCTCCTCAATCACCTGCTCGTCCACAATTCGGACAAAATGCTTCACGCCGGATTCTTTAAAGCTGAGAACAAGCTCGAGGATTTCTTCGTTTGTAAGTTGCGTACTGAGTCCAATGACAATCCCCGAGGGATCCTCGAGTGCTCTTTTCATTTCTCCAAAAGCCTGGTGCCAGGTGCTCTCAAGTACCCTGCCATCGGAAATTTTCTCCGGCGTACGCAAACGGGATTCCCCGTAAACGTAGTGGTAGCGCCAGCGGCCCGTATCGCAGATCCAGCTCTTATTCACTTCAGGATTTCGACGCGGTTCCACGCGGTACAGCTTTTTGGTTTTCGGATTCACGGACACCGTCGTGTTGCACCCGCGTGCGCACATGGTACAAACCGAATTTTTTTTCTCAAGAAACCACACCCGCTGCTGAAAACGAAAGTCGCGCGCCGTGAGCGCTCCTACAGGACATATATCAGCCAGATTGCCGGTATAGTCATTGCGGAGTGGGCCATCGTCGTAGGTTTTCAGTTCCGACCGATTCCCACGGTTTACGATGACTAGCTCGTCCGTATGCGTCACTTCATGCGTAAAACGCGTACAACGGGTACAAAGAATGCAACGTTCGGCATCGAGCACAATCGTCCCAATGTCTTTCGCCTTTGGTTTGTGTACTTTGTCCTCAAGCTCTACCCGGCTCTTGTAAAGCCCGAATTCCCGATAGAAATCCTGAAGTTTGCACTCGCCCGCTTTGTCACAGATCGGACAGTCCACTGGATGATTAATAAGGTGCAGCTCTAAGGAGCCCTTTTGCGCCTGCCGGGCTTTGTCGGAACTCGTGCGCACGACCATCCCGTCCCGCACCGGAGTGTTGCAACTGATCTGCAGCTTGGGCGCATTATCCACTTCAACCAGGCACATTCGGCAAACGCCGGCTATGGAAAGATCCGGATGATAACAATAATGAGGCACAAAAATACCCGCTTCCACGGCCGCCTGGAAGACAGTCTTATCCGGAGTCACCTCGACCTTCTTGTCGTCGATCGTAACACTAACCTTCTTAACCGCTACGTCTGTGCTCATTGGCCCTCTCGCTCCCTTAGAGCGGCATAAAACTCATCAGGAAACTTCTTCAGAAACCCCAGAACCGGCATCGCTGCAGCATCGGCAAGCGCACAAATGGTGGTGCCCATCATGTTGCCGGCAGTTTTTTTTAAGTCCTCGATGTCAGTCGATGTTCCCCGGCCCTCGTGCAAATGCTTAAGGATTCGAAAAAGCCAGCCCGTGCCTTCCCGGCAGGGAGTACACTGCCCACAACTTTCGTCCCAATAGAACTCCGAGATGGTTTCCAAAATCTTCAGAAGAGAAACGTGCTCGGGGATCACGATGACGCCGCCCGCCCCCAAAAAGCTCCCGTATTTTGCCATGCACTCAAAATCAAGTGTCGCTTCCGCCACTTCTGCCGGCGTCAGAGGAGGGGTGGAACTGCCTCCTGGAATGACAGCTTTTAACGTAGCGCCGTCCTTGAGCCCCCCACCAAGTTCATCAATGAGAACGCGCAGGGGGGTTCCCAATTCCAATTCGTAAACGCCGGGCTTGTTCACCCAACCGCTTAAGCAAAAAAGACGTGTGCCCGCGCTTTTTTCCGTTCCATACGTCGCGTAGGTCTTACCTCCGTGCGCCAGAATCCAAGGCAGAGTACTAAGCGTCTCCACGTTATTGACTACCGTCGGGCATCCCAGATAGCCGGAAACCGCCGGAAACGGGGGCTTGAGTTTGGGCTGGCCCTTCTTCCCCTCAAGCGAGGAAATGAGCCCCGTCTCTTCTCCACAGATGTACGCGCCGGCTCCACGGTGCAACACCAAATCCAAATCAAAGCCCGTCCCCAATATATTCTTTCCCAGAAAACCGCGTTGGTAGGCTTCATCGATAGCCATCTGTAAAATGCGCGCTCCCTTTGCGTACTCGCCGCGGATATAAATATAGCTCTTGTGAGAATTAATGGCGCGAGCCGCAATGAGGATACCCTCAATAATGGCGTGCGGATTCTTTTCGATGATGACTCGATCCTTGAAGCAACCGGGCTCCGACTCATCCGCATTACAAAGCAAGTAAATAGGCTTTCCCGTGTTCTGCGGAACGAACCCCCATTTCATACCCGTAGGAAATCCGGCGCCGCCTCTCCCGCGCAGGCCACTGGCCTTCACGTCTTCGATGATGTTGGCGGGCTCCATCCCATAGGCCTTCTTGGCCGCCTGGTAGCCGCCCACTTCCTCGTAAACGGAAATTTGAGAAAGATTCGGAGTATCGATATGCCTTAAGAGGATTTGCTTTTCCTTTGCGAGCGCCGGCATTAGCGAGTCACCTCTTCAAAAGTCGTCTGGCCCTTTTCTCGAAGATCTTTAATAAGGTTCTTGACTTTCTCGGCGTCTAGAGCCCGCTCGACAAACTCGTTGTTCACCTGCATGACGGGCGCTTTATCGCACGACCCCAAGCACTCCACCGTGACTAAGCTAAACTGCTTGTCCTCCGTCACGCCGTTTACGCCTACACCTAAACTTTCCACGGCCGCATGGACGAGCCGCTCGGCTCCCATCATGGTACAGGTGACATTGTGACAAATCTGCAGACACCACTTGCCCATGTCGCGCGTCTTAAACATCGTATAGAAGCTAACTACATCGAAGACCTTCCCGGGCGGCATTTTCAACAAGGACGCGACATAATTAAGGACTGGCGGACTTAAGTGGCCAAACTGATCCTGGGCCAAGTGCAAAATCGGCAGCAGCGCGCACTCGGGCTTCTCGTACTTGGCAATCAGCCGATCTACTGTTTCAAGCATCTGCTCACTAAAATGCACTGGGGAAGAGACTTCAGTCATCGGTCAAGTTCTCCTGCCACTATATTCAAACTCCCCAAGGCCGCAATAGCATCAGAAATAGTCTGCCCCTGACACATCTGCGGAAAGGCCTGGTAGATTGCAAAACAAGGAGGTCTAACGCGAACACGGAACGGTCTGCCTGTACCGTCAGACACCACAAAAAATCCGAGCTCACCATTAGCCGCCTCCGTGTAGGAATAGACTTCGCCAGCCGGCGGCTTAATTCCGTGCATAATGAGCTTGAAGTGCGCCATCAAGCCTTCAATGGAGCCGTACACCTGATCTTTTGGTGGGAGCGCAATCGACCAGTCGTCTACATTCACCGGACCATCGGGCAGATCGTCAAGCGCCTGTTCCACGATTTTCATGCTCTCGCGCATTTCGCCCAAGCGCACAAGATAGCGCGCGTACGTATCACCTTCTTCCTCGGTGATGAGACTCCAATCAAACTTATCGTAGTCATAATACGGGTGCGCCTTGCGTACATCGTACCCTACGCCGCAAGCGCGCAGACACGGGCCCGTAAAACCGTAGTCGAGCGCATCTTGCTTGGAGATGGGTGCCACCCCGCGCGTGCGATCGATCCAAATGCGGTTAGTCGTCAGTAGCCCCTCGACGTCGTCTAAACTTCGAGGCAAGTTGGCAAGCACCTTGCGGCACCACTGCGTCCAGCCCTCGGGGAGATCTTTGTAAAGACCACCCACCCGGGTGAAACTAGTCGTCAGACGCGCGCCACACACCGCTTCAAAAAGGTCGTAAATATTCTCGCGTTCCCGAAAGAAGTACCAGAAGCAGGTCAAGGCCCCGACGTCTACCGCATTCGTGCCGATAGCGACCAAGTGATCGATAATCCGCGACAATTCACACATTATGACGCGGATTCTCTGGGTACGTTTCGGTACTTCTATCCCAAGCAATTTTTCCACGGCCATCACATAACCCACGTTGTTCATCATGGCCGACACGTAATTGAGACGATCGGTGTACGGAATCACTTGATTCCAAGTGTGGGTTTCGCTCATCTTCTCAAAGCAGCGGTGGAGGTAGCCTATCTCCAACTTCATGTTACGTATGATTTCCCCGTCCAACTCGACAAATACGCGGAGCGTACCATGGGTAGCCGGGTGCGATGGCCCGAGGTTCAAGCGCATCCACTTTGGCTCCTCGCCTGCCCCCCTCAAATCCGTACTCTTAAACGTTTCCAACATCTTCACAACTCTGTCGACGGCAGTGCCGTGCGTAATCTTTGGTAGTTATTGGACGGAAAATCCTTGCGCAATGGATGCCCCTTAAATTCATGGTGACACAATATCCGCTTGAGGTTGGGGTGTCCTTTAAACTGAATTCCGAACATGTCCCAGGCCTCTCGCTCCAACCAATTGGCGGCCTTATAGATATCGTGAATGGAGTCTATTTCGTTCTTGGGCAAAAACACCTTCAGGCGGAGCCGCGTCTTTCGGGAATGGGAATAGAAGCCGTAAATCACGGCGAAGCGTCCGGGAGTTTCCCGTTCGTATCCCTCATAGTCCATTCCAAAAAGATCCATCAAGAACTCATAACACTGGGACGGGGTCTCTTTGAGAAAGCGAACGATAGGACGGATCTCACTAGCGCGTACCGAAATGCTGAGATCCCCTAAGTAGTCATCAACGGATAGAACCGCCTGCGGGAAGGCCTCGATCAATTCCGGGCACTTACTTTCCGCTAACTTTGTGCCGGTCTCTTGCACGAACGATGCCTCCCTTTTTTATTTTTTCCTGAAGCTTCATCAGCCCAAAGATTATCCCCTCTGGCGTCGGCGGACATCCGGGAACATACACATCCACTGGAATAATTTCGTCTATTCCCTGCATCACGTGGTACGCACGGTAAAATCCGCCCGAGGACGCGCACACGCCGACCGAGATCACCCACTTGGGTTCGAGCATCTGATCGTAAATCTGCTTTAGAACGGGCCCCATTTTCTCTACGACCGTTCCCAACACGAGCAAACAGTCGCTCTGTCGAGGAGA
>JAGQZV010000084.1 GCA_020435295.1 Bdellovibrionales bacterium | reverse complement strand
CCGCCCCAAAACGGGAGACGTCATAGTGGGAGGAGACAACGGACATGTATTCAATGGCGCAACAAGCGGTTCCAAACGGGAGCGGCCAGAGAGAATTGCTTCGGCCCCAGTTTATGAAATCCTCAAGGCGGGTGGTAAAAGCCACATCGCTGGCGTCATCGGCGGGCCGCACACCTGCGACAACTGGCTGTTTGAGATTTTCTGGACTCATTTTCCTACTCACTCAAGGCGCTCATCTGGTTGTTTCGCTCGACTGCCGATGGTTAAAAGTCTACTAGCGTTTCCACGGTGTAACGGGAGAGCTTCTCTCTCCCATTTAGAAAGGCTAATTCAGAAAAAAACAATAAGGCCCCAACTCGAGCACCAATTTTTTCTACTAACTGTGCCGTCGCTAGCGCTGTACCGCCGGTTGCCAAGAGATCGTCCACCACCACCACACGGTCATCGGACCGAAGCGCGTCCACGTGCATTTCCAAGGTATCGGTTCCGTACTCTAGAGCGTATTCCAACTTCTGGGTCTTAAATGGCAGCTTATTCGGCTTACGCACTATAACGAGCCCCGCCCCCAACTTAACTGCCAAGGGCGCACCAAACAAAAAACCACGAGACTCGATGGCGACGATTTGAGTCGGGCGGTGTACGGCCACCCGCTCGGCCATGAGATCGATCGCCCTGGAATAAAGGCGCGCGTCCTGAAGCAACGGTGTAATGTCTTTGAATAATATCCCCGGTTTAGGGAAGTCAGGAATGTCCCTTACGGCAGACCGCAATTCATCCATCTGTGCACCCTCTAGCGCTCGGAAGTACTTGGCATTGCACCAAAAATCTTACCGGGCCACTTTATTGGCTGCGTATTGTCTGCGCAAGTATAAAAGCGGATTTACGGGGACTCGATTATTGCGGATCTCAAAATGCAGATGGTACCCAGAAGCTCGTCCCGTTCTGCCAACGGTGCCAAGCCGTTGTCCACCGCGTACATATTGGCCCCGGCGGACTTGGA
Organism: Bdellovibrionales bacterium; assembly: GCA_020435295.1. Taxonomy (GTDB): domain Bacteria; phylum Bdellovibrionota; class FAC87; order UBA2466; family JACKAF01; genus JACKAF01. The sequence continues at coordinate 13,054 of JAGQZV010000084.1, read as the reverse complement.
TTTTGTTTAAGTGAGCGTATACCGTTGTGAAATTGTCTGCGTGGCGAACTATGACGAGATTCCCATAGCCCCGAATCCCGTTACCACTGTAAATGATATGACCCGAACGCGCAGACCCAATGGGAGTACCGCGATCGGCCGCGATATCAATACCCTCATGGGGACGATTGCCGCGCCGCCCAAAATAACTGCTGATTGTCCCTACCACAGGCCAACGGTAGCTGGACGGCCCCGCGTCGGCCACCTCGCGCGACGTCGGGCTAAGGCGCACCAGCTGCACGTCGGAGTCGTTCCAGTCTGGACGGGCCTCAAAGGGGATAAATAACCGGGTTCCGGGTTCCATTCGCCGCACCGGTACGTTCGCGTTGCTGTCGGTTAGCGCTTGGAGCGGAACCGCATACGTCTTGGCGATTAGCGCGAGGGTCTCCCCAGCGGAGACAGTGTGGTACCGCGACCGCACTGACGCACAAGAGGACAAAACGAGCATTAATATTATTAAGTACTTAGCCATCATTTGCTGGAGTTTTGCGGGCCTAAGATAAACAAATAGCCACAGCGCGTCAATCCCCCCCGGGCCATTGCGTCCCTACTAACCCATCGGCTTTCTGAGAAGGACGCTTAGCCCCTGAAAAATGTGCCCGCCGCCCCCAAATCATTGTCAAGATTTCCACACAATTCGCCGAATAGACCGATGTACACGCTCGGAAAGGAAGCCCAGCATGAAAATCGCTGTCACAGGAGGGTGCGGTTACGTCGGTTCCACCCTCATCCCTAAGTTAGCAAAACTTGCTGATGAAGTGCGGGTATTGGATCTCAACCCACCCGCCCTCCAGAAAAACGCCATTCCCGATAACGTCAGCCATTACCAATTGGATATTGCGAATCAGACTGCCTTAAAGCCGCTTCTGCAAGGAGTAGATCTCATTATCCACCTAGCGGCGCTTGTGGGCTACCCTGCGTGCAACAAAGCCCCGGATGTCGCCGTACGGTGTAATGTCGGAGGCACCACGTCGGTACTGCGCAACAAGGAAAAGCACGCACCGGTCCTTTTGGCCTCTACGTGCAGCAACTACGGGGAACAAAACGGATTGGTCACCGAAGAGACCCCTCTCAACCCAACCTCACTGTACGGCAAGACCAAAGTTCGCGCCGAAGAATTGGTTCTAAGAGACTCCCGCAATATTGTGTTTCGCTTCGCAGGGGGCTTCGGACGCTCCCCTCTCACTCGTGACGATTTGCTCATACACGACTTTGTATCGCAGGCCGTTTTCGGCATTCCACTTTCGATCTACGAAAGCCACTTCGTTCGACAATTCATCCATGTTCAGGACATGACCAACGCCATCGTGTTCGCAATTCTGAACTGGGAAACCATGAAGGGGAACGTTTACAACGTCGGCAATCCTGACATTGAGATCACCAAGAAAGATCTTATCGAGGAAATGTGCAAGCAACTCGACTTCGATTACAAGTTCGAGAACTCCGGAATGGATCTGGAAAGAAGAAATTACCCAGTCTCGTTTGAAAAATTGCTTAGCCAAGGATTCAAGCCAACCTACTCCTTAGCAGCCGGAATTAAAGAACTTATTCAGTACTACCTGGAAGAAAAAACCAGGCGCGCCAGGACTCTACGACGCCCGACTCAGCCAACAATTTAGAGGAGACACCATGCCACTCAACCCCTTCTTGCCCGACACAGGATTTTGGAACGGAAAAAAAGTGCTAGTCACCGGAGGCCGCGGCTTTCTGGGACGCCATCTGTGCGAAAGGCTGATCCATTTCGGGGCAGAGATTCGCACACCAACCAAGACAGAGTACGATCTGACCATTCTCAATAACGCGCTGGCGTGCTTCGAAAAGTACAAGCCCGAAATTATCATCCATTCGGCAGCGTACTACGGCGGGTTAGGAATAACCCTCGCCGAGGCCGGCACGATCTACTACCAGAATTTAGTAATGGGTGCCAACGTGATGGAAGCCGCCCGCCGCTTCATGCCAGAAAAGTTCATCACCGTCGGTACCGCCTGCAGTTACCCAGGCAATTTGGAAAACCATCTCCGAGAACAAGACCTCTGGGCCGGAGACCTGCACCCCTCGGTGATAGGGTACGGTTCCGTAAAGAAAATGCTCGCCATCCAAGGCATCGTTTACAAGCGGCAGTACGGATTAAACTCTATTCATCTCATTCCAAGTAATCTTTATGGGCCTTTCGACTGCTACGATGATTACCGTTCCCATGTCGTTGCAGCGCTCATAAAAAAGTTCTGTGACGCCCACCTAGCAGCGAAGGACGTCTCTTGCTGGGGAACCGGTTCCCCCATTCGCGAATTCCTTTTTGTAGAGGACTGCGCCGACGGTATTCTTCTGGCTGCTGAAACCTACAACGACACGACTCCACTGAACATAGGAACGGGTGTGGGCATCAGCATCAGAGAACTCGCAGAAACCATTGCCACCTGTCTAGGCTTCAAAGGCCAAATCCATTGGGACAGTACCAAACCCGACGGTCAGAAGGTGAAGCAGCTTGATATCACCAACATGGAGAAGGCCTTGAGTTGGAAACCGCGCACCGCATTGGTCGATGGCGTACGCGCCAGTATCAAGTGGTACCTTGAGTCACTGGCTCACTCGGGCGTCAAAGGCCCACGCCCAAAGCAGATGGCGGCGTAGATCAGAATTTCAGCTTCTCGCGCCACTCCAGGAAGAGTTCCCGGTGCGTGCAGTCGATCGTAATCGGCGTCAATGAGGCGTACCCGGCCTCAACCGCGTCACAGTCGCAGTCCTTTTCTTTCTCAAATCCCTCATAGCCCCCTCCTATCCAAAAATAGGGTTTGCCACGCGGATCCACTCGGCGGTCGACCTGACTTTCGTAGTAGCGAAACCCCTGTCGGGCTACACGCACGCCGTGGATTTCGGAAGCTTTTAGATTCGGGACATTGATGTTCAAGAGTGTGTGATCGGGAAATTCCAAGGGAAGCGTTTCTTCAACGATGCGCTTGGAGATCTCAGCCGCAACATCATATCGCAACGGCTCTGCTGGCACTTGTTCTAACTCGTTTTTCACCAGCTGACCCATCAGAACGAGGGAGATGGCATAGCTGCGAATATTCATCAAAGCGCCTTCGCGAGCGGCTGCCACCGTCCCGGAATAATGGACGTCAGTGCCGAGATTTGCACCCCGATTAATACCCGACAAAATCAAATCCGGTGGAGTTTTCAATATATGACGAATCCCCAAGTAAATGCAGTCTGCCGGACTACCCGAAACCGCGTAGCGGTTCTCGCCGACCTCAAAAACCCTTAGGGGCTTGTGCAGCGTCAAGCTATGGCTGGCTGTGCTGCGCTCACGGTGAGGAGCCACGACCGTGACGTTCCCCACACTTGCCATGGCCTCGGCCAACGCCAAGATCCCCGGCGCTTCAATCCCATCGTCATTGCTTATTAAGATATTCATGTGGCCCTCTCCGACATCAAATACGCTTCAATAAAACGTTGGATGTCTCCGTTTAAGACGGATTCCGGGTCGCCGACCTCCAGATTAGACCGATGGTCCTTCACCAAACGGTAAGGATGGAGCACGTAACTGCGGATTTGACTCCCCCAAGCGATGTCTTTCTTGGAATTTTCAATTTCTTCTTTCGCCTCGAGGCGCTTGGCGACCTCAAATTCATACAGCCGCGCCTTTAGTATCTTCATTGCCGACGCGCGATTTTGCAATTGGGAGCGCTCGTTTTGACATTGCACCACGATATTGGTCGGCAAGTGCGTGATCCGCACCGCAGAATCAGTCTTGTTTACGTGCTGCCCACCTGCGCCCCCCGCCCGGTACGTGTCGATGCGGAGATCCTTATCCAGAATCTCGATTTCGATTTCATCCTCGATATCCGGATACACGAAAACCGATGCAAAGGAAGTGTGACGACGGCTGTTCGAATCGTAGGGGGAGATTCGAACCAAACGGTGTACCCCCACCTCTGCTTTCAAAAATCCGTACGCGTAGTCTCCCTCCGCTGTAAACGTAGCGGACTTGATGCCGGCTTCTTCTCCGGACTGCTGATCCAATATGCGCGTCTTAAACCCCTTGGCCTCGCAATAGCGCAAATACATCCTGAGAAGCATTTCGGCCCAGTCCTGCGCTTCAGTTCCCCCTGCGCCCGCGTTGATATTAACGATGGCGTCTGAGCTGTCATTGCGCTCCCCCAGCATTGCCTTGAGCTCCAGGGCGCGCACACGAGGGCCCAGATCGGCTATCTCGCGACCGGCTTCGCGCAGGTTTGTAGCGCTGGGATCCTCTTGTGCAAATTCCAAAAGAACCTGTACATCCTCACACCCAGACTCCACGCGCTTGAGTGCCTCAAGCGTATCTTCTAGGGAGCGCTTCTCCTTCAATAATGTCTTTGATTTTCTTTGATCGGACCAGAACCCGTCTTCAAGTTCCAGTTTTTGGATTTCAGTTACCCGATGCGATTTCTTACCGGGTTCAAAGACGCCTCCGTAGCGCCTCTACACGAGCCTTTATAGAAGTATTTTGCTGTTTGAGGTCAGATAGACTGGTGATCTCTTCCACGATTCCCTAATTCCTCCGGGGCTGAACCTATCACAACCCCAGAGGGATGGGAAACTGGGCTACCAAGCTTGTCTTAGAACCTCACCGAACTCAGCCCAAGGCCGAAGAACGGGGTGGAAATGGCCAAGCTAAAAGCTTTGCGGGGGCGCCGGTAGCGCGCATACATGTAACGGTAGTACATGGCCATCCACTGCGCATACGCCTGATAGTAAGAATTGTAGTAATTCTGATACGCTTGGTAATACTGCGGATAATAGTGATTGTTATACGCACGAACGTTCACGCGAACGTTGATGTTAATGCGCGTTGAGCTTGTAGGCACCGGGGCTCGGAAACCGTGACTGTTTACCGCTGCAAACCCACTAGAATTCGTGATGCCGGGCGTACGGGCGGGTCCCACGGGGCCAAAGCCGGGGCCTTCTGCGCGGGCTTCCAACGTAGCAAGCCCAAGAAAACTAAGAGCGATAACCGCTAAACTAAACTTTTTCATACGTGACCTCTCTCTTCCACTTCACGAACTACAACATCCGAAGTCATGCAGTCTTCGGTCCTCTAAGCCGAAGGACGGTGCACTTCCCCTTCATAGAGCAAGCAGTGTGCCAGAGTGACGGAGCCCACACCGCGCTCCTGCAGGCATGGGATATGGAAGAGAGACAATAATTGTCAGTACAGCTGGTGTATGCCCCGACGAATACAGGTCTTAGAACCTCAAGCTGAATACGGCGTCTAGCACCTGGGTTCCCGCTACCCCCAGCGGGCTGCGCAGGCGCAATACGCCGTTTAGGCCGGGGCGCAACTCCTGCTGCAGACCAGACTCGAAAACATAGCTACTCAGCTCGTATAGAACATAAGCCCGCGCCTTCGCTGTGAGCCGTGCGCCCAGTTGCAGCGACAACGCGCCAAGCGGCGCCGCCCCCGAAACGGCTCCCAACGTGCGTAGATGAAGCAAGCTCGCATCAAAGGCCCCCCGTTCCAAGGAGAGACGGGTGAGATCATTTTGAAAATCATAGAGAAAACGCACGCGCATCTGGTTTTCACCGGTAAGTGTTATTCCCGATCTGACGTCGGAGTAGGTGTGTCCCAGCCGCTTGGCGGTAGCCGGAGCGTCCTGGCGGCTGAGGTAGTTTCGGAACAAGCCCTCCAAGCGAAGACGCATCACATAGCTCGCTAAAGCCCCACGCTGATCCACTTGGTTTGTCCCAGAGGCGCCAAGCTGATTTCCGTAATAAGCAGATCGCCCGGTATCAAAGTGAAACGGAATGTTGCGCTCGTGCGGCCGCCACCGATCAATATAGGCCCAACGGATTGCAGGATCTTCCTTGGAAACATACTCGGCATAAAAGTCAGGATCTTTGGGCATGGCCCACGGAACAACAGCCGAAAGGTGGTGCTGAACAGCCAATAAACGTGCGCCAGACTCCGCACGAGCGACTGAAGCCTGCACCGCCCACAGGGCTATTCCAATGACCATCCACGTTCGCATAGCCTACCCACCAGCCGGAGGCTATGCCCCCGTTTGCCACGCGGCTAATGAGCAAGATTGGGGCCACCGGAGTTAGGCACGAAATCAACGGAATTGTGGGGTTTTTGGGCCGCTATGGGGCGCCCGTGGACAATTTACGGCAAGATTACTTAAAGACGCTTGCGGCTTGGATTTGGGGCTCGGCGGCAGTGGAGGCGAGCCCGCGATCGGTAACGATCCGTGTGCGAATACGTCCATCGTCGTACGCCAGACGACGGTAGCGATACGCGCCGTACTCAAAAATATTCAAACGCTTCCCGCCCCCGGCCTTTTTATCCAAGGGCATCTGGACAATGTCCCCGGGAGGCGCACCGATGTCCCCGGCTTTGTTTCCGTACGCATCGAGTAGGCCATTTAAGCTGAGCTTTCCGGCAGCACTCCCTCCGGCTGCCCCACCCCCACCGTTATTTAGGCCAGAGTCTTTGACCAGTCCGTCCAAAGTCCCACGATCGGGAACTCCTCCGTTTGCAAGAGCGGACGGATCGGGCACTTTTCCGTTGTCCAAGGCTCCGCGCAAGAGGCCCCCTCCCGATAAGATAGTGGGCTTTCCACTTTCTTCCTGATCTTCGTTAAATCCGATTTTCGGGTGATTTATCGCCGGTAAACTCTTCGGCGGTTCTACGTTGGCAACCGGGGTAAACTCAAAATCGTCTCTAATTTCCCCAGGTGCTTGGGTGACACCAATGCCAGGCACCGTGATCTCGGGCTGTGTAATATTGAAATCGTCGCTAATCTGCGGCGTACTCGAATCGTTGTTGCGGTTACTAGAGGAAACCACCGCATCGCCTTTGTCAGACTTTGGCAACGTCACTGGGATAGCATTTTGGACGCCCGGTAAAGGCGCCGCGGACGTCACAGCATCGGCAGCATCTCCGTTCTGGCCGGCATTGGCCGCATTCTGGGCCCCCTGCGCACACTGTTGCATCGCCTGAGCCATCATCATCGTCCTCTCAGGCCCGGGTTCCATTTTCCTCGCTGCTGCCATCATCATGGCACAGCTTGCAAACGCCATCACCGCTCCGAAAATGGCTGCGCCTTGGGCGCCACTGGCTTTTTCCTTTCGTCCGGATGTCGGCGAGGGTGCCGGCGGAACTTGTGCCTGTATGTCTTGGAAGAAGGCCGGGTTATCGTCGGCTAAATTCGCCAAAGCATCGGCGCCACCCTCGTTGAGGGTGTTTTGAAAAATGTCGGCGATGGCTTGATTGTTATCAATGGTTTCACCCACCACAAGGTGCGGGGGATAAGCCAGCATCAACACCAGCACGGGCAAAATCCAGTGCGATGGTTTGCGAAATTTAGACTTGGCCGTCACGCGTGATTGGCTCCAAAAGCATAGCTGCCCCAGCGGGTGTCACAGGCTAAGCTGAGTAATTGCAATCGCAAGGCCACGGCCTTTAGGCTGCGTGCAAGCCCAAAAGCGGAGCCTGAGTGTACAGCGTGTGTACACCCAGGCACCCCGTCTTCCAGGAATGGCTCTAAACTACGGAAACGATTGAAATTTGGCCCACTGGCCAGGGTTTTCTCGCTTTCGAGAGCCTAGACAGCAGCTAGAGCATCCGCCCAAGGGAATAGTGTGGCCGCGCAAAGGGCTCGGGATCCAACGGCATCACAGGACTTTCCGAAAGCTTTAGCGCAAGCCCAAACAAAAATGCCAACACCAGGGCCCACGCGAGCAAGGCGGTTCGGATCGTCCCCGATTCCGTTCCCACACCGGCAATGAAAGCTCGGCTCGATTTCAGTTCGCATACAGTCATCTTTTCTCTCCTTTCACTGTGCCCCTTGAACCCTTGTTTCATTTAGTGTAAAAGTGTTTATTATATTGAACGTTCAATATCAAGCACAAAATGACTTTTTATTAAACAATGGGGGAGCGAGACCAGATGCAAGAACCTGACTTCGGACATGTAGCCGAATTCATCCGAAACTACCGCAATGCTCACGGGCTTTCTTTAGCCCAGCTGGCCGAAAAGGCCGGGGTAAGCCGATCCATGATTTTTCAAATTGAGGGGGGAAAGACCGTCCCGACCCTCGGCGTGGTATCAAAACTCGCCCACGCGATGGGCACTCCCGTCTCGAGCCTCATCGACCCTTATCAAAACAACCACAGCTTTTACTGCCGGAAAGCAAAAGGCCGCCCGCAACTCGAAATCGGTGGCGGAATCACGCTCATTCCCTTTGCAGCGGAAACTTCAAACCGGAAAATCGAGATCTTCGAATTCCAGATTAAACACAAGGGCCGTTTTGAGTTACCTCTCTACCCCCCTGGTACTACCGAGTACATCCTAGTTCAAAGCGGAGAGGCAATATTCCAAGGCATCGTCGACAAATCAATCATGAAGCCTGGTGATGGCGTGGAAACACGGGCGTCAATCAAACGCTACCTGATCCGGGAGGGAACCACAGCAGTCAAAGGAATACTGGTCCGCTATTTCGGCTGTGCCAACTAGCTATTATTTGGCGCGGTGAGCCGCAGCGCTCAAACGGGAAACGTAACGAGACACGGTTTCGGGCTTCAACACGCCCTTGGAGGCAGCCCGCCGCAGCGTGCTCTGAGCACTTTTCAGAAGCCCCTCAAGCGCCTCTCCTTTGGTGCCGGCTGCGATTTGAGCACGCACGCGCTTAACCGCGGTTTTCGCTTCGGCCCGGAGGCTTTGGTTCCGGATTGCCCGTACTTTGGATTGTCTGTCCGCCTTCTCGGCCGATTTGTGTGTCGCCATATCTCTCTGTCCTTATGAAGCTAAGAGTCGAGTATTTAGTGCCTCTTAGCCAAAATGTCAATTAGTGGTGCCAGTTCAAGAAGTCAAAGGTGAACCGATCGCGCTCAAACTTGGAGTACTCGTACTCCTTCGTGTGGTACAAACATTCAGTGGGGCAGGCCGCACTGCACAGACCGCAATAGCAGCAAAGTGATACATCGATATCAAAGCGCTTTAGATCGAGGGTCTTCTTGACCCCGCCCTTGGTAGAATCAATTTCAGCACCCGCGGCTTTCTTATCAGCCTCTATATATATGCAATCGACCGGGCATGCCGTGGCGCATTGCTTGCACGCAATGCAGTCTTCCACGTCGTTGAAGAGCAAACCGCGAGAACCCATCGGAAGGCGATCGCGCGTCTCGGGGTACTGAATAGTAACCGCGCCCTTGGTCTGAACCTTCATAAACACGCGCCACGTCACCGCCATCCCCTTTAGGGTCGTGACTCCAATATCCTTCACGAGAGCGACATATTCCCCAAACGTCACCGATCCACCTCACCAAGAACGATATCCAAACTCCCCACCGTGGCCACCAAATCTGCCACCATTAGACCCCGCGTCACTTCGTCTAAAGTGCTGATGTTCAAAAAACACGGGCTCTTTACTTTGATACGGTACGGTATCTCGGATCCATCGCTAATAATATAGAAACCCAGTTCACCGCGCGGGCATTCGGTGCGCGAAAAGACCTCACCCTTAGGCACGCGGATCTTCTTTGCAACGCGTCCACGGTGCGGCCCGTCAGGGATACCGTCGATGAGCTGGTTGACGATCTTGAGGCTTTCCTCCATTTCGCGCATCCGCACCATGTAGCGGTCCCAGCTATCACCCAGCGTACCCATCTCACCCTTTCCGACCGGCACATCAAAATCGACTTCGGAATAAATCGAATAGGGCTCGTCTTTGCGCAAATCCCACTTCATGCCGGCGCCCCGCAGCATAGGCCCGGTCAATCCGTACGACCAACACAATTCGCGGTCCATGATGCCGACATTCGCCGTTCGTTCGACAAATATCTTGTTATACGAAAGTAGCTCGTTGTACTGGGAGATTTGCCCTGCAAAGTAGGCGCAATACTCTTTGATCTGCTTCACGATTTCGGGGGTGATATCGCGGTACGTGCCGCCGATCCACATGTAGTTGTAGAGCAAGCGCGCCCCGCTAATGGCCTCAAAAATGTCTAGAATCTTCTCTCGGTCTCTAAACGCGTGCATGAATGGAGTAAAAGCACCGATATCAAGGCCGTATGTCCCGAAAGCCATTTGGTGGCTGGCTATGCGCTGGAGTTCCGAAATAATGACACGAATATATTCGGCTCGACGGGGCACTTCCACCCCCATCAGCTTTTCAACGGCTATCGCGTACCCCATAGAATTATTCATGGACGCCAGATAGTCCATCCGATCGACGAAGGGAGCGACCGCCATCCAGTCCACATTTTCGGAGTGCTTTTCTTTACAGCGGTGCAGATAACCGATTTCCGGGTGGGCCGCTTTCACAATTTCGCCGTCCGTGGTGATGATGATCCTAAGCACACCGTGCGTGCTTGGATGCTGCGGACCCATATTAATTAGAAGCTCATCCGTCCGGAGGTTGTCCGCCTGATGGGACAAATGCATATCGGTCAATGGCCACCCCCCGCACTGGAATCCCCCTCAAAATAGAGAGGGACCGGGATACCCCGGTAATAATCCGGTGTCTTATAATCTTTTCGCAATGGGTACCCTTCCCAATCCTCCGGGCAGAGAATTCTGCGCATATCGGGATGCCCTTCAAAGCGGATCCCGTACATATCGTAGGTCTCACGCTCCAACCAGTTCGCCGCCTTATAAACGGATGCAACACTCGGAACGCTTACCCCATCTTCTCGGGGAAGGAATACCTTCAACGCAACCACGACCTTATGAGTATAGGAAAAGAGGTGATAGAAAACCGCGAACTGCTTCTCCTCAATATAGTCAATGCCCCCCAGATTGGCGACGGTTTGGAACTCAAACTCGTCGCGGAGGGATTGGACCACCTCCAGGATTCCCGCCGCTTCCACCTTTATATAAGGATCGGGCTTCGTTTCGGATAGCTCCACTATGTGAGCAGGAAATTTGGCTTTCAGCTTCTCGTATAGGTCTTGAACGGTCACCTTGCTTACCCCGGTTTTCTTTGGTGCGTCGAAGCGGCCAAAGATTAGCAAGAGGCCTTCGACTTTGCAACCGCTGGCAAAAGGAGGGCAACCACCGGAGGGAGACTAGTTTCTTATCTCAAACCGACACAAACTTTTGGTCAACTCGACCACGCTAGAACTGAGGTTGCAACCCGTAACCGGCAAAAGAGATTAGGACACGAACACGATTTGTTTTTGCAGAGAGCAAAACAGGGACGAACTTGTGTTTTGATTCGAAAAACTGGGAAGGAAACAACAAAACCAACCAAAACCTGGGAAAATTTTTCCTACTTTCCTCAAAATTGAACCAAAACACGCGTGCAAAAATCAAAAATGCAGATGTTTTTGCGATCGCGATCAAACTTTTTGGTTTTTGCGAACAAACTTTCGATTCAAAATCCAATAATTCCAGTGATTTTTTAAATAAAACGCTTGCGTCAAAAAAAAAATTGCATCACACTTGTAAATGTGAACCCAAACACAATTTGTTTTTTGGCTAATAACTAGAAAACAAAACTTCAACCGGGTTCATAACAACACTTTCAGTGTTGCTTAACGGGAGGGATCAAAATGGCAAAACGTAGAAAGAAAAAAGCAGCCAAGAAGACAAAACGTCGCAAAAAAGCCAAAAAGGCTACTGCTACCAAGAAGCGACGTAAGAAAAGATAAGTTGCTGAGCTTAGCTCAGCAGCTTGAGTGCGAGTTGCGGAACGTTGTTTGCTTGAGCCAGTAACGCGACGCCAGTCTGGCTAAGGATATTTAAGCTGGCAACCGTCGCTGATTCGAGGGCATAATCAGTGTCCCGAAGCATCGAACGACTGACAGCGAGACTATTTTCGTATTCTTCACGACTGGATATGAGCGAACTCAATCGAGATTCACTCGCACCTATAGCTCCTCGGACCGCGGCAACTTTTGAAATTGCTTTATCGAGCTGCACTAGAGAATCTCCAGCATCTTCCATCGTAGTTAAATGCATCGGGGAGATTTCCAGGCGGTCCAAGGTAACTTCGTGAGGGGCGGTAACGTCGACACTATCGTATTTGCGATGGTTAAGTCCTACCTGGACGATGACGTTATCGCCTTCTCCACTTAAGAGCAATTTGTCAGCAATCCCGGTTGTTCTCGCCAAGCGTTCGATTTCTTCCTTCAATACTTGATATTCGTCATTAATGTAAGTGCGATCCTGATTCCCAACCGTGCCCGTTGCCGACTGCATCGATAACTCGCGCATGCGGATGAGGATATTTGTCATCTCTTCCAAGGCACCATCCGCTGTTTCCAAATAACTCAGCCCGTCATTTAGATTGCGAATGTTTTGAATGGACACGGGTGGTTGGAGGCGCAAGGTTTCAGACAACGCCAAACCCGTGGGATCCGCTTGAGCTTTTTCTAGTTTCGATCCGGATGCTGCGCGTTCTTGGCTTTTTTTGAGTGCTTCGGTATTGCGATTGATGTGCACAATACCACTAAGGGCCGCCGTGTTAGTTCTGATGCGAAGCCCCATAGTTCACCTCCTTGGAACCATGCGTTCGCTGCTGTACTCTACCTTAATCGGAAGAGTGCGCGCCGATCGTAAGCAAATTGTGCCTTGGTGATCACAATTGCCGGATAGAATGTCCCTTCGCGTTAAGCATCGGTGGTTGGTGACGAAATCGCTCGTGCTATAATTTTTCTTGATGAAAACAAAAATTCTATTGCTCGATGAGAGCGTCACGGTTCAAAAGGTGGTAGCCCTCACTTTAGACAAAAACCTCTATACGATCGAGTACGCAAAAGCTCGTTCCGAAGCCAAACGCGTGGTGGCGGCAGGAAGTATCCAGCTTATCCTAGTCAGTGAACAAGTTTCAGATCTGGATGTGGGTGCGTTCCCAACTGAAGTTGCTACCTGGACGAATTCCAGGCCGGCTGTCATTCTCATCACCACCCAAGATATAGACACGTATCCCAGCTACACCGCAGTTCTACGCAAACCTTTTTCGCCACAGACGTTGCAGGAGACAGTAGCGGCCCACGTAAAAGCACCGACCGCAGCCCAACCCAAAAGCGA
>JAGQZV010000083.1 GCA_020435295.1 Bdellovibrionales bacterium | reverse complement strand
GAAGAACTCGCACATGGGAAAACGAGGCAAGAAAAGACGGACTCCGATGTGTTACGCAACTATGTAACGGATTTAGCCGCCAGCTTTGACGTGCACCCCCCTAGCGGGAAACGATTGGAGAGAATAATTCTGCAAAATCCAAAAATACGAAAAATTCTTGGGTGCAGCGACTCAAAGCTATACTGTACCTAATGGAAAGATGAGTGTTTATGATGTCTGCTAAAAAGATCCTACTTTTGCTTTTGGCGGTTGGCACCGCGAGCGCTAAGCCCGCCAATAACTGGGATGGCCAAAGTGTCTTCAAATCCGCCCACCATACGCTACGTGTGGAAATTCGACGGGACGGACACACTCACGGTATTGTCGTTCTCAAGCGACCGGAGTCTGGCAAATCCGAATACTACGCCGCACGTTTCAGCGAACTCACTATGGGGGATGCCACAACCGTGAACGAGGCCACTTTCTTTTCAGACTACCAGGCTTTCTACGGATGGTATCAGGAAAAGCGCAGCAGTCTGAAGCTGCAGCAATGCCAAGAATATCTTGATGTCACCGTGACCTCATCCCATAAAAAAGCCTTTACCGACTCGCTTTGCTATGACGTTCTTTCAAAAAAAGATAAAAAATGGCTGGATCAGTGGTTCGATGGTTTTAAGGCTGGAATATCGCGCAGACAGCGACGTTAGTCACTTTCGCATATTGTAACCACTACTTAAAAGCGCGGCGGCCCACAAAAAAAGAACAATAGAAATCGCCCCGCTCACCATAAAGCTCATCGCAATGGGCGCATCCCCTACCCCCACCAGGCAATGTCTAAAACCGTCTATCGTGTAAAAGAGCGGATTGAACCGCGAGAGCCCCTGCCAAAAAGAGGGAAGAATGGAGATTGGGTAAAACATCCCCCCAAGATAGATGAGCGGAAGTAGCAAAAACGTGGTGTAGATCGAGATCGCCTCGAAGCTGTCAGAGCAAATCCCCGCAATAATTCCGAGCTGAGCGATCATAAAACTAGCGAGCCCAGCCATGAGAAAAGCTAGCCAGGGGGCATGCAACGGCAGGGTCGTAAAAAAGCAAGAGATGAATAGGATGGCCCCTCCCACCACAAGCCCCCGTAAAATGGACGCTAGGGTATACGCGATAATAAATTGAGCGGGCCCTATGGGCGTCACCAGCAAATCCACCATGTGGCCGAGATAACGAGACATAAAAAGAGAAAAGGAACTGTTGGCGAATGTGTTATTCAACACGCCCATCAGTACAAGTCCGGGCACCACGAATTGGATGTACGTAATATCGGTCCCGACGGAAATTCTCTTTCCTAAGCTCAAACCAAAGATAAAAAGGTACAACGATGAGGTAATCATTGGAGCAATTAAGGTTTGGATTGGCGATACAAACCAACGCTGCACTTCTTTGTTCAGCAACGTCCAGAATGGAAGAAAATACGGCATTAGCGACGCGCTCTCCCCGCACTATCAAGTCCGGTTAGATTTACAAAGACATCTTCTAGGCTTGGGGAGTGCGTTTCCACCTCCCGGATGCCGAGCCCTTCCGAGTAGAGAATCTTTAGTACCTGGCCGCTACGTTGGTTCGCGCCCAGTGAGAACCGCCACACGCGGCCTTGCTCCTCCGCGGCGGGCAGAAATTCCGCAAGGGACGGCGGGACTTCCTGGACCGGACCGTCCAACCACACCTTCAACGTGCGCCGTTCGATGTGCTTCACTAGGTTCACTGTCGAATCAACCGCTACCACCTTTCCCCTATTAAGGATCGCGATGCGGTCGCACATTTGTTGAGCCTCTTCCAAATAGTGTGTAGTCAGTACAACCGTAGTGCCCTCTTTCCTAATCAGTGCAACAAAATCCCAGAGTGCGCGACGCAATTCCACATCGACGCCAGCAGTGGGTTCGTCCAAAATCAGCAAAGACGGTTTGTGCACCAAGGCTTTTGCCACCATGAATCGCCGCTTCATTCCCCCCGACAATCGATGCATTTTCTTGTCGGCATGCGGACCCAACCCCAAAGTTTCTATGAGTAGCTCGCGCCAGGCGGGATCATCCTTTACACCATAATAGCCAGAATGAATCTTAAGAGCTCTCCCAACAGGAAAGAATGGATCAATCACCACTTCCTGGTGCATCACTCCAATCAAGCGCCTGGTCTCTCGATAGTTTCTCACGTTGTCGTAGCCAAACACGCGCACACTTCCCGCCTGCATCTTTGCAACGCCCGTGATTAGATTGATGGTGGTACTCTTGCCCGCGCCGTTCGGTCCGAGAAGGCCGTAGATCTCGCCCTTTTCGATGCAAAGGGAGATATCGTCGACGACAGTTGTTCCAGAATAGGATTTACTTAGGTGGCTGATTTCAAGAGCCGGCCCTGCGGTAGGCTTGTTCGACATGGGTTTAGCCATACACTTAATAGGGAGAAAGCGAAAGACTCAGCCTGCCTTTTTTGCACCTGGCGCGGATATCATCTGAAGAAGAGCTTCTACTTTCTTAAGAGTGAGAGCATCGGGATTGATAAACTGTACCCCGACTAGCAAGTCTTTGGGGCGCGAGGCATCTTTTGCGGTCCAACGTACAACACCGAAGCCCTCGATCGATCCGAGCTTGCGGTCTCGTGTGTGCAATCGAAAGGTAACCACGGTCCCCACTTGGGTCAAGGCCCCTCGTAGCGTGAACCCAAATCCACCATTGGAGAGGTTAACCAAATCCACAAGGCGGAAGCGATCCAGCCCCGGAACTAGAACTTCAGCCTGCAACGAGGTCGAAGCACGATCCGTCACTCTTTGATGGTAAGACTTTTCCTCCATTTGTTTCAGAATGGCCAAGTCCACTTTAGAAAGGATGTCGGCAAGATCGGCGTCCTTGGAAATGGAGCCCGCCGCTCCGGCCGCGATGATTTCGCCCTCAGGCAATTTTTCTGAATCCTGTGGCGAGGTCATCAAGATAACACTTGGGTACTTCGGGTTGAGATCTCGGACCCGCCCAAGCAATTCCCAGCCGTTGCCTTTGGACATTTCCAGCGAGCTAAGGACGACGTCGATGGGAAACGTCTTGACGATATTAAACGCCTCGTGGCCTCCATAGGCTACTATGCATTCGTACCCCGCGCTGGAAAGACCATTGGATAGCATTTGCGTCACAAAGCGGTCATTGTCCACAATAAGAAGATTGCTTTTGCGATCGTCACTCATAGCCTGCTTTCTTATCGGCGCACCCTAGCCACCGCTAAACGACACCGCGCCCCAGCATTGACTTGACGCATCAACCACGCGACACTGCAGCGACTGGAGGTACCTGATGAGAGCGGTCATTTTTGACAGTTTCGGGGGGTCTGAGAAGTTACGGATAGCAGATGTGCCCACTCCCGAACCACAACGCGGAGAGGTTCAGATTCGGGTCGCTTATACTTCGGTAAATCCAGTCGACTGGAAAATCCGTGAAGGGCATCTCGTCGAGCTGTTGCCCCACCACTTTCCCATCATTCCCGGTTGGGACGTTGCTGGCACTGTGTCCGCGATTGGCCCAGGAGTTAAAGCATTCCACGTTGGAGACCAAGTATACGCGTACGCGCGAAAGCCAGAAGTGCAATGGGGGACTTATGCTGAGTATGTATGTCTGGACGAAGCAGCAGTCGCCCGTAAGCCCAAAACCCTGAGCTTCGCGCAGGCCGCCGGCATCCCGCTTACGGCGTTGACCGCCTGGCAAGCACTATTTGATTTCGCCGCGCTACAGGAGGGGGAAACCGTTCTTATCCACGCCGGAGCTGGCGGTGTTGGGAGCATGGCGATCCAGTTCGCAAAACAGGCCGGTGCCAAGGTCATTACGACCGCAAGTGCCAAGAACCACGCGTACGTGAGTGAACTCGGAGCCGACGAGGTGATCGACTACACACAAACTTCTGTGCCCGCTCTTATCAAAAAACAGTACCCATTGGGTCTGGACATCGTTTTTGACTGTGCTGGCGGAAAGGCTCTTGATGAAAGTTACGATTTGTTGCGTTCCGAGGGCCGGCTTGTCAGCATCGTAGAGACGCCGAATCCAAAGAAAGCGGAAGCCGCTCAACTAAAAGCTGGATTTGTCTTCGTAAGTCCCAATAGCGCCCAGCTCAAGAAGATTGCGGATCTGGTTGATTCCGGGGTTGTGCTACCACAACACACAACCGAGCGGCCGCTCGAAGAAGCCGCCGCCGCACAGGACGAAAATGAGCAGCGACACGTACGCGGAAAAGTCGTGCTCAAAGTAAATTAGGCTGCTTTCTTTTCGCGATTCAACGCATGGAAGGCTTCACTGTCGTAGACGCGCGCTTCGGTAAACACCTTGAAGAAGCGGGAATCCAGTTTCCCGGACTTGGTTTCGGATTCAATGATTGCCAGTGCCTTCTCTACAGGAACGGCTTTCTTATAAGGTCTGTCGGCGGCTACTAAGGCATCGTAGATATCGCAAATTGTCATGATCCGCGATTGCAACGGTATGCGTTCCGCATGCAAGCGCCTAGGGTATCCCGATCCGTCGAGTTTTTCGTGATGAGCCCAAGCTATCTCGGCCATGTGCGAAAACCTGTCTCCCCACGGAATGGCTCGGAGAAATTTGTAGGTCTGGGTAACATGTGCCTCAATTTCTAGGCGCTCCGACTTAGAAAGTGAACCCCGCGGGATTCTTAGAAAGTCCATCTCGTGTGTTTCCAGCAGTTCTCTGGACGCCCCGGTTTCGTCAACGAAACGAAAGGCGCGCAGTTCTTCTATCTTTTTGGATTTGTCCTCGTCGAGTACGGTCGGTCGGTTTAACTCCACGACCGCATTTAGCAAGTAGTGCATGCGCGCCCGGTATACCTCGACCGCCTTTTGCATCCGAGCGATGTCCATACTAGTAGGCGCTCTTTTTTCGGACAAAAGTGTCTGCAGGAGGGCGTTCAGCATTTCAATTTCGTGCCGGTACAACACCCCTTCGATGCGCTTTTCTATTCGAAACTTGTCTTGGACGGGAAGTTTTTCAGCTTTAAGCAGCGTCTCTTCTCGGACTGTAACCTTTCCAAAGTCGTGCAACAAAGCAGCGTAGCGCAACTCATCCAGTTGTTGAGCACTAAAGCGAATCTCGCCGATTTCCTTATCTTCGCCACGATCCACTGCTTTTGCCAAGTCCACGGTAAGCACGGCGACACGCTCGGAGTGACCTCTGGTTGAGATATCCCGCTGCTCGATGACTTGAACCGCGGCTTTCACGAAACCCTCGAAGAGTTTTTCGATATTTGAGTAAAGCAGGGCGTTTTCGATCGCTGCAGACGCCAGGGAAGCCATGCTTTTAAGAAGCCGTTGGTCCTCGTCCGAAAAAAGCGGCATTCTGGCGAGCCCCGCGGGATCCCCCATCGGCCAGCCCTCGCCGACTTCGTTCTTGCGGTTCACCAGCTGCAGCACCCCAAGCGAGTGGCCCTTGGTGCTGATAAGCGGCTGCACCAAAACGGACCGAGTCCGGTACCCTGTGGCCTTGTCAAATGTAGCGTCAAACTTGTACGCGCCGTCTGCGGCGTAGACGTCTTCAATCCGCAGCGCCTTTTTCTTCCTGAAGCAGAATGCCGCAACACTTTCTCCGTCTATAGGGATCGCTCGCTTCTCGAACGCCACATCAATCGTCTGGTTGATCGCGACCTCGAACTCGAGTTCGTAGTCATTCTTCTTGAGGTAGATAGAGCCACCATCGCAGCGAAGCAGGTGGACGGCGTTATCTACGATACGATACAGCACCTGGCCCGGACTACCCGGTTCCATCAGTGCCACCGCTACCCGCTGGAGCTGTTCGAAGCGGGCTTGGTGATTTATCTTTTTGCTACGTTTCGTGTCCAAAGCTGACTCATCGCGTCTAGGCTCGCGGCCAATCCAAACAACCGTACTCAACCTTTTCGGAAGAATCCCCCGCCGACTCAAACCTCAGCCATGAAGCGAACAGGCCATTCCGGCCTTAACCATCGCCTTAACCTATGGTTATAATAGTCAGATGTCTCTTGACTGGTCGCAGCTTGAAAAACTCCCGCCCGAACACCGTTACCGCGATTACGGAAACTTCGGCTTGGGAATGGTCAAACCTTTGGTCACGTTTTGCGATCGCTGGAAAATTCGCCCTGACGCTGTTTGGCTGCTGTCAGCGTTTTCGCTGCTTGTCTCTGGCTTCTTTTTCCTCTGCTACGATCTTTTCTTAGGGTTCTTTTTCTTGTTGGCAAAGGTCGCCATCACTCACGTTGGCAATATCGTCGCCAGAATCAGCACTCCCCCGTCTGCAGCAGGGTATTACTTACACCGAATTTTGGAGTTTGTTGGTGTAAGCTTTGTGCTTTATTGCATCTCTCAAAACGCGTTTGAGTTTGTCCCGGGCCTCTTGTTCCTGGCGCTAGCGGCCTCCACCTTCCTGCAAACTACTTATTTCGAATACTATGAAACCCACTACCTCAACGCACTCGACATCCACGTCTACCCCTTTCCCCAGGATGACGTAAACCACGTCAACAGCCCCCGTTGGATGCATTACCTGCGTAAGGCCGAGGAGTATTGCTACACCTGGCAGGCCCGCACAGTACGCAAGCTAGACATATGGATGCGCAAGGGGATGGGCGTTCCAGAAGGCTGGTATACCGACAAAACTCTACTTACGCGACAGACTGCACTGCGACGCGGGCTGCAATTGGGCAGCTTGGCCGTACTTTCTTTGCCTCTTGGAATCGCAATGGCCACCACCGTGTACCTCCTAGGTTCGAACCTCTACTGGGCGTGGCTCATTCGCACCCGCCGGCAGAAAGCCCAATCGCCGCAGTCCACCCCACCCGTAGCGCAAAGTGTCTAGTTCGAATTGTGAAGAAAGCCTAACAATCCAGACAGCTTATTAGGATGCGCTTGAGAAAAGCCGATAAAATAGGTATAGTGCGTTATCTTTTCGTGGATTCCGACCTTAGCGATAAAAGAAAAGAAGTGATTGTATGACCGTGGATACTTTTACCATTGCGATATCGTTGACCGCCGCTTTTGTTCTGGGTGCCATCTTTACCCGCGTCGCGCTCAAAGTTTTCAAAGTGGCAATTTTGGTCACCTTGACAGTCTTAGTGATTGGACAGCTCACCCTGCATCGGGACAAGCTCTGCACGCTGGCGCGCAAAGCCAGTCCCCACGCATCGATACCCTTTTGCGAGTAATTAAGGCAAACTGAGCGTTACGCTCACCAAGCAGTGATCCGATACGTTATCGTTGTACCACTTGATCTCTCCGGTGGAGAGAGACCCTGGCTCAGCGCACAGGTCCGAAACGGAAATATCCTCTGCCAACTCTACGTCGCCAGAAACCCAAAACCTATCAAACTTGTTTTGTCCTGAAGACGAGATAAACGTGTACGGGTGATAGTTGCGCACTTCGTACAGACCGAGACGGTACTTATCAAAAACATCGCTGATAAGGTAATTGTCGTCCTTGTTCCACGAAGTTTTGTCTCTTTCATACGTATTAAAGTCCCCTGTGATCACCACCGGTATGTTTTTGGATAACTGGCGCAGGCGCTTGGCAATGGCTTCGGCCTGTCGCAGGCGAAGCGCCGTTTCTTCTGGAAAGGCCTTCAGATGCACTCCCACCAGGTAGGCCACCGCTTCACCACTAGACGTGTCACGAAGTAGGCCGTAGAGCGCGGGCCGCCCCTTTTTCGTCCCTTCCGTGACCTCTTCAATGATGAAGTTCTTATCGCCATCCGCTTTTTCGAAGCGGTATTTCGGTTTGTGGCAAAGCACAACATGTTGGTGGTTGGCCGAGCTATTGTAATACGTAAGGCACTGCATCTTGCCCTGGATTACGTAGCGCTCCAAGCGCGGAACGTCGACAATCTCTTCAAAGATGATTGCGTCGGAATCATACAGTTCGCTCCGTAACGTATCGCGGAGCTGTTTGTCACGTTGGTAGTCGGAAACAGTGTCCGAGGACGACTTTAGGCCGTACCAACGAACATTGAATGTCGACACTCTTAGAGTCTGTCCTAGTGCTGATAGACCGGTTGTTACCAGTACAACAATAACAACGGAGTAAACCTGCCCCTTCGCCCAAGTAAGCATGCTGTCTCCTAAATAAGTTTTTGCGTTTTTGTCCCCCAGCGCGCTCGAAGTTTTCACGTCCTGATCGGGTATGCGGGGCCCTAATCCGGATCGCTCCGAAACACGCTACGTGAACAGATGTAGCAGAGTTCCGATTGAACGCCCATACATGCAGCGTCAGTGCACTATATGGTATCTTTATATTCTACGGGAGCCATCTGGAAACCTGCTCCAGCAAGGGCCTTGCGGGGGCGTCCGGAAGTTCGGCTGGGATTCCCGCCCAAACAAAACCGATGATCTTTTCCGCTTCGGGAGCAATCCCCAGCAGCTCGTACGTACGCGCGTGGGTGGTTAACGTGCCAGTCCCCCACTTGGTTCCGATGCCTTCGCTCCAGAGACTGAGCAGCATCAACTGTATCGCGCAGCAAGCCGACGCATAGTCCTCTCGCGCCCGAAGGGCGTCTGCGGGACTCTCTTTGCAGCTAACGACGATAAGCGCTCCCGGCGCGGTAAGTTTTCCCCGTACGCTAGCAAGTCGATCGGCAGGCAAACTTTCCCCGCCTTCGAGCGACACCCCAATTTCGGTTAACTTTTTGCGTGTGGCGGGACCCACCACGGCAAAGCGCCACGGAAAGCTAAGCTTGTGGTTGGGGGCCCACTGAGCGCACTCCAGTGCGCGGCGCAACGCCGCCTCGGGAACCTCCCCCGCTTTAAAACGATGGATAGTTCGGCGCCCACGGACAACAGTTTCTAATAGAGCCATGGCTCATAGCTACCTTTTGCGCACACAGCCGGCAAGTCCTAGCGGTATCAGAGTCGCCCAAAAGTCTATGAACTTAGTTACTTGCGGGGCCTGGCAATGACTTCCGCGCTGGCTTGTGCTAAATGTAATAGGAGATGGCCCATGATGACGCGCACATAGGGGACGATGCGGAGGGCGGAACGCAAGTCATTACGCGCCCCGAATCGCAGACAAAAACCCCAAAAATGTTTCAGGTGATCATTCTCAATGACGATTTCACCCCAAGGGACTTTGTTGTCCACGTCCTACAAAGGTTTTTCAGAAAAAACGAAATTGAGGCTACTCAACTCATGTTAGATGTCCATAATAAAGGAAGTGGTGTTGCAGGTGTATTCACGCACGAAATCGCGGAAACCAAGGCCTATCAGGTAAACGCTTATTCGCGCGAGAATAAGTATCCCCTAAAGACCACAATCCAAGAGGCATAGGTGCTGAGTCGAGAAGTACAAAATCATTTGAGCGAGGCGGTTCGGTTCGCTGCGAGTCAAAAGCACGAGTACGTTGTACTGGAGCATGTGTTCTTGGCGCTACTCGATTCGGCAGATGTCGCTGAGATCCTAGAGGGCTGCCGCGGCCAGATAGTCCCTATTCGCAACGGCCTACTCGAATACCTCAACCGCTACTGCCCGAAAGTGGAGTTTGAAGAAGACGAACAACCGCAACTTACCATCGCCTGTCACCGCCTTATTCAGAGAGCCATCACTCAGGTCCGCAGCGCAGATAGGTTCCAGGTAAATAGCGCCAATCTATTGATAGCCTTTTTCGATGATGCGGATTCGTTCGTAGTGCAGTTACTCGCCCAGCAAGGGATCACCCGCTTTGATGTCATTAACTGCTATAGCCACGGCCTAACCAAAGAAAACGAGGAGGGGGCCGGTGAGAGTCCCCAACCAACCGGAGAGGCGCCTGCAGCGCCAAAGGCCTCGCCGCTAAAGAGCTTTGCCATAAACCTTAACGAACGGGCCCGAAAGGGAAAAATTGATCCACTTATCGGACGCGAAGACATCATTGAACGAGCCGTACAGATCCTTGCCCGCCGCACGAAGAACAATCCGCTACTTGTGGGAGATCCCGGTGTGGGGAAAACCGCCATTGCAGATGGGCTAGCAATGCGAATTGTCGAAGGTAGAGTCCCCGAAAAGCTAAAGGATGCTGAAATCTATTCCCTCGACATGGGCTCGTTACTTGCGGGCACCAAGTACCGCGGAGACTTCGAACAACGGCTAAAAGGTGTCATTAAGGCCATTGAGAAAAAAAAACACGGCATTTTGTTTATCGATGAGATCCATACTCTGGTGGGAGCGGGTGCGACAAGCGGCGGCTCCATGGACGCTTCCAATCTCCTAAAACCGAGTCTCGCAAACCGCACTCTTAGCGTCATTGGATCGACGACATACAAGGAATTCCGCGCGTATTTGGAAAAAGATCAGGCGCTTATTCGACGATTTCAGAAAATAGAAGTGAAGGAACCGACGCCAGACGAGGCTATCTCCATCCTTGAAGGTCTAAAAGGGCACTACGAGCAATTTCACAATGTCTACTACCCTGCCGACACGCTTAAAGCCGCCGTGGATCTTTCCAACCGTCACCTGGCAGGCAGGAAACTTCCCGACAAGGCCATCGACGTCATCGACGAGGCGGGCGCTCGCATTCGACTTCGGGCTTCAGACAACAGCAAAAAAACGGTACACGTGTCGGACGTAGAGTCCGTCATCGCCGCCATGGCACAGATACCGACGAAATCGATCACCGCCGATGATAGACGTCTGCTACAAAACCTCGAACCCGAACTGAAACAGGTGATCTTTGGGCAGGACTCCGCTATCGAATCGTTGGTCGCGGCCATCAAGATGAATCGAAGCGGACTTGGAAACCCCAGCCGGCCTGTCGGCTGCTTCCTTTTCACCGGACCTACTGGTGTGGGCAAGACTGAAGTCTGCAAACAGCTGGCCCGCATTTTGGGAATTGAACTTCTTCGTTTCGATATGAGCGAATACATGGAAAAACATTCCGTGTCGCGCCTAGTGGGTGCCCCTCCCGGGTACGTGGGTTTTGACGATGGTGGCCTACTAACGGAAGCGGTCAATAAAACGCCCTATTCCGTCTTGCTGCTCGATGAAATTGAAAAGGCCCACCCGGATATTAGCAACATCCTGCTTCAGGTGATGGACAACGGTAAACTCACTGATCCGAACGGCCGGACTTCTGACTTTAGAAATGTCATTCTCATTATGACTTCTAATGCGGGCGCTCGTGAAGTCGCACAACGCATCGGTATCCAACAAAACATTGAACAGCAAAAGTCGCTTCAGGCAGTGAAGAAACTTTTTGCTCCGGAGTTTATCAACAGATTGGATGCTATTATTTCGTTCGCTCAATTGAGCGAATCTATTGTCCTGCGCGTTATCGACAAGTTCGTGGATGAGCTTAGAGTCCAGCTCGCGGAAAAACAATGCAACCTGGTCCTTTCGGATAAGGTGCGCAAATGGATTTATAAGAAAGGTTTTGATCCTACATACGGGGCCAGACCCCTGTCGCGCGTAATCGATCAGCAGATCAAGCGCCCCCTCGTCGATCAGGTGCTCTTTGGAGACTTGGTGAGCGGAGGACAGGTGATTGTGGACATCAAGCGCGACAAACCGCACTTCACTTTTGAAAAGGGAGTACGCAAGCTTCCCAAGAAAACTCCCGAGTTTGCCTAGGGACCAATGGCCGTCCCGTGCAGAACAGGGCGCGACGTAATGACTTCCTGAACCCCATTGTAGTAAACGATTTGAATGGGCGCTGTGTATAAGCTGGTGTGGATGGGGCTAAAAGCCACAACGATGGTACAGGATTCATCTGGGTACAGCTCCGTCGCGCACGTCCCCCCAAACCCAGGGTAACTACCGCCCCAGTATTGGAATGCCGTGATGTGGAACTCGCTCCGCAAGTCAGAAGCCAGTACTTTACCGACATTCGTAACAACAAATGTGTGCTCAACCACTTGGCCCACGGGCACGTATCCAAACTCGTAGTTGAGCCCTTCGGAGAGTGTCAAAACGGCCAAGTCGAAACTAAAGGGAAGAGAAACGGGATCCCCACCGCAACGGGCTAAGAAAAATAGTAGCGCAAGGAAACTGAGAATTTGGGGGCACCGGCCTACTTGCCGCATAAGGCCTCCTCCGTAAGTCCCCCTTGCTCTCTTAATTATCCTATCGAAGCATGAAAGAAGTCCCCGAGATGTGTGAAATTTGCTTCACAATTCGCACCCACCGCGTCGCTCTTAGCCATGGACATACGTTTGCATGGAGTGTAGCTTTCTATGAAACTCGGAGGGGGAAGATGAAGTTAGATCTAGGCTTACTTGTTCTACGCATTTCAGCAGGCCTCATGATAGCCTTGGGACACGGCTGGGGGAAACTCACCGGCTTTTCAGTTATCGTACCTCGCTTTCCCAGCATCTTTGGCTTGGGTTCCCAAGTAAGTCTTGCGCTCGCAGTTTTCGCGGAGTTTTTCTGCGCCTTGGCCGTCGCAGCGGGCTTCAAAACGCGGTGGGCGGCTTTACCTGTTGCCTTCACCATGTTGGTAGCCGCCGTGGTGGTGCATGCGGCGGATCCCTGGAGCAAAAAAGAACTCGCACTGCTCTATGCGGTTCCGTTTATCACGCTCTTCTTTACGGACGGAGGCCGATTTTCTGTCGACTCATTCACGCGGGCCAGAGGCCGACGCTAGGCTTTAGTCGCTTGCCGTAGAGGGTTCGTTCCACTAGTCTATAGAAGTGAATACAGACTCGGACGCAGCACAATGGCGCGACCTGGGGCTTTCAGATGATCTCCTCTCTCTGATTGAAAAGGCGGGATTCAAATCTCCGACCCCGATCCAATCCAAAGCCATCCCTCTTGCCCTCAAGGGCGATGATATTGTGGCTTCGGCGCAAACCGGTTCCGGTAAAACGGCCTGCTTTTGCTTCCCAATGATTGAGAAAATGATGGGCCGAAAAGGCACTTATGGACTTATCCTTTCGCCCACCCGCGAAATAGCTCTTCAAACGCAACAGACTTTGGAACAATTCGCGACACCCTTAGGCATACGATCCGTCTCCCTCATCGGTGGTGTGAACTTGCGAAGCGACGAGGAGCGGTTGAAGTCTGGCCCCCACATTTTGGTCGGCACTCCCGGAAGAATCTGCGACCATCTCGAGCGCGGCAACCTTTGGCTGGAATACATAGAAATGCTCGTCCTGGACGAAGCCGATAGGATGCTCGATATGGGTTTCGCCAAAGAGCTTAATCGCATCACGAGTGAAATCTCGGACTCCCGCCAAACTTTACTTTTTTCTGCGACTATTGCGCCCGAGATCGAACGCTTAGCTAAACGCATTCTTCACAACCCGAAACGGGTTCAAGTGGGTCGGGCGCTCGCCACAAACCGAAATGTGGATCAGAAGGTCCTTCTCGTAAATGAAAGCCAGAAGCTTCGCGAGCTCATGTACCTTTTGGAAGAAGAACGTGAAACCGTAATCGTATTCAACCGCACCAAAGACAATACCTTTAAATTGTGGCGCTCGAGCCTAGATTACGGAATGGAAGACTCTACCTATATCTCTTCCAACAAGCGACAGAGCGATCGCGAAAAAGCGCTGGAAGGATTCAAGGATGGCGTGTACCGAATCCTCTTCGCCACCGATGTGGCCGGACGCGGGATTCACGTCGAAAACGTCGGGCATGTCATCAACTACGATCTGCCTGAGGAACCGGAGGATTATATCCACCGTATTGGCAGAACTGGCAGACAGGGGGCGACAGGAAAAGCCACGAGTTTTGTCACCCCACGCGAAATGGGGCAGTTACGCCGAATCGAGAAAGTGCTTGGATCCACCATCCCTTCCGAGCAGGCGCCTGGTTTTCGCATGGAAAGTTCGTCACGAGGCAGACACGGCAGCGGCAACCGCGGGCGGAGCCGCGGACCAGCACGTGGGCGCTCTAGTGGACGTTCCGCAAACTCAAGCCGCCGCACCGCAAGCTCCGGGCGATCGCGTGGCGGATCGGGTCGATCCGGAAGTAGCCGTAGAGGGGGCCGCGGGCGTTAGCCTAATACCGCTGGATGAGATGGTAACCGAACTGCGTACGAACCGGTTCGGAGACCTCACCTTGCTGCAAAGCAAAAGCTGCGGTTTCAAACTCACGCACCATCTGGCCCTTACCAAAGGAA
>JAGQZV010000082.1 GCA_020435295.1 Bdellovibrionales bacterium | reverse complement strand
CTCTCACCAGAACATTTCCCAGTCGCTTCCAAAAGGCCAGCATTTTGTCAGCCTTGTTCGGCATCTGTAACCACTTCCTCTTTCACATCCGCTAACGTAACTTCCACTTCAACTTCCGCTGCAACAAGAACAGAAAGCGACTTGAACCGGAAATACCAGAGTTAGGCACCCACGACAGGCGAACCACTCCGCGACCATGCAAATGCAAAAGGACAGCCATTGCACGAAACCAGGGAAAGACCTTTAATTTTAGCTTCTTATTTGTTTGATCCGAGTATACGGACCCGTTCGGGGACGCCTGGCAACGTTCACGGCGTTTACGACGTGCACAAACACCGGATAAACACTTAACAACATTCAGATTTCACACAGCTCTTTTGTGTGCAGTAACAGGCGAAGAATGTCACTACATCCGTATTCTAAAGGTACCCTAAAGCGCCTTGTCACCGAGAAACTTCTGCGCAAGCGGCAGAAAGCGCTCCGTATGGTAGGGATCAAGCCCGTCAACGAGGATCTCATTCGTGTCGGCAGCGCGAGCGATAAAACTCTTGTAGTACTGAGTGGCCTGTTCGCGGGACTTCTCGCCCAGCAAATCTCCCGCCAAAAAATACAAAACTGGGTGCTTCGCAGCGCCTGACTCACTCAACAGCGTCCGCACGACTCGCCACGCGGAATCGCTTCGTTTTTCGTTCCACAACGCTACCGCCCAGGCCGTGCGCTCGCGAACGCTAAGTTGCTTCGCGTTCGCGCCCTGCAATTCAGCAATCACACGTCCGTACTCGCCAAAATAAACATAGCTCTCCAACACCCGTTGTTGGGTTTCCAATTGCAGAGGATTACTTCTCGAGGCTCGCTTCAACGTGGCAAAACGCTGTTCCCACATTTCCAGTTCCGCCTCGCAGGAAGCTTTTAGTTGCAAGGCGCGCAGGTTTCCTTTTTCCAAGGCTACGGCTTCATCGAGTAATACCAACGCTTCTTTGCAATCGCTTACTTTGAAATGCTCTACGGACTGGAGATACCTGGCTTGTCCCTTGTCCGTAAGAAAACGGGATTGCAACCTCTCCAACCCCTCATTGAGCTGACGAAACTGGTCGGAAGAAAAACCGCGTGCCCGCGGCGCCACTCGACGGGAAACAAACTCGTCCAAACTCGGGCGCCCTTCCAGCAACAACGTAAGCTCCCCGACCCGCAAAACGGCTCCCACGTTGTCAGGATATGTCTTCAAAAAGTCATCCCATAGGGAGAGAGCTTTACGATAATCCTGGTTCCTAAAGTAGTATTCCGCAGCCTCGGACGAAGACATAGCGGGAGGAGCCGCTCGGCCTCCAATACAAAATAAAAAAAGAATGGCTCCCCAGATTCGCATCGGGTGCTCGTTTTTTTTAGAAGGTCACTCCCAAGTGGGCCCGGATAGCGACAGGATTTCGGTTGCTGCCGCTCAGGCCGGAGCCCGCGAAAAGAATCCCTGCGTTAGCGCCCAAGAAACAATTCTGGTACACACTGTGCTCCACGCCCAGATCCACTTCAATGCCTAAGTCCGCAGCCTCACCAGAAGCCACGGCCGCCTTACGCGCCCAAATAATTTCCAATCCGGTAGACCAATCTTGCGACCAATCAAAGCGAATGCCGGGACGTAAGTAGTACGCACCCGAAAAACTGTTCTGGCTGTTGCTGTAAGCAAATAGGCTTCCCAAGCCGACCGTATTGCCGTGGGAAGCTCCCATCAACTCACGCCCCAGAATCAATCCGGGGTGGCGGTTACGGTGCATGAGGATAAAGCCGTTCATGCTGCCATCGTTGACCGCGGAATCGCCGCTCGCCCATACAAAGTCCACAAAGGCCTTCAACATGTGTCGTTCATAGGCTGCGTTGAGCATGAAAGCAAAAGCGTTCAGAGTATCCTGGCTAGAGTTGTTGTCGAAATCGGCAGCGCTACCGCCGATCCAAGCTATCTCTCCACCGAAAGTAAAATAGCGAAGCGTCTTTTTGACATATACGTCCACCAAGTTGTTGTTGAGCGGGTACGGTGTGCGCCTGCCGGGAGCCAATCCGAGCTGCAACGCTCGATCGACGCCAGTCGTAGCGCGGGTATCGTTCAATAGTTCCGCTTGCTGTCCTGAAGTCCGAGCCTGCTTCTCGTACATAATACCCGCTTCGACTTCGAGTTCCGGGTTATCGTATTTGATATAGATGGCATAAAAATCCTGATCGTTGGTACCCGCAATCACGGAACTCTTGCGCGGCTTCGAATAGGCGATACCACCAATTACATGTCCCAAATGCAGACGGTACTCAAAGCGGTCGTACGTAGTTTGCCAATTGTCCCAGACCTGATTGCCACCGTCGTACAATAAGCCATAGCCCCAAGCGACCGGCATGCGACCAAGGCGCAGTACACCAAAATCGGAAGTCCACTCTAACCAAACTCGATTGAGGACAAGCCCCGTGGAGCTTTGATCACCAAAAATATAGCCGCCCTGCCCCGCCACTAAGCCGACCGTGGCCGGTGGGGTTGTCAACGCGGAGCCCGCGGCACTGGCCGTCGCCAACACGTTCCACTGGGAGTAGAGGCTGAAGTGGTCGTCAATGACCAGAGTTGGATCCAGCAGCGCACGTCCGGATAAGTAGGTTTTTTCCGCGCCTGAGACCCCACTAACCCCGAGGCCGAGAGAGCCATAATAGGCGGTCTCGGCTCGGAAGTGGCCTCCGAAATTCATCGATACAGCCAACAAGGTAGTACAAATCGCTTGGGCGCCAAGCCCCACTATCCATAAGGTCTTAGACATAATGGCATAACCTAGATGAAAGCGCCCTCACCTGCAAGGAGCATTCTGCGGAATGGCATTTTAGGACCGTTGCGGGGCCTAGCCGCCAACCTTGCGCAGTTCCTCTTCGTAGTACTTTTGATAGAGATTGTCCCACTGGGCAGAAAATTCAGGTGGCGGGTTCTTCATTGACGCAATACGTTGCCTGGCTCGCTCGCCACAGGCGCCTAACTGCGCCGTAAATTGAACACAAATGCGCTTTGCCTCGCGCAAGGTGGCGCCCTTGTCCGGATATTCCACCATCCGGCCCTTTTCTAGACCATCGATGACCAAATTCACGATGTGCATCACTTTTTCGTCGGATATCACGTCAGATCACCGCATTGCGTTTCTTAACAAGTTCTCGTTTGATTAGGTTGAACATCTTCTCCCTATCGATGTTCCCTCCAGACTGCGCCGCCACTTGGTCCAAAAGCCGTTCCGCCTCCGCGTTGATTTCATCCTCCACCTTAAGATCTTTCACGAAGATCTCTTCCATCTTTGATAAAATCTCAGCTTCACTCGTCTTCAGTACGATGAGCTGTTTGGATCGCAATGTCAGCAAAAGCTTTTGGCAAATGAGCTTTACTTGTCCCGGCTTTAGTCGCATTGAGACCGAGACTACCCCAAGGGAGATGTAGCTTTCAATGAAGAAAGAATCCGCGAAAACAGGGTCCAAAATCCTTCGAATACTTGGCTTGACCGCCCTGTTCGGTCTAGGTGTAGTCGCGTTAAGCGCTGTCCTATTAGTAGTGTACGTGAACCTCGTAAGTGTGGAGATCGATCAGCGCATCGACCAACTTAAGTCGGCGCGCTCTTCCACATTCTACGCCATCTACCCCGAATTTGAGATAGGGCAAAAAACCTCGCTCGAAGCTTTAGAAAAACTCCTGTACGACACGGGCTATCTCAAGAAAGAGAGTCTCAGTGAATTGGTCACCAATGCGTACGTGTGGGAAAATCGATCAGGCCCTACGTGGTTGCTTACACTGAACCGCGGCAATTTTTCCGGCGCCGGTTATCCCTTGGGGAAACGGGTAGTCCGCGTGCGATTTGACGTCGAGGACAAGGAACTGACAGTTTCGGAAATCTATTCCCAAGTCGATAGCCAACGCCTAGACCGCTTCGCTCACCCGCCCAAACGGCTGGGACACTTCTTCGCCGGGCGCCTGCGAAACCAACACTCGGTTGCTCTTTCAGATATTCCGGTTTCGGTTCGTTTGGCCTTCATCGCTATTGAGGATCAACACTTTCTCGATCACATGGGAGTGAGTCTGCGCGGGACCTTGCGCGCACTTTGGACGGACTTGGTAGCGATGAAATGGGTTCAAGGGGGAAGCACCATCACTCAGCAGCTGATGAAAAATCTGTTCTTTTCTAGGGAGAAGGTAATCACGCGCAAACTGAAGGAAGCTTTATATGCTTTTGTCGCCGAAGCCCGTCACGAAAAAGAAGATATTTTAGAAGCCTACCTCAACGAGGTGTATCTGGGCCAATGGAACACTCATGAAATCCACGGTGTTTCAGAAGCCGCTCAATATTATTTCAATAGATCGGTCTTTGATCTCACGCTCGCGCAAAGTGCCACGCTTGCGTCTGTCATCAAGGGGCCGGCGATCTATAACCCTCACAAAAACCCGACGGGAGTCATTGAGCGGCGCAACCTTGTCCTCAAACAGATGCTTGAGGCCGATTTTATTTTGCCATCCGAATACGCGAAAGCGATTCGCGAACCGCTCGGAGTAGCGTCAGCTGCCCGCGAATTGGACGATGCCGCGTACTTCATGGAGTTGGTCATGCTGGATTTGCCTGAAAACGTGAAGTCGCGCCTGGACTCAGATGCGCTTACCATCTACGTCACTCTCAACCCTTATCTACAGTCTAAGGCGGCCAATGCGCTTTCAGCACATATCGATCGAATGGAAGAATACTACAAAGACTTAGCCCAAAACAAAATCGACGGTAAGCTGCTGCAAGGCGCGCTCGTCGCTATCGATGTTCCGAGCTGCTCGGTCCTAGCGCTGCAAGGGGGCCGCAACTTCCGCGAAGCGCCATTCAACCGCGTCCTGCAGGGAAAACGCCAACCAGGCTCTCTCTTCAAACCTTTTGTCTATCTCACTGCCTTCGATTCGCCACCCAAGGGCGAATCCATTACCCCCACCACCATTCTCGATGACAGCCCTTTTGTCTGGAAGTATGATCGCCAGGAGTGGGAACCGCAAAACTACGAGAAGGAGTTTCGCGGAGAAGTCACGCTTCAAGAAGCTCTCCAAAAGTCCATGAACGTTCCCACAGCACGCCTGGCTCAGATGGTCGGTATTTCTCCGATAGTCGAGACGATGAAGCGTGCGGGCATTGAGTCCGATATTCCCAAGGTCCCGTCCATCGCGCTCGGAAGCGCGGAGGTAACTCCGTTTGAGTTGGCACAAGCCTACACAACACTCGCACGCTTGGGAAACCGTTGTGTGCTCCGATCGTACACGAAAGTGTTCGACGAGTCTGGAGCTCTGCTTCAAGATGCCAAATTGGTCGAGGATCGGAAGTTAGACGGACGAGCGACTTACGAAACGGTAAAGATTCTGCAAGGTGTTTTTACCGACGGTACAGCCATTTCGGCCTTGCGCAGTGGACTCGATCTTAGCAACTTCGCCGGCAAAACTGGGACCACAAATGACTATAAAGACGCCTGGTTCGTGGGCTTTTCGCCCGATATTTTAGTGCTCGTGTGGGTGGGCTACGACGTCGACACCAACATGGGTTACCCGGGCAGCGTCGCCGCACTTCCCATTTGGGTGCAGTTCATGAAAGCGGCGGCGCCCTCTTTACGAGGCGCCGCCTTTAGATACTAAATGGAGGTTCCAAAAGTAGATAGGCACCTTTTGGAACTTAGCCGTTGAGGCCGGAAAAAGGATAGGACACGCCCAAGGCAAATTCGCTAATACCGTTTACAATGCCAAGCCCGAACTCAAGCCATAAACGTAAACCACCCAGCGCGTGCACATTGACCTGACTTCCCATGGCGGTGCGAATAGAAAAAACGTTCGCGGCGGAACCAAAGCTGAAAGCCGGGGAAAACTGCATTGCCCAATACGGCGTCAAATTTCCCCACCCCATTACAAAACGCTTACTTACAGTGGGAGCAAACCGCAAAACAAAATAATTTTCCACTTTCAAACTGTTGAAGTACATGCCTCCCAATACCGAAACAGCCGGCTGGGACTGAAGATCGGGAATAATGTACCAAACCCCGTACCCCCCAAAATTGTAGCCCATCTCTCCGGAGCCAAAGCCAAAGCCAACGCCGACATCTTCGCTAGCCTGATAGCGCAACTCCGAATTGAGATAAATGCCGCCGTTTTGGAAAACCAGTTCCGGACTCAGCATGACTTCAAAAGTGTTAGGCAGCAACCCTTCCGCGTCTCTCACTTGCCCACCCGGAATATCCCCGGCCATTCCCGAAACACCCACCACGGCAGTCAGAAAAAACGCAAAAAGCTTTCGAAACATTGAGTCCCCTTTCAAGAGTTGCTTGAACGAGTCATGTTAGTAAGCACGCAATCGCTTTGCTAACCACAGCGCGTTAACCAGCGTCGTTATTCAGTTTCCCGACGGACGTCTGCACCCAGTTCCCGCAAAGTCCGGTCAAGGCGCGCATAACCTCGATCCAAATGGTAAATGCGGCGGATAGTAGTCTCGCCCTCGGCGGCCAGTGCGGCAAG
This sequence comes from Bdellovibrionales bacterium, assembly GCA_020435295.1. Classification (GTDB taxonomy): domain Bacteria; phylum Bdellovibrionota; class FAC87; order UBA2466; family JACKAF01; genus JACKAF01. The sequence goes on along the minus strand of JAGQZV010000082.1, from coordinate 7,548 downwards.
TACCAAAGAAGCGCTGGCGCGAAGATCTGTCGCCATCAGCGGCGCGGCGACAAGCCGGCAGGGCCCGAGAACCGTGGCAGTATTGTGACGCACTCGGATTTTGGCGCCCAGACGGCGCAACTCCGCAACATGCATGAAGCGGTTCTCAAAGATGTTCTCCGTAATTTGGCTAGTCCCTTGCGCAAGACACATAAGCGCCAGCAACTGTGCTTGCATATCTGTGGGAAACCCTGGGTAAGGCGCCGTCTGAATTTTCAGTGGATACAGGCGTTCCTCCGGATGGACTGCAATGGTCGCTCCGTCTTCTGAAACTTCAAGCCCGACGCCCATATCGCGAAAGGCTGACAAGACCGAGGTCATTTCCACGGCCCGACAATTTTCCAAAACCAACGGGCTCTTAGTGATCGCTGCAGCGGTAATCCAAGTCCCGCACTCAATACGATCCGGACGGATGCGCACCGGAGCAACCGGCGCCAGCAAGCTAGTACCCTCCACAACGATCTCACTGGTTCCAAGTCCCTCAATGCGGGCGCCACAAGCCTGCAAAAACTCGCCTGTTGCCAGAATTTCGGGCTCCCGTGCCGCATTTGAGATGCGTGTCGTGCCGTGCGCGCACGCCGCCACGTACAGCACGTTCTCCGTTCCCGTCACGCTAACTTCTGGGAACCGAATCTCTGCTCCGCGCAGGCGGTCTTTTACGGAAGCCAGAATGTAGCCGCCCTCTACACTTACGGTCGCGCCAAAGCGTTCCATTGCCATTAGATGGTAGTTGACCGGGCGCGCCCCAATGGCGCACCCGCCCGGTAAGCTCACCTTGGCTTTGCCGTAACGGGCCAGCAACGGGCCTAAGGCCAGAATGCCCGCCCGCATTTTGCTCACCCATTCGTAGGGCGCGGTGGGATCGTTTACCGTCGGGTATATCGTCACTCGCTCCGCCTCTTTGTCCCACTCGGTACGAACCCCCATACTCCCTAGCAGGCGAAGTGTCGTCTCAACATCCCAAAGGCGGGGCACATTCTCATACTGCACCGGGGTATCAAACAGCAGTGATCCGAACAGCAACGGTAACGCAGAGTTTTTTGAACCGTGAACCCGTACACGACCGGAAAGTGTCGTCGGTCCTTTAATAATGAGCTTGTCCATTTAAACTCCCTTCGCTCCCCCGCCGCGGCGCCGCGCGAATACCACCCGCGGCCTGTGACTGTAGTCGTCCACAACACGTATTTCGCCAAAGCCCGCCCGGGATAGTCTGTCTTGTAGCGCATCTGCTTGCCGAAAATCTATCTCCGTGATGAACCAGCCACCCGGACGCAACCACGTCGGGAGCGCTGCGATCCAACGATCAATAAGATCAAGGCCTTGAGCGCCTCCGCGCAGGGCCAGCTCAGGCTCGCGGCGGACCTCGGCGGGGAGCAGGGCCATTTCGTCATCTCTAATGTAGGGAGGGTTAGAAACCATCCCATCGTAGGGAGCATATTCGATCGCCCGCTCAAAAAAATCTCCGGCATGAAGCCGGTAAACGCAAGAAGGAGAGAGCAACGACCGACGGTTTTTTTCTGTAAAAGGAAGCGTCTCCGGGTTTATCTCAAAAGCGTGCCACTCCCAACTAGGGCGCTCTTGAAGCACCGTGATGCCGATATTTCCCGAGCCCGCACCCAGCTCACCCACTTTTACAAAATCCCCGCAGACTTCTTCAAGAAGGGTTTCAACCAGGATCTCCGTCTCTTTGCGAGGAATAAAAACACCAGGACCCACTTCGAATCGAGATTGCCAGAACCACTCTTCCCCGACGATGTATTGAAAAGGCTCGCCCGCCTCACGACGTTTCAGAAAAATCTCAACTTGATCCAAGAAAGCCGGATCCGTTATTTCCTCATCCCACCACATCGCCAAACGGGCGGAATCGACTTGCAGTAAGTGCTCCATGATCTGTTTCATGTGGAGCATGGGATCCGCACATTGTATGGAAGCCCGCGAAAGGCGACGTTTGCCCAACTGCGCCAGGTCTGAATATTTCATTATTCCCCCAGGGCTTCGCTGATGCCTGAAAGAGCACTCTCAAAGGTATTGGCCTTCAGCGCCTCGGACTCATAGTGCGTGTTCAGTTTGGAGATCATTTCCGCGATATCTCCCGTCAAGAACGCATCTAGCTGGTATAACGTGACGCCGATGCGGTGATCCGTAACGCGGCCTTGCGGGAAGTTATAGGTTCGGATCTTCTCGCTTCGACCACCTGTACCGATCTGGCTCGCTCGTTCTGCAGAAATTTTATCATGCTGCTCACGCTCTTTGATATCTAACAGGCGCGTCTTAAGGACCTTTAGTGCCTTGGCTTTGTTCTTGTGTTGGGATTTCTCATCTTGGCATACCACCACAAGTCCGGACGGAATATGGGTCACCCGGACGGCGGAATCCGTGGTGTTCACACTCTGCCCTCCCGGCCCAGAACTTCTGAACACGTCAATACGAAGTTCGCCCGGATCGATCTGCACCTCCACATCTTCCGCTTCCGGTAGGACCGCGACCGTAACCGTGCTGGTATGCACGCGGCCTTGAGTTTCGGTCTTGGGCACACGCTGCACCCGGTGCACGCCGCTTTCGTATTTCAGACGGCTATACACGCGCTCACCGCGGATCATCACCATGATCTCCTTAAAGCCGCCCACGTCGTTGTGCACAATGGACATCGGTTCAATCCGCCAACCGTTCTCTTCGGCATATTTGGAATACATGCGGTACAGGTCGCCTGCAAAAATCCCACTCTCGTCCCCTCCCGCAGCAGGTCGGATCTCAAGGAGGATATTTTTGTCGTCATTAGGATCGCGCGGCAGAAGTAAAATTCGGATGTCGTGGGAAAGTTGCTCAATGCGGGGCTCCAAGTCCTCGTTATCGGCCTTCGCCATCTCGGCTAGCTCGCCGGCCTCCGTGCGCATCATTTCGACGTTCTCGTCGCGTTGTTTGCAAAGACCCTTCCATTCCTCGTAGGCGTGAACCAACGGTTGCAAGCGGGAATGGTTTTTACTTAGCTTTTGAAAGAGCTTTTGGTTACCGACGGTTTCGGGCTGGGACAAACGGGTTTCGATGTCCCTATAGGCGGCAACTACATCCTCGAGTTGTTCATACATGCCGGCCTTAAGGTCTGAAGGCTATTTGCCTTTCTTGAGACTTCCGTATTTCTTGCGGAAACGTTCCACACGGCCTTCCGAGTCGACCAGCTTCTGCTTGCCGGTGTAGAGTGGGTGGCAGTTGGAACAAATTTCCACGCGGATGCTCGCCATCGTCGCACGGGTCTTGAACTCGTGCCCACAAGCGCACCGGATGGTGGATTCTACATAGTCTGGGTGGATTTCGGCTTTCATCCCTACTCCTACTAAAACGAGGCGACACTCTCGCACAAAACCCACGGCTGGGCAAGGCTTCAGTTAGATAGGACAGGCCGCAACCTGTAGACTGTGCCTTCGGCCCCCCGCACCTCCAACAGCTCTGAGATGCGGCGGTTGCCGTCCCCGTCCCGCCGTAGAAAGGCCACCCCTCCAATTCCAAACCCAATCCACTCCCGGACCACCCCCAATCGCAGACGGGGGTTGGCCTGCCAAAGCATGGACTCCAGACGGCGCAGCGCTGCCCGGGCCGAGTCGGCGTGCAGAGTGCAAAAAGAACCGGGATGGCCGGTGTTGAGAGCCTGGAGGAGATCCAACGCTTCCGCCCCACGACACTCCCCGAGCACAATCCGATCGGGCCGCATTCGTAGTGCGTTTCGGACCAAAGTTCCGAGCGTTACCTCCCCAACCCCTTCGGCGGAAGAAGTGCGGGTTTCGAGGTAGATGGCATGGGGGTGGGAACTGCAGATCTCCCGCGTTTCTTCGAGCACTAGAATTCGCTCCGAGTGCGGCACACCGTCTAGAAGACACCCCAATATCGATGTCTTTCCCGATCTGGTTGCCCCAGCAATCAAAAGACTGCGCCGGGCGCGGACCTGATCGATCAGCCACTGGATTTGGGCACGGTCTCCGAAGTCGTCGATCTTGGCACCCAGCCCCCCAGAAAAAACACGAACGCTAACGAGCGGCCCCGGATGCGCGAGTGGCGGGAGAAAAACATGAAAGCGGCTCCCATCCGCTAGCCGTCCATCCACGTACGGACGGGCGAACTCAAGCCTTCGCCCCGTCGGAATTACCATTCGCTCTATTGCCGCCCGAAGTGCCGCAAGCGAATCAAAAGGAGGAGCCACTGGCCGCAAGCCATCACCACAGTCCACGTACGCCGATTCCAACCCATTTAAGAGCACGTCCTGCACCCCCGAACGCAGGAGCAGTGGCAAAAGCGCCGCGGTTTCTCCCTTGAATTGCTGGTGCAGGCTTTCACGGCGGTCCACTGATCTGGTCCCCGAGCGCTTTGAGTCTTGAGAGACTCTCTTTGCGGTGTACCAAGGACACGTTTAGAGCCAATAACAACTCAGTTTCGCGCCGTTGGGTTTCTATGCTACCGAACAACCAACCCAGCAGAGGCAGTCGGCTTAACCCCACCACCCCTCGTTTCTGAGCACTACCATTGCGTTTCACAAGACCGGAGAGCAGGATCGTTTCTCCATCGCGCAAATCCACCTGCGTCTGGACCCGCCGACGGCTAATCCCAGGAACGTTCTCCAAAAACTGCCCACTCAATTCCGAAACTTCGACGTCTATCTTGCACTTAAATCCCTCCCCATAGTGACGTTGGGGGAGCACGTCTACTGACAACCCGTAAGGTTTCCATGTCACCCTGCTGTAATAGTTTCCATACGCGCCCGCGGTTCCGGGCACGGGAATTTCTCCGCCCGCATGAAACCGGGCCGCCTCCCCCAGTCGGACAAACAACTCCGGGCGAGCCACTACGTTGGCCCAACCTTCGCTGACCAGAGTCTTTAACAAACCGTCCAAACTGCCAAAAGAGGTGGTCAGATTGACTCCCCAGGGAGGCCCTTGCACCCCGACAGAAAAGGCGCGTTGTTCTGGCCAGTCGATGCCGAGATCGGAAAGAAAGTTTTGTTCAAGCTCCAGAAATTCGAGTCGGATTCTAGCCACTGAGCTCCCCAACTCGCCGGACAGACTTCCCGCAGGCAGTACTCGTACCAACACTGTCCTCTGTTCCGCGTGCGTCCAGAGCGTAACGACTGTCTCACCTACTTGGCGCCCAGTCAGCAATACCTGTTGCGGGGGCAAGGCACGCACGGCAAGAATCTTTCGACTGGCAACCGCTACGCGGCGGATGCCGGGGACATCCAGTACCTTGTGCATCTGCACCGGTAGCTCCAAGGTCTCATTTGCTAGAACCCGTCCCGCCAGAGAAAGACATAACAAAACAAAAACACGCAGAATTGCCATGCATCAAAACCAAGCAAATTCTGGACCGTTGCTCTCAGGGCGGGCTAGCTCCCAAAACGCGTCGCCGCCGAAAATTGCAGTCCGGATACACGACGAAGCGTCCGCTTGACGGGCTCTCCCGCCCCGTATTGACTGACTAGGACATGGAGTGCCACGAAAGTCTCAACTGCCAAGATTGCGCGGTTCGAAACGGGAGCCTGTTTGCCGGGCTTACACCCGATGAGCTCGCGCAGCTAAACGCGTGCCGATCGGTGCAACATTACAAGAAACGCCAAAGAGTTTTCACGCGGGGCGAACTTGCTTCAGGTGTGCACTGTGTACATCGCGGGAAACTCCGCCTGTTCAATGTCAACGAATCGGGACGAGAGCAAACCATTCGCCTTGTAGCGGAGGGGGGCGTGATGGGAACAGAGTCTCTGCTGACTGAAAAGACCTACACGGTCAGCGCAGAGACACTAGAACCCGCCGAAGTCTGCTTTTTGGAGAAGAAGAGTTTTTTCGAACTCCTGGAACGATCGCCCCATTTGGCGCGACGTTTGTTACAAAGCCTTGCCTCAGAAATTCAGGCCCAAGAGGAAACGATTTCCGCTTTTTCGCAAAAAAACGTGCGGCAACGCGTCGCTCAAACGCTGCTAGCCCTGAACGAACGCTTTGGGAACCAAGCCCCCAGCGGATCGCGCTTGCACATCCCCCTGAAAAGAGAGGAGATCGCGACACTTTCGGGCACCGTGCTAGAGAGCGCGGTGCGTTGCCTTTCGGAATTCCGAGACGATGGCTTTATCGATCTAGTTGGGCGCGAAATCTACGTCGTAGCCGCCGACAAGCTTCAGGGTATCGCGGACGGCCGATCCGTGGGCGCGCTTCCGCGTCGAGCTTGATATTTGTCAAATTGTGGTTCGCTAAGACTCTAGATACCTTTTGAAAGTAGGCTCTTACCGGAGAAACAATGGATCTCAGCAACCCGATAGGACTTTGTGGCATTGAGTTTGTAGAATTCGCTTCCCCGGAACCGGAGCGCCTCGACGCTCTTTTCCGCGCGTTCGGATTCTCAAAAACACATACCCACGTAGATCGAGCTATCGATCTCTACGCGCAAGGCGACATTCATTTTTTAGTCAATCGGCAGGCCAACACCTTCGCTGAAGGATTTGCCGAAACTCACGGCCCGTCCATTTGCTCGATGGGGTGGCGGGTGCAGGATTCGTCGCGCGCGCTGGGCAAAGCAAGCGCGCGGGGAGCCAAGCCGTGTCCGCTCGGGGACTTTGCAAACCAGGGCCGCCCGGTCCCTGCAGTATACGGAATTGGCAATAGCCTTATTTACTTTGTTGAACCTCAACGCAACTTATACACATCGATGGGCTTTATCCCTTTGGAAGCCCCCGCGATTGAACTTGGCAAGGGCTTTGTAACCATTGATCATCTGACAAATAACGTGGCGAAAGGCGAGCTTCGTCGCTGGGCAGATTTCTACCAAGAGATATTCGGCTTTACGGAAGTTCGCTACTTTGACATTCGCGGGGAAGAAACCGGACTCCAGTCTTTCGCACTGCGGTCGCCGTGTGGCCAATTTTGTATCCCCATCAACGAGGGAACTGAGAGTGCCTCTCAAATCAACGAATATCTTCGCGAATACAATGGTCCGGGAATCCAGCACTTAGCGTTCTTGACGAACGACATCCTAAGTACACTCCACCAATTGGAAGGAAGCGGAATTGAAACGCTAGATATTGACGAAGGGTATTACCGCACCGTTTACGATCGTGTCCCGAATGTCACGGAAGACAAAAAAGAATTGGAACGGCTAAACGTCCTTATCGATGGCGATGAAAAGGGCTACTTGCTGCAAATCTTTACACGTAACCTAATCGGCCCGATCTTCATCGAAATAATTCAGCGAAAAAACCACCTGTCTTTTGGTGAAGGAAATTTCGGTGCCCTGTTTCGATCGATCGAGCGAGATCAGAAAAGGCGCGGTGTCCTGTGATCCAAGCACTTAAAACGCAAGTCTTCCGAAACTTTGACCAAGCCGAACACGGGGCCTGGCAAACCGTGTATCAAAACCTAGAGGGATGCCGGGACCACCAAGCCTTTCCAGCCTTCAACGATGGTTTGAAGGCACTTCATATCCACGGGGATCGGATTCCAGATCTCGAGGCCGTCAACGAAAGGCTATCTAAGCTTACCG
>JAGQZV010000081.1 GCA_020435295.1 Bdellovibrionales bacterium | reverse complement strand
ATCCAGCAAAAATGGGCCGACCTGTTGGCCTATGGACAAATTCTTGTCTTTCAGCCCGGTCAGATTGTGTATTATGAAAATCACCAGCCCATGGGTGCCTACCTGCTTTGTGAAGGACGGATTGAGTTCTTTAAGAGTGGCGAGCCAAATTTCCGCAGAACGATTTCGGCAGACAGCAAACCTGTGCTTGGGATGGACTTTTTGGTGACGCAAACTCCGTTTGAATACTCCGCCCGCGCGATCGAGCGCTCAAAGCTATGCTACCTTCCGAAAAGCAAGATTCTGCACCTGATTCCGCGCTGCCACCAAAGTAGTTGATAAATTTCAAACTCTTCCTTGACGTGCCTCATTACCTGTTTACTTCCAGGATCTTATCCTATCCCTATGCAAACCGATGGCTGTGGGTCAAGACATGAAGAACCGACTTAGCTTAGTCCTCGCGCTGATGCTGCTCTGCGGTGGCGTCCAGGCATTCGATCCGGTGGAGTACTTCGACAAGAAGTGCAGTAGCTGCCACACAATAGGAGGCGGGGACGATGTCGGGCCGGATCTAAAAGGGGTGACGGAGCGACGGGATCAAAAATGGATGATGCGCTTTATCCGGGAGTCCCAGACGGTGATAAATGCTGGCGACCCCATCGCCGTAGAACTCTTCAATAAGTACCGCAAGAAAAAAATGCCAGACCAAGACCTATCGGATGAAGACGTGCTTGCGCTCTTGGATTTTATTAAGTCCGGCGGGCAAGGCCTTGAGAAGGCCATTGCTTCAAAATCCGCCTTGGAGGCGACCGGAGACGAGATCCACCGTGGCGGCCAGTTGTTCTCCGGCGAAGTTGCCTTAGCCGCGGGTGGGCCAGCCTGCATTCAGTGCCATAGCGCAGGGAGCGCGGGCCCACTTGGGGGAGGTACGTTGGGGCCTGATCTGACTCAGAGTTACTCAAATTACAATGATCAAGGGCTTTCCAAGGTCCTGACCAAGATCGCCTTTCCCGTAATGGATCAAGTCTATGCCGGAAAGGCCCTGACTGAAGCTGAGGTCTACCAGCTGAAAAGCTTTCTTCTCAAAATGGATCGGGAAGGCCCCGCGGGAAAAGGGGCACAAAAGAAATTTGTCTTTTTGGGATTGATTGGTCTGTTTCTCGGATTTGGAGCCATAGACTTGTCTTGGCGTAACCGTCGACGAAAGTCATCCCGTCCCACAATAGGGGAGTCAGAATGAGCTGGATAACCGACATCATCTCGCCGCAGACACGCAGGTGGGAGGAGTTTTACCGAAATCGATTCCAACACGATAAAGTCGTGCGTTCCACACATGGCGTAAATTGCACTGGGGGATGTTCGTGGAATATTGCAGTAAAAGAAGGGATTGTGACCTGGGAAACTCAGGCTCTGGATTACCCCATCATCAATACGGAAATCCCTCCGTATGAACCACGAGGCTGTCAGCGCGGGATTTCTTTTAGCTGGTATCTCTACAGCCCCATTCGCGTGAAGTACCCCTATGTTCGTGGCGCGCTTATCGACATTTGGAAAGAGGCGAAGAAAAAGCACGCTGATCCCGTAGATGCGTGGAAACACATTCAAAGCTCACCAGACTTGAGGTCGCGGTACCAACGCGCACGTGGAAAAGGTGGGTTTCGGCGGGCCCACTGGGACGAAGTGTTGGAGATAATTGCTGCAGCAAATATTCATACCGTTAAGGAACATGGTCCCGATCGAATAACTGGGTTTTCTCCCATCCCGGCCATGTCGATGCTTAGTTACGGGGCCGGTTCTCGATTTTTGCAGTTGATGGGAGGAGTCAATCTTAGCTTTTATGACTGGTACTGTGATCTTCCGAACGCCTCTCCCGAAACGTGGGGAGAGCAGACTGATGTTGCAGAATCTGCGGACTGGTTTAACTCCAAATTCATTGCCGTCATGGGTGCCAACCTAAACATGACTCGGACGCCTGATTGCCACTTTGTCGCCGAAGCGCGCCACAATGGGAGCAAGATGGTAGTTTTTGCGCCGGACTTCAACCAGGTAGCCAAGTTTGGCGACCAGTGGGTCCCCATTAACCCGGGCCAAGATGGCGCCTTCTGGCTCGCGGCCAATCACGTGATTCTCTCCGAGTTTCACGAAAAGAAAAAAACGCCGTATTTTTTGGATTATCTAAAACGTTACTCCGATTGCCCGTTTCTTGTGGAGCTGAATAAGACAGAGTCTGGTTACGAAGCGGGTGCCTTTCTGCGTGCTAATCGAATTGGCAAATATAAGGATGAGGAAAACGGAGATTGGAAGTTCTTGGTTCTGGATGAAGGTACCGGAAAACCGGCAATGCCGCAGGGTGCAGTGGGGCATCGTTGGCAAAAGGAGCAGGGCAAGTGGAATCTGGAGTTTAAGGACGGGAAGGATGGAACCGATATTGCACCAGCGCTGTCTCTGCTGGAAAGCAGCAAAGAATCTCTAAGCGTTGAGATCATTGATTTTACAAATAACCAAACCAGCCTGCGCGGTGTCCCCATCATTTATGTTGATACCGCAAAGGGAAAGGTACCCGTAACCACTGTTTATGACTTGCTGCTGGCTCAGTACGGAGTGAATCGCGGTTTGCCAGGAGAGTACCCCGCGAGCTATGACGACGAAAACGCCGGCTTCACCCCAGCTTGGCAATCGAAGATTACGGGCATTTCCAAAGAAACTGTCATCCAATTTGCCAGAGAGTGGGCGACAACGGCAGAGCGTACCCAAGGCAAATGCAGCGTCATCATTGGTGCGGGTGTGAATCACTGGTACCACGCGAATCTGCTCTATCGCGCGGCGATGAATGCGCTGATTTTCTGTGGCTGCGTTGGTAAGAACGGCGGAGGCTTAAACCACTATGTGGGGCAGGAGAAGCTGGCGCCGATGCCCTCTTGGTCGCATATTGCCCTCGCGCGTGACTGGATGGGGCCCGTCCGAGTTCAAAATGCACCGTCCTGGCATTACATGCACTCAGACCAGTGGCGCTACGAGCGGCCGTACAATGATATCAACGCCTCCCCGGAGAAACACCCAATCACAAAAGGGCATGCCGCTGATCTCAACGCTAAAGCCGTTCGTTGTGGGTGGCTCCCATTTTTTCCGCAATTTAACAAGAACAGTCTGGATATGTGCGATGAAGCGATCGCCGCGGGCGCCAAGGACGGTGAGGAGATCAAAAAGCACGCTCTAAAGCAGATCATCGATCGAAAGGTGACCCCTTCGATCGAAGACATCGATGCCCCGGAGAACTTCCCTAGAGTCTGGTACATCTGGCGGGGAAATGCACTCATGTCGAGCGCCAAAGGGCATGAGTTTTTCTTGGAGCACTATTTGGGGACCCATACTAACAAAGTCGCCCAAGAATCCGGTAAAGATCACGTCGGTGAAGTTAAGTGGCACGAGAAAGCCCCGTCTGGAAAAATGGATCTGGTCGTGGACCTCAATTTTCGGATGGATACGAGTGCGCTCTACTCGGACATCGTTCTCCCTGCCGCCTCTTGGTACGAGAAGTCTGACCTCAATTCAACGGATATGCATTCGTATATCCACCCACTTACAGCAGCGATTCCGCCGGTCTGGGAGTCAAAGTCCGACTGGAATATCTTTAGAGATATCGCAAAGAAAACTCAGGAAACGGCAAAGCGCCATCTTCCTACCCCCAGAAAAGATCTTCACACCGTACCTCTGCAACATGACACGGTTGACGAGTTGGCGCAGCCAGAGATCAAAGATTGGGCAAAGGGGGAATGTGAGCCGGTCCCGGGTAAGTCGATGTACAAGCTAGCCGTGGTGGAGCGTGATTACACAAAAATCTACGATCGTTTTATTGCGCTTGGTCCAAACGCGGCCAAAGGCTTAGGCGCTCACGGCGTTAGCTACGAAACCGAGGACTTTTATAAGGCAATGCTCACCACTCATCCCACTGTGGAGCTGGATGGACAGAAGTACCCATCCTTGAAGGAGGCTGTTCACGCTTGCAATGCAGTTCTTCACCTGGCCTCAGAAACGAATGGTGAACTGGCGTACCGAGCCTACCAAACCATGGAAAAGAAGACGGGTTTGAAATTGGCGGATCTCGCGGAAAAGTCGCGTAGTACTCGCATTCAATTCGCGGATCTGGTTGCTAAACCCACGCGTCTATTGTGCAGCCCCGTCTGGTCGGGAATCATCGAGGAGGGCCGTACCTATTCGGCTTTCACTTACAATGTGGATCGTCTCGTACCTTGGCGTACGCTAACGGGTCGGCAAAGCCTCTATCTTGATCATGAGGGCTATCGCGCTTTTGGGGAACACTTGCCCACCTATAAGCCAAGACCGGCAATTGCGATGTATGGGGACTTGGACGTGACAAAACCTGAGGATGAGTCCACCTCGCTTCGTCTTAACTTCCTAACCCCCCACGGTAAGTGGCACATCCATTCTACCTACGGAGATACTTTGAGAATGTTGACTCTCTCCAGGGGGTGTGAACCTTTTTGGATGAGTGAAGCGGATGCGGCCGTCTTGGGAATAGAGGACAATGACTGGGTTGAAGTCCACAATGACAATGGTGTTGTGTGCACTCGTTGCATCGTGAGTGCGCGGATTCCGAAGGGAGTTTGCATCCAGTACCATTCACCAGAGCGAACCCATTCGGTGCCAAAGTCTCAAACTCGCCCCAATCGACGTGCCGGAGGGCATAACTCGCTCACCCGGATTCATCTAAAGCCTAATTTAATGCTCGGCGGGTATGCGCAGTTTACTTATCACTTCAATTATTGGGGACCAACTGGCTGTAATCGGGATACCCACATCATGGTCAGGAAAATGACTGAGGTTAAGTTTTAGGAGCCACCGTGAACGTACGATCGCAAATATCCATCTTGTTCCACCTCGATAAATGCATAGGGTGCCACACGTGCTCCATTGCTTGCAAAAACCACTGGACTGACCGCAAAGGTGCCGAATACATGTGGTGGAATAACGTTGAGACAAAACCCGGCACTGGCTACCCGCACCGCTGGGAGAATCAAGAAGACTACAAAGGCGGGTGGACAAAAGATGGCAGTAAAGTCTCCCTGAAAGGGAGTGGTAAGTTCAGGGGGCTTAAGAATATTTTTCATAACCCGAACCTTCCGGTCATTGACGATTATTACGAGCCGTTTACGTACAAATATGAGGATCTGTTTACCGCTCCTGAGTGCGACGATCAGCCAATTGCAAAGGCAGTGTCGCTGATCACCGGAAAGGAGATGGAGATCAAGGCTGGTCCGAATTGGGATGACGATCTTGGCGGCTCGCCGCTGTACGCCAGAAAAGATCCGAACTTGGAGCGCCTTACACAGCAGGAGCAAGACGATCTATTTCAGGTGGAGCGTCTTGTGATGATGTATCTGCCTCGTATTTGTAACCACTGCTTAAACCCTTCGTGTCTGGCTAGTTGCCCGTCGGGAGCCATCTACAAGCGGGGTGAGGACGGAGTAGTTCTAGTCAATCAGGAGAAGTGTCGTGGTTGGAGAATGTGTGTCTCGGGATGCCCGTACAAGAAAGTGTTTTATAACTGGAATACTGGAAAGTCCGAGAAGTGCTTGCTTTGTTACCCTCGAATAGAGTCTGGGCAGATTCCAGCCTGCATGCATTCTTGTGTGGGTAGAATTCGCTACTTAGGTGTCTTACTCTACGATGCCGATCAAATTGAAAAAGTGGCACATGCCGATGAGGATAAGTTGGTCGAAGCGCACAGAGAAATGATTCTGGATCCGTTCGACGCTAAAGTAATTGCAGCTGCCCGTGCAAATGGTGTTCATGATTCTGTGATCGAGTCCGCTCAACACTCTCCGGTCTACAAGTTTGTGAAAGAATGGAAAATGGCCTTGCCGCTCCATCCGGAGTACCGCACGCTTCCGATGCTTTTTTACGTCCCACCGTTGCTGCCTATCTTAGGCAAGATGGAACAGGATCTCTACGATACATCGGACGAGGCGTATTTTACGACAATCGAGAAATCGAGACTTCCAATCAAGTACCTGGCCTCTTTGTTTTCTGCGGGCAACGAGGGAACGATTCGAGAGGTCTTAAAAAAGATGATGGCGGTACGCATCCACCGCAGGAAAGAGACAGTCGGCGACATTAATGCGGTTGAAAAAGCTTTGACCGAGGTGGGGCTTACCCCGAAGATTGCGGACGATATTTATCGTTTAACGGCCCTTGCCCCGCTGGAGGAACGCTTTGTAATTCCTCCTGCTCATCGCGAGGAAGCGATCGAAATGACAAAAATGGTTCTTGTTGAACAAGGAGATACTGGTTTTGGATTCACAGAACAACCATCAAGAATGTAGCTTGAGGGCGCCAGAACTGTATCCCTGTCTGGGGAGAGTGTTGAACTATCCCACTGCAGAGATAAAGGACGACGTGGCGAAGTGTTGCGAGCTACTTTCGGCGTACGGGGACACATCGTTTGAAGGTTTTGATGAATATATTAAAAAGAACAACCCCGAACGACTTGAGGAAGTATATACGGCTACATTCGACGTGAACGCAGTATGCCATCTTGACGTGGGTTATGTGCTGTTTGGCGAAGACTACAAGCGGGGCGAGATGCTGGTGCATCTCTCGCGGGCACACAACGCCGTTCAAAACCGATGGGGGACCGAGCTGCCCGATCACTTGCCAAACGTTCTGAATCTGTTGCCGCTAATGCAGGATAGGGTCGAGAGGGAGGATTTGGTTAAGAAAATGGTTCATCCCGCAGTCCGAAAAATGATTGAAAGCTTCGATAAGAATCCTGAAAAGGCGAATGCCTATCGTTTTGCGCTGGAGACCGTGGATAGAGTATTTGTGCAGGACTTTGGTGAGCCGGAGCCCTTTCCGGAGGTAGAAAATGAGTGATCTGATTCTTTTTGCCATTTTACCCTACGTGGCACTCGGGATAGAGTTATCGGTTTCGCTGTATCGGTATTTTGGGGGCAGCTACAAGTTCTCCTCATTGTCATCGGAATTCCTGGAGCAGAAAGAACTCTTTTGGGGGTCTACTGCGTGGCATTATGGAATCTTGATGGTGCTACTGGGCCACGTGTTGGGGTTTCTTTTTCCAAAAGAAGTCATTGCATTTGGCAACGTATCTTGGCGTCTCTTGGTAATGGAAACTTCTGCCTTAACGTTTGGTCTAATGGCGCTAGTCGGGCTCGTGCTCCTTGTTCGACGTCGAGCTAGTCGGGCTCGAATTCGAGCAGTTACGACAAAAATGGACGTCTTTATTCTCCTTCTGCTTCTAATTCAAGTTGCCAGCGGCGTGGGGATTGCCGTGGTCCACCGGTGGGGGGCTATGTGGTATGCCAGTGCGCTTGTTCCCTATCTTCGTTCGCTGTTCATTTTAGAGCCCAATATCGGTCTGGTTGCGGGGATGCCGCCGCTTGTGAAATTGCATTTGGTCAACGCGTACCTCATTTTAGGCATCTTACCGTTTACTAGACTGGTTCACTTTCTTGTATTGCCAATCAGTTACATTTGGCGCTCATGGCAAATTGTGATCTGGAACTATGATCGGAAAAAGATTCGGCAGGTGAAGTGAGACGAGAATGATTTTTAACCGGAGTATTCTTTTTGGAGCTCTTGGCATCGGGGCAGTGCTTCTGGTGTTTGGTGCAGCGAAGGAAGCGCGGCAAATGGGAAACACGCAGGGGTATGAGCCCGATCAGCCCATCAATTTTTCGCATAAGGTTCACGCAGGTGAGAACAAGATTTCCTGTCGGTATTGTCATTATGGTGCAGAAAGGGGGCGACATGCCGGAATCCCGCCCACCCAACTTTGTTTGAATTGCCATTCCGAGATTAAGAAGGATTCACCGGAAATTGCGAAGATTAAGGAAGCCTTGGATAATAAAGATCCGATCGAATGGATCCGTATCCATCAGCTCCCAGACTTTAGTTATTTTAATCACAGCCAACATGTTACCGCCGGGGTAAGTTGCCAGCAGTGCCACGGGCCAGTGGAGTCGATGACCCGAATGAGGCAACACGCCCCGTTAACAATGGGCTGGTGCCTGGAGTGCCACCGGGCACAGGGGCTTGCCCCCCCGCATGATCAGCGAACAATGGCTGGGGGCGACTGTAATAAGTGCCATTATTAGTAGAAAGGTTTTAGAGATCTCAAATGGAACGTGAATATTGGCAGAGTGTGGATCAGAAAAAGCCGGCCTCTGGGGGAGCTGAGTTTCCTGAGGGGCACTTTGATTTGCTATCGGGAAGCAAAACGCGGAGGGATTTTCTCTCTATCCTGGGATTTAGCGTCGCGACCGTGCCACTGCTAACTGCCTGCAATCGGATTCCTGTTCAGAAGGCAGTGACGTATCTCAAAAAATACCCTGAAATCGTCCCGGGAATTGCGAACTGGTATGCCACGACTTGTTCTGGATGCACAGCGAAATGCGGGATGCTCATCAAGACGCGCGAAGGGCGTCCCATTAAGGCGGAAGGCAATCCGGATTGTCCCTCTCTAGGGGGACTTTGTGCAGTGGGGCAGGCATCGGTTCTTTCTCTCTACGATTCTAGTCGTCACAGCGGGCCGCAAGTAAATGGAAAACCTGCCTCCTGGGAAGAAGTCGATAGGTCTATACTTGAAAGTCTACGATCAAGTAACGCCGGGGGCAAAAAGGTCGTCGTGCTGGCCAAACCCACGTTTAGTCCGTCCACCAAGAGGGTTCTACAGTTATTTCAGTCGAAAAATGGAAATGTAGAGCTGATTGGTTTTGAGCCTTTCTCCCGATCTTCTGCGCTAGCCGCTCTTGGCAAGACACATGGGCGAGCCACGCTGCCGAGCTATCGATTGGACAGTGCCGAATTAGTCGTCGGCATCGAGGTGGATTTCCTAGGCTCTTGGATAGATCCAGTCGGTTTGTCCAAGCAGTACAGCAAAGCTAGAAGTTTGAACGGGACTCATTTTTTGCGGCACGTCCAACTTGAGTCCAGGATGTCGCTTACTGGATCTAATGCTGATGAGAGAATTCCCCTGAGCCCACAGGCGCTTCGGCGGGTGTTATCAGGAATTGCTCAGAACATTGCGAGTCGCGCTGGAAAAACAGTGCAGCCGGTTCAGATATCAGCTTCCGAGTCCGGCATTGTAAACCGCATTTCTAATGAGCTTTGGGAAAAACGTGGAAAATCTGCGCTGCTGTGTGATCTAAATCAACTGGATGCTCAGGTCATCGTGAATCAAATTAATCAACTTTTGGGGAATTTTGGGAAGACTGTGTTAGTTCCCAAGCGAACTCCGCTTCCGGCAGTGAGGGATTCACTTGATGAGCTTATTCTTGAAATGGAGCAGGGAAAAGTCGGCGCGCTTTTGTTCCTAGATACCAACCCCGTTTACAACTATCGGGCGGGCGAGCGCTTTCGTACGGCAATGGCCAAGGTGCCGCTACGGGTCTCCCTCTCGGGAGAGAGGACAGAAACCGCGGTGCACTGCACGCACGTCTGCCCGGGAAACCATTTCCTAGAGTCTTGGAATGACTTTGAGCTTGCAAGCGGATCGTACGCGATTGCCCAGCCCACTATTCAGCCGCTACGTGCTACCCGGACTGCGCAGGAAAGCCTTTTGGTGTGGAGTGGGGTAAATTCGAGCTACTACCAATTTATTCAAGACACATGGCGTGCGCAGATTTATTCGAAGAGCAAGGGACTTAGCGCCTTTCGCGAGTTTTGGGACAAGTCGTTGCATGATGGGCTTTCTCCGGTCGCGTCTACGCCCGATTCGGGATCTTATGTTGGGGGAGCTATCACGCTACCGAAAGCTTCTAATGACGACGGTCTGCAGCTGCTCGTGTACGAGAAAATCTCCCTTCGTGACGGAAGCTTCGCCAACAATCCCTGGTTGCAGGAAATGCCAGATCCGGTGACTAAGGTGACCTGGGACAACTACGCCCAAATCGGCGTTGCAACGGCGAAGAAACTGGAACTCGAAGAAGGGATGGTCGTAGAAATTCAATCGGGTGATACAAAGATTTCTCTTCCGGTGCAGGTGCAGCCCGGGGGGGCAGAGAATTTGGTTGCAGTTGCCGTTGGGTACGGGCGTGAGGTTTGTGGACCGGCCGGCGACGGAGTTGGAGCCAACGTTTTCCCTCTTCTCTCGCTGAGTGAAGGGTACCTTGTGCGGGAAGGACTTCCGGTTACGCTTAGAGCGACCGGGCAACGGTACTCACTTGCGTCGACTCAGACCCATCACAGCATGGAGGGGCGCGACATCGTTCGCGAAACGAGTCTTGCGGCCTATCGCAAGGATCCGGGCGCTGGGAATAAGAAACGGATGCCGCAAGAATCGATGTGGAACGGGTTACCAAAAGGTGAACACGCGTGGGGAGTGGCCGTCGATCTGAATCGCTGCACCGGGTGTTCAGGATGCTTAGTATCGTGTCAGGCAGAAAATAATGTACCGGTGGTTGGGCGCGAGGAAGTGAAGAATAGACGAGAGATGCACTGGATTCGCTTGGATAGGTATTATTCAGGAGCTGAGGATACGCCGGAGGTTGTACACCAGCCCATTTTTTGTGCTCATTGTGACCACGCACCATGCGAAACCGTCTGCCCCGTTTTGGCAACTGTGCAGAGTTCGGATGGACTGAACCAACAGGTCTATAACCGGTGCGTCGGGACTCGTTATTGCGCCAATAACTGTCCGTATAAGGTTAGGCGCTTTAATTGGTTCAATTACCCGCATGAAGACCCGATGGAACGCATGGTTCTAAATCCTGACGTCGTGGTCCGCACGCGCGGTGTGATGGAAAAGTGTTCCCTATGCATTCAGCGCATCCAAGAAGGAAAGCTTCGCGCCAAAAAGGAAAAACGACCACTCAAGGACAGTGACATCAAACTTGCCTGTCAGCAAAGTTGTCCGTCTGACGCAATCGTTTTTGGCGATTTAAACGATCCGGAGAGTCCTATTTCCAAAGCGGTGAAGAGTCCGCGAAATTATGTCCTTTTGGAAGAACTAAACGTGAGGCCAAGAGTAAGCTTTATGACGAAAGTGAGAGACAAGGGATGAGCGGGGCAACGTCAAAATTTCGCAAACCGCTAGTGGAGGGCGAGAAAAACTACTCGCAGGTTACTCATGAGATTCTTGCCCCGTTAGAGGGCAAACCAACACGCGGTTGGTATGGGGCCTTTGTTATTGCGTTTATTGCGTTTGCTATCGGGTTTGCGATGGTGTGGTACCAGATCGCGACTGGAATCGGTGTCTGGGGGTTAAACAAAACTGTCGGTTGGGCGTGGGATATCACTAATTTTGTTTTCTGGGTCGGGATAGGGCACGCCGGGACTCTGATTTCTGCCATTTTGTTACTCTTTCGCCAAAAATGGCGAACATCCATTAATAGGGCAGCTGAGGCCATGACGATTTTTGCCGTCATTTGTGCCGCTCTTTTTCCGCTCATCCACATGGGCAGACCATGGCTGGCGTACTGGGTGTTTCCGTACCCGAACACTCGAGGGACGTTATGGGTGAATTTTCGTTCTCCGCTACTATGGGATGTTTTTGCGATCAGCACCTATTTTATTATCTCACTGACTTTTTGGTATATTGGCCTCATTCCGGATCTGGCTACTGCGAGGGACAAAGTTAAGACCGCTTGGCGTTGTCGTTTATATGGTTTTCTCAGTATGGGCTGGAACGGTTCCACTAGATGCTGGCACCGGTACGAAATTCTCTGCCTGATTTTGGCAGGTTTGGCGACACCCTTGGTTGTGTCGGTGCATTCAATTGTAAGCATGGATTTCGCAACCGCAGTCATCCCGGGATGGCACACAACACTTTTCCCACCCTATTTTGTGGCTGGGGCCGTTTTTTCCGGGTTTGCAATGGTTCTAAGCCTTATGATCATCACCCGCAAGGTAATGGCTATGGAGTCCTACATCACGGTGAATCATTTGGAGGCGATGTGCAAGGTGCTCCTTCTGACCGGAATGATGGTGGGTTTTGCGTACATGACGGAGTTTTTCACTGCCTGGTACAGTGCCAATCCTTACGAGCGTTTTGTTTTTATCAATCGCGCCACAGGCCCGTATGCGTGGGCATTTTGGACCATGGTTTTCTGCAATATCGCGGTCCCGCAGGTGCTTTGGTTCAAGGCGGTTAGGACCAATCCGACGTTGATTTTTATCATCTCTATTTTTGTGAATATTGGAATGTGGTTTGAGCGATTTGTGATTATTACTACTTCACTTCATAGGGATTTTCTACCGTCGAGCTGGGCGATGTATTCGCCGACGTGGGTTGAGAAAGGCACCTTCCTGGGAACTTTCGGACTGTTTTTTACCTGCTTCCTATTGTTTATTCGGCTTCTACCTATGATTTCCTTGGGAGAGATCAAGTCGGTGCTTCATTTCGGTAAGGGAGCAGGGCATGCTTAAAACCCTAATGGTTGCAGAATTCACCGATGAACAACAACTGTTCGGAGCCGTGAAAGGTGCCAGACAAAAAGAAATCAGCATCTATGATGCCTACACCCCTTTTGCCGTCCATGGACTCGACGAAGCAATGGGGATAAAACGAAGCAGGCTCCCTATAGTATGTTTCTTGGCATGTGCGTTGGGGTGTCTGCTTGCAATGTGGCTGCAGATTTGGACGTCGAGCATTGATTGGCCCATTAATGTTGGGGGCAAACCCTTCAATTCATTCCCTGCCTTTATTCCTGTAGCCTTCGAGATTACAGTTTTGTTGGGTGGGCTTATTACGGTGGGTGTGTTTTTTGCTAGGAGTCGACTGTATTGGGGCAAGAAACCCGAGCTCTTTGTCGAGGGAACAACAAATGACCGGTTTGTTATCGCGCTTGAAGTCGCAGATGCACGCATTCCCCGCGACGCCATGATTCAACTTCTTAAAGACTGCGGAGCCATCTCGATCGGCTATTCCGAGGTGGAGAAATGAAAGCAATTTGTCTGTTCTTAGCGCTTCTTGCACTGTGCGCCTGCAGTCGAAGCCCGAAGGAAAAGGGTTGGGAGATATTTGATGAGATGGTGCATTCGCAAGCGTACGAGGCCTTTTCTGAAAACCCGAATACGCCCGACGGAAAAACGCAGCTGCCGCCTGTACTTGGAACAATCGCTCGGGGACAAATGCCATACTACTACGGGCGAAGCGACGCTGATGCAGAGCGGGCCGGGCGCGAATTGAAAAGCCCTGTTTCCGCTGATGAAAGTGTGCTCAAGCGCGGTAAGGAAATGTACGGGCACTATTGCGTGTCTTGCCATGGGCAAACGGGGGAAGGGGATGGGCCTTTGATTCCCAAGTTCCCAAACCCGCCCTCCTTCCACACCAAACGTCTTAAAGGCTACCCGGCCGGCCGCATCTTTCATGTCATTACCGTCGGTTCTGGTGCAATGGCCGAGCACGGAACACAGATTCTGCCAGAGGATCGCTGGGCCATCGCATACTACGTTATGGAAATGAAGAAGGAATAAGGATGCTTAAGAGGCAATTTGAATTGAGCCCTGGATGGAAGCGAACTGCATATGTCTTTTGTGGCGTAGGCGCACTTTCACTTCTTTGCGGATTTTGGCTGGCCCCTGTAAACACGTGGATCGGCCTTCTTCTGAATAACTACTACTTTTTGTCAGTGTCGCTGGGTGGGCTTTTTTTGGTGGCTATTCAAGTGGTCGCCAATGCCAGCTGGGGGCTTCCGTTGCGAAAAGTCGCGCAGAGTATGGCGGCCTACCTGCCCGTTGGGGCGGTCGTGATGCTTACCGTCCTGGTTTTGGGCTCACACACTCTATATGAGTGGACCCACCACGCGCTGGTGGAGAAAGACGCCATTCTTTCGAGTAAGTCCTCATATTTGAATCTCCCGTTCGTACTACTGCGCACGGTTGTCATTTTTGGGGGGTGGCTAGCGATTGGGTGGATGCTGGTGAGGGCGACAAGCAAACTTGAAGTGGAAGCCACTCGCGCGTCGCTCGGCCGCGCTGCGGGCTGGGCCGCAGGCTTTCTGGTGTTTTTTGCCTTTAGCTTCAGTGTAGCCAGTGTGGACTGGATTATGTCTGTGGAACCTCACTGGTTTAGTACTATTTTCGGGGTTTATTGTTTTTCTGGCTTGTTTGTCAATGCGGTTGCGATTCTTACCCTCGGTACCTTGTCGCTCGAAAAATCGGG